>NZ_JARVTA010000012.1:0-119679 GCF_030208915.1 Arthrobacter sp. efr-133-TYG-104
TTTTTCGACTTTGTCTCCGGGGAGCAGTCCTGCGACGGGGACGTTCAGGGTGTTGTTTACTCCGGGGGCGCCCAGGGCGATGGTGATTGTTCCGGCGGTGACGGCTTGGCTTGCCGTGGTTGAGGAGGTGAACGCGCCGTAGGTTCCCATGCCTGCGACGGCGGCTGCGGTGCCGACCAGTGCGACGGAGGCGAGGATTTTGCCGGAGGTGGTTTTGAGGCTGATGGCCATGGGAATCAGTGTCCTTTCGGGAGGCCACCGTTTTCGGGCCGGCCATTGATCTCATCCAGCCTCTCTGGCTGATAAGAACTACTGTGCCGGGCCACCATCAAGAACCACTCAGGTGTTCGATCAGGACATGATCAGGAAAAGCTCAAGAAACCCACGACCCAGGCAACCCACCCGGCGAAGCGCGGTAGTAGTCCGCCAGCCGGGCCAACCCTTCATCGAGGGTGACGGCGGGCTTCCAGTCCAGGAGCTCGTGCGTTTGGCGCTGGTCGAACCAGTGGGCAGTGGAAAGCTGCTCAGCGAGGAACTGCGTCATGGGTGGTTCTTCTTGGCGTCCGGCCCAGGTCCAGGCTTTTTCCACCAGTTTTCCTGCCGTACGTGCCAGCTGCCCAGGAACAGCCCAAGCAGGGGCGGGGACACCGCCCGCGGCACATATGCCGGCCAGCAGCTCGCCGATGGGGCGGGGCTCGGCGTTGGTTACCACCAAGGCCTTGCCGTGAACGTAGTCCATGCGGCCGAGGGCTGCGACGATCGCTGCCGCCGCGTTGTCGATGTAGATGGTGTCGATCAGGGCCGCCCCGGCGTCCAGAAGCGGCAGACGACGGCGGCTGGCCCGGTCAAGAACCCGTTCGACCAGTTGGGTGTCACCCGGGCCCCAGACGATATGCGGACGCAACGCCGTCACACGGAATCCTGGGGCGTCAGCAGCCAAGGCCAACAGTTCCGCCTGTGCTTTGGTCCGTGAGTACTCACCGTGGGCATGCACGGGGTCAGCCGGCTCCGCGCCCAGCCCGGCGATCGCAGCTCCTGAGTTCGCCACGGAAGGGGAGGAGATAAAAACGAGGTCGCTCGCCCCTGCCCGTCGGGCGTGGTGGATCAACCGGCTCGTGCCTTGGACGTTGATGGCATCGAACTCTGCGGCCTTGCCGGTGAAGGAGACCTTCGCAGCGAGGTGGATGATCCCTTCTGCGCCTTGGACGGCTTCCCGGACCGCTTCATCGTCCGTGACGGACCCGCGCACGTCAGTAACGCCGTCGACTCCGGAGGCCCTGCGTTGAAAGGTCGTGACGTCGTGCCCATGAGCCACGAGCAATCGGGCCACTTCCCGGCCCAGCAGCCCGCTCGCTCCGGTGACCAGGACCCTCATGGCTTTCCGGGGCGGCCGCCGGCAAGTACGCGCGTAGCCCACCGCGACAGCCGGCTCCGGTCGATCTTGGCGTTGTGCCTGATGTCCGTGGGAAGGGTGGGAACCATCAGGACAGCGGACACAGCGACTCCCGCCTCGCGGGCCGCAGCACGAACCCGCTGTGCGAGTTGGGGCGTGGCGGGACCAGCGGTGCGGCTGGCCGGCTCAGTTTCGACGACGGCGACGACGACTTGGGTCCCTGCGGGCCCGACGCCACCTATGGCTGCCGCCTTGATGCCGTCCAAGCGTTCGATGCATTGCTCGGAGCCCACCGGCGTGACCACAGCGTCCGGCGCGGTAACCACATGTGCCAGGCGACCCTCAACCCACAGGCGTCCTGCCCCGTCGAAGTGTCCAACATCGCCGGTGCGATGCCACCCGGGGACGTCGGTGCTTCCTTGCTGGGTCAGCCAAAGCCGGTCGTACGAGTCCTTCACGTGCGCTGCGCTGACCAGGATTTCTCCCGTCACTCCCGCATCCGTCACGGGTGTGGAGGCGGGAGCGCTGCCGTCGTTGGCCAAAGGCACGATTGCCACCCGGGCGCCGTGAACGGGCCAGCCGACGCACACGCCGTTACCGGCGCCTACGACGGTGCCTGCCGAGGCGTCCGAGGCCGCGGCTTGGATCTGCTCAAGAGTGATGTCGGCGACAGGCAAGGCCTCGGTCATCCCGTAAGGGGTCCGCAGAGACGCCGCGGGCAGCAAGCGCTGGACTTCTGCCAAGAGCGGCTCGGGGATCGGAGCACCGGCAGAGAGCAACAGGTCCACGCCGGCCAGTCCTTTCCGGTCTGCCTCCCGCAGCCCGTCCTGTGTTGCCAGCACGTTGCGCAACGCTGCGGGCGAGGCAAAAACGACGGTCGCGTTGACGGCAGCAATGGCGTCGGCCAATGCTCGTGCCGTCAGTGTGCGGGGGGAGGTGACGTCCATGGCGGGCGTAACGGAGACGGCACCAAGCGCGGGTCCCAACAACGCGAAGGGCGCGAATCCAGCCACCAGCCGCGCACCCGCACGGATTCCGAAGGTCGCGGCCAGCGTGTCCCGGGTCGCGGCCAACTGCTGGTGCGTGTAGACCACGCCTTTCGCCGGGCCGGTGGAACCGGAGGTAAAGAGGACCGCGGCCGGAGCTGTGGGGTCGACGACGGCCGGAGGAGTTTGCCCGTCACGTCCAGCTGAAGGCCTGCCCAGGGAGGTGAGCGAGGTGCGCACCCCGAGGAGCCGACGCCGGGCGGATGGAAGGTCCTTAACGCTGATCCGCTCACCGGGCCAGCCCAAGGCCGAGGCTGCAGCAAGCGCCTTATCGATGCCAATGAGGAAGTCGGGTGTGGCACCTTTCACAGCACGGCTGAGGCCCTTGGTTCCCAGACCGGCGTCGGCAACGATCACGACGGCACCCAACCGCAGGCACGCGTACAGGGCAACTGTCAGATCCACGCCTGGCGGAACCATCAGGCTCACCCGGCTGCCAGGGCCCACTCCGGCTCCAGCGAGTCCGGCAGCGAGATCCAGGACGTTCCGCCGCAGTTGTTCCCGACTTAGGGAGCGGGCGGTGGAACCGTCCGCGGCCATTTCCACGACGGCGGTTTCGCCACCGCCGGGCGACAAAGCCTGCTTGTCCAGGAGGTCCCACAGGGGTCGGAAGCCTTCGGGGTTGGTTGCGCCTGCCAAGCCTGCATCTTCAGCGCCTGCTTCTTCGGGGCCTGCATCTTCAGCGCCTGCATATCCGGCTGCGCCGGGGGATCCCGCGACGGCCTCGTTGGCGGCGAGCCACTGGAAGATTGGTCCGGCAATATCCCGGTCTTCGGCTACAAGGTGCCCTGCACCTTCGAAGCGGTGCACGTCCGCGTGGGGCAGGCGGTTGATCAGGTCCTTGAGGTACCGGTCCGAGAAGATGGGGTCTCGCGGGCCCCAGAGCATGAGGGCGGGGACATCCAAGGTGCGCAGGCCTTCGGCGATGTCCTGCAGCGCCGGAAAACTCGGATGGGACGGGGCGCGCGGAATATCTTCCACGAAGTTCCCCACGCCGGCCCTGCGGTGCCGTCCCCGGTACGGCGCCATGTATGCCTTCCGGACATCGGCGGGCAGCGGCGGGTGGGCCAAAGAGTGTGTCACTCGCAGGAAGGCGTCCGACGTCGTCGTTCCCCATTGGTGCACGGCCGGATGCAGGGCGAGCCGCAGCGCAGCGGGGAGCGGGCTCGTAGCGGGCTGATGCACTGCCGTGTTGGTCAGGACCACGCCCGTCACCAGCTCAGGATGGGCCAATGCCCAGCCCAGGCTGATCACGCCGCCCCAGTCGTGGCCAACCGTTACAACCGGTCCGTCCACACCGAGCGCAGCGGTCAGGTCTCCAAGATCATTGACCCGGTCTGGCAAGCGCCGAAAAGTGTTGGTGCGCGCTGAATAGCCCATGTCCAGTTGGTCCACGGCAATGACGCGCCACGGATGCGCGGGATCGGAACCGGCGGCCAGCAGGGTTCGCCACAAATAGGACCAGGTGGGGTTGCCATGCACACAGAGCAGCGTGCCGACAGGAACCAGGCCACGGCGGGAGAGCTGGGCCTCGTTGTCGAGCAGGTGCCACCGCCGGACTGTGCCCGGAGCATCAACAGCTGTTGTGGATCTTACGGAGACGGTCCGGGACCATTCCGGATCAACGCCTGGCCAATGGGCGGCTACCATACGATTTCCAGCATGCCCGCATTCAGTCCTGAGCCGACACCCATGCACAGGACACGGTCCCCGGCGCTCAGTGATTGGGCCTCCGCAGCCAGTGTCATCGGCAGGGACGCCGGGCCCACGTTGCCCCAGTGGGGGAACGTGATGGGGACCCTGTCCGGGTCCAAGCTGATGGCATTGATGATGGCCTGCGTGTAGGCGTTGCTGACCTGATGGGTGACATAACGGTCCATAGTTGCCCAGTCCCATTCGGGCTGCGCTTCGTGCCACGCGTCGACCACCAGTTGCAGGCCGCCGTCGAGCAAGCCCTTGGTATCGGTGGTCATGCCATCGATGCCGCCGACGCATAGTTCGTGGTGCTCGGTGCCGGCACGCATGACACCGCCCACCAGCCGGTGCCCGCCCTGGTGTTCGTCCGCCGGGCCGAGAACTGCTGCAGCGGCGCCGGATCCAAGCGTGAGGGTGGCAAACTCCCGGCTGAAGTCTTCACGGGTGGTCTCGGGCCTTTGGAGTCGCGCCAAGGTGGCCTCTTGGGTGAGCTGGGAGTCCTCGCCGTTGACGATGATGGCGTACCTGATCTGGCCGGAGTCGATCATGTTGGCTGCCAGGATCAGGCCGTTCACGAAACCGAGGCAGGCGTTGGCCAAGTCAAAGTTCATGGCCGAGGACGGGAGCCCGAGCTCGTGGTGGATCTTCACTGCCACGGACGGTTCGAGGTTGCGCCGGGTCACGGAGGTATTGATCAACAGGCCGATCTCGGAGGCTTCGACGCCGGATTCAGCCAAGGCTTTGGCGCCTGCTTCCACCGCGGCGTCGTCGAAGGACGTGCCGTCGGCCCACCAGCGCCGGTGGGTAACGCCGGCCACCCGCTCCAGTAGGCGGGGAGGGAACTTCAGTCGTCGCAGTGTCGGGGCAAGTTTGTGGTCGAAATCCTTGGAACTCACGATCCTCGGAGCTTCGATGCTGCTGATAGAGAGCAGCGCGGTGTTGCTGTGCCGGAAGGTTGCGTTCCCTGCCAATTCAAGCCCCTGTTCATTTCCGTCCTGCAGTCTTGCGGTGACTGTACCCCGTAAGACTGAGCCCAAGCCCATTGCATGTGGTGCTTTTGGTGGGTGCCCCATCCTCGGCGCAGCCTAGGCAGCCGTTAAGAGCGCCAAGCGGCGTTAACACGCCCAGCGCTTTAACACACCCATCGGCCTTAATGCACCAATCGGCCTTAACGCACCATGCAGGCTTTTAATCATGACAGACAACCGGAGCAGTTCTGACCGGCCGTGTTGGTGGACAGTGCCGGGGACAGTGCCAGCGTCTACTTCCCTGCGAGTTCGGCAGGCCGCCGTCGGAGGGTTTTGGTGATGGAGAGCTTGGAGCCGTACTGGATGGAGCCGTAGCGGAAAAGGTGCACAGCAAGGCGCAGGATGACTATTCCCAAGAGGAAAAGCATGGCGATGACCACTATGGCTTCACCGGTGCTGAGTGTCCCGAACCCGTTCCGGAGCATGGCCGTCACCGGGGCGGAGAGCGGGAAGAAAGTAAAGACCCGGACGATAGGCGCGGAGGGATCGGACAAGATCAGGCTAATGGCGTAAAACGGCACAAAGATCAGGGCCATGAGGGGGCCAAAGACCACTGCCGCCTCCTTGGCTGTGGGCATGACCGCGCCGATCGCCACCAGTACGGCGGTGAAGAGGGTGAAACCGCTGATCAGTAACAGCGCCCCGACGATCATGGGACCGGGTTCGAACGTCAGCGAGGACAAATCCACGTCCGGGAGTGCAAGCCGGTCACGGAAAAAGAGATAACCGATCACGATCGGAGCCAGGAAAACGGTGACTTGGACCAGCCCTACCAAGAACAGGGAGATGATCTTTCCCACGATCAGTGTTGTGGGGTTCAGGGTGGTCAAGATCATCTCGGTGACCCTGTTTTCCTTCTCTTCAAGGGTGCTGTTCAGCATCTGGTTGGAGAGCAGGATGATGACTACATAGAACAGCAGCAGGAACATCAACGGCGGGAGGGCCGCCCCCAACCCTCCTGATGGTTGGCCTTCCCGGAAGGTCTCAGTGTCCACACGGACATCGCCCCCGGTAGCTGCGGTGAGTGTGGGAGAGCCGATCTTTTCCTGGGCCGCGATGGCCAGGACTTGTTTGGCGACTGCCTCGTAGGTGTTGTTGGCGAAGACGCCTTTGTCCACGCCGTACACCTTGACAGGGTCCTTGGCCGGATTCGCCGGGTAGGCAAAGTAGGCCTCGCTGGTGCCGCTTTTTACGGCGGCCAAGGCCGTGGCCGGGTCCTGTGCCTTCCTTCCGCCCATGGCTCCGGCGAGGGATTCAGGGATGATGCCGGAAGCATCGGTGTACATGAAACTCAGCGCCGCGTTCTTCTGCGCCTGGGTGGTTGCACGGGTTGATGAGTTACTGGCAAAGACCAAGACGAAAATGACGGCCATGACCACGGGGATGGCCAACGTGGCGATCCAGAACCGCCTTTTCTTGATGGTGCGGGTGAATTCGAAGCCCACCACTGTCCCCAGGTTGTGGTGCGCTTTTGTGGTTCGCCGTGCACGGGCAAGTCTGGGTGCCGGTGTCATGTCAGGCCTCCGTTAAGGTGTTCTGGTCGCCGTACACGCGGATGAAAATCTCCTCCATCGAGACCCGTTCCGTAGTGAAACGCTTGACCTCGACGCCGGCTTGGATGAGTTCACGAACGACGGCGGCTTCGGTGGCCCCGTGCAACGGAACCAGATCGGCTGTGCCGCTGCTGGTGGATGTGACTCCGGTGGCGCGATACAACGTCGACGGCGGGAGGTCGCCGTCGTACGCCACGCGGTAGACGGTGCCGCCGAACTGTTCCTGAACGGCAGAAATGGTGCCGTACGCCTTGGCGGTTCCGTCTTTGAGGAGGATCACGCGGTCGCAGAGCCGCTCCACCTCTTCCATCTGGTGGGTAACCATGATGACCGTAGCGCCGGCGCGTTTGTGCTCTTCGATGATGTCCATCAATAGGCGGCGGTTGACGGGGTCGAAGCCTTTGGTGGGTTCGTCAAGGATGAGCAGTTCGGGGTTATTCATGATGGTGACGCCAAGCTGGATCTTTTGCTGTTGGCCGCCGGAGAGTTTGTCGATATTCACCGCGGCCTTGTCCGCCAGTTGCACACGTTCGAGGTATTCCAGGGACCAGTTGCGTGCTGCGGCCTTGCCCAGGCCTTTGAGCCGGCCGAAGTAGACCATGACGTCCAGGACGCGCTCCTTCTTATACAGCCCGCGCTCCTCGGGCAGGTAGCCCAAGCGTGCCCCGTCCCGTGGTTCAAACACTTTGCCGGCGAAATGCAACGTGCCGGCAGTGGGCTGGTAGATGCCCAGGAGTGCCCTCAAGGTGGTGGTCTTTCCGGAGCCGTTGCTGCCAAGGAAGCCAAACGTTTCGCCTGCGTAGACGTCGAAGGAGAGGTCCTTGATGACCGTTGTGTCTCCAAAGTCCATCCGGAAATTCTCGATGTGCACCAACGGCTCTTTGGCGCTGCCCCCTGCAGTCATAAACTCACTGTATAAGTTCTTGAAATTTTTGCGTCACGATTCGATGCTGAAGTGCACTGTTCCTTTAAGCATGTTGCATCCGTCGGCACCATCTCTTCCTTGCACTGGGGTGTTTGACGTTTTCCTGACCTTGCTGTGGCTCTTCCCGTTGGGTATGTCGTTGGCTATCGTTGAGTATCGTTATCGATCAAATTGAGGTGGGCGCGATGCGTGATTCATTCCCTGGCACCGGTTTCATTGGAAGCAACCTGGACGGCATGTGGCAGGCGGTCGAAGAGTTCCGTTCAAGGTTCGAAAAGAGGTCGGGTACACGTGCCGGGCGGGGCGAACTGCGCACAGCAGTACTGGCGCTGCTGGCCGAACGTCCCATGCACGGGTACCAGATCATTCGCGAGATCGAGGAGCGTAGCGGTGGCAACTGGAAGCCCAGTGCGGGCTCCGTCTACCCGACGCTCCAGCTGCTCTCGGATGAGGGCTTGGTCAGTTCCGAGGAGTCCAACGGCAGGAAGATCTACTCACTGACGGAGGCAGGACGTGAGGACGTTGCTGGCGCCGAAACGTCGTCGCCCTGGGAGTCCGCGGCCAGTGGACCCGGGTTTGCAGCGTTGCCCAAGGCCGGCGTGGAGCTTGCCCAAGCGGCGGCCCAAGTAGGCCGCACCGGAACGCCGAAGCAGGTGCAGGAGGCAGTGGGAGTGCTCGAGGACGCCCGGCGACGGTTGTACGCAATCCTCGCCCAGGACTGACGGTTGGCGTCGGTTCACCACGCTCGGGCAGATCCGGACACCCGTGCCGGAAACACCCGTGCCCGTTACCGTCGGATTCTGCGCTTCGCGGCCTGGCACCTCGCAGTGGCGTGGTGGTTCGAACTTTTCCTTCCCCGGATCGGCCTGCGCCATGTTGCGGATCGGAACCGGTCCGAGCGGATGCTGCGGTTTGCACGGCGATTCCGCAACCTCGCGGTGGATCTGGGCGGCTTGATGATCAAGGTCGGCCAGTTCATGTCCTCCCGGTTGGACGTGCTCCCGCCGCAGATCACCGCTGAGTTGGAGGGCCTCCAGGATGAGGTCCCGCCTGTGCCCTTCCCGGCAATCCGGGCCCTGGCCGAGGCGGAACTCGGTGCACCACTGGAGGCGGTGTTTGCCTTCGTGGAGGAGAAACCCATGGCCGCCGCGTCCCTTGGCCAGGCGCACCGGGCGCACCTCCTCCCCGGCAACGCCGCAGACACCGGACTTGGAAGCGTTGTGGTTAAGGTGCAACGCCCGGGGATCGCCGCAATTGTCGACGTCGACCTCGCCGCCCTCCGCAAGGTGGGCCGCTGGCTTAGCCGAATCCGCGCGGTAGCCAACCGCGCCGACGTGCCGGCGCTGGTGGAGGAATTCGCGCAGACCAGCCTGGAAGAAATCGACTACCTCAACGAGGCCGCTAATTCGGAACGCTTCGCCGCCGACTTCGCCCACGATGAGCGGGTGACCGTTCCAGAGGTCGTCTGGGAGCGGACCACCCGGCGGGTTCTGACACTGGAAGACGTCACGGCAATCAAGATCACTGATGCCGCGGCCCTCCGCGCGGCCGGCATCGACCCCGCGGAAGTGGCCCCGGTGTTTGCCGCCGTCATGTTCGACCAGCTGTTCACCAACGGCTTCTTTCATGCGGACCCCCACCCGGGGAACATGTTCATTACCCCCGTGGCCGGGTCCACGTCGGGGCATCCATGGAAGCTGACGTTCATCGACTTCGGCATGATGGGGGTAGTGCCGCCACAGACCAGGGCGGGGCTGCGGAAACTGTTGATTGCTGCGGCCGCACGCGATGGCAAGGGACTGGTCGCGGCGATCCGCGACGTCGGCGTGCTGGTTCCGTCCGCGGATCCTGCCGGGCTCGAGCGGGCCATGACCCAGCTTTTCGCCCGCTTCGGCGGAATGGGCTTTGCTGAACTGCGCGACGTCGACCCCGGGGAGTTCCGTGACTTTGCAGCCGAATTCGGAGATGTGGTCCGTTCACTGCCGTTCCAGCTACCGGAGAACTTCCTGCTGATCATCCGGGCAATGTCCTTGACCTCCGGAGTGTGCAGTTCCTTGAATGCACGCTTCAATCTCTGGGACTCGGTGGAACCGTATGCCGCCCAGTTGTTGCGCGAGGAGCGCGGAAATCTGGTCAGGGACGTCGCTGCCCAAACAGTTGACACCGTCTCGCTCGCTTTGCGCATGCCCCAACGCCTCGACAGCGTCCTCAGCCGGATCGACGAAGGCTCGGTGGAAGTGGCCATCCCCAGGCTCGAACGGCAGGTTTCGCTGCTGGTGCGCATGGGTCAACGGGTTGCCTATGCTTTGGTCTTTGGAGCACTGTTGCTGGCTGGCGCTGTGATCCGGGTCAACGATACGGCGCTGAGCAACGTGCTCATGGTCGGCTCCGTGATCCCGCTGCTCTTCGGGCTGGTGCTGGGACGTCGCCGGCCGTAGACCAGCGGAATCCCGAAGGACAGCCAGCGTTCATGAAAGGATGTGCCATGACCGAACCCCCGGCTTCGAGCTCCCCGACCCTCAACGGGCCCATCGTGGTGGGCGTCATGCCCGGGCAGTGGCCCGCCGTCGTCGAACAGGCTGCCAGGCTGGCGGCCAGTGCGGGACTGGCGCTGGTGTTCGCCTATGCGGATGTGACCGTCTATCCGGTGGACGGTACTTTGGGCGGACCTGCAGCCCCGATTGATCCCGACGGCGTTGATGACGTCGCAGCAGGCTTTCCCGAGTCCTTGGCAGATGACCTCAGGCGGCAGTTGGCGCCCTTCGGTGTTCCTTGGTCCACCGTGCTCCTGGCCGGCGAACCCGCTCACGCCTTGGCGCGGGAAGCAGCAAACGTTGGAGCGTCGATGATCGTGGTGGGCACGCGCGGGCACCGGTTATCGGCGACCCTGAAGGACTTGGCGGGCTCGGTGGCACGTCAATTGCTTCGGCGCCAGGACAGGCCGGTGCTTGTTGTACCCGTCGATTCCCGGGGCGCGGACCGTCACGATGAGCACTAAGCCCAGACGCCCGGTCCATCTTCACTGGGGCTTTATAGGAATCGTGGGGCTAGGGGGCATTGGGGGAGCGCTGGTGCGGTATGGCTTGGGCCTGGTGCTTCCAGCGCCCGGTGGTTGGCCGCTACCTACGCTGTTGATCAACCTCACCGGGGCGTTGGCGCTCGGCGCCCTTCTGGAAGGGCTTTCCCTTAGAGGGCCCGACGTCGGACGCCGCCAGGTCCTGCGGCTCGCCTTGGGGACGGGCTTCTTGGGGGCGTACACAACGTACAGCACCCTGTCATTGGACGCCGTGCATTTGTTCGCTGCCGGGGCTGCTCCGGCAGCAGCGGGCTACGTTGCCGCCAGCTTGCTTGGTGGCGTCGCCGCCACCACTACAGGCATTTGGCTCGGCGCCTGGCAGCACAGGCGTGTCCTTGGCCGGGTCCGATGACGGTGGTGCTGCTGGCCCTGGCCGGGGGACTCGGTGCCATCGCACGGTTCGTGGTGGATGGGCTCCTCCGGGCCAAAGTGCGCACAGCCCTCCCGTGGCCCACCATCCTGATCAACATCTCAGGCTCGGCGCTCCTTGGCTTTCTCGCCGGACTGGTGATGCGCGGGGCCGCGCCCCAGTCGCTGCAACTGGTCCTCGGGACGGGTCTTATGGGCGGCTACACAACGTTCAGCACGGCGAGTCTGGAAACCGTTCGCTTGGTGCAAAGCGGGCGGATGGGGCTCGCCTTGGTGAACGCGCTGGGGTCGATGATTGCCGGCGTCTTGGCAGCTGCCTTGGGCCTTGGGGCGGCGCTGATGTTGCCCTGACTCTCCTTAACTGAGGTTGCCCTGACCACTCCGCGGGAAGTTACAACCAGCCCTTGCGCTTGAAGATCAGGAACATCACCAACGCGGCGCCGATCATCATCCCGATCGCCATGGGATACCCGTACGCCCAGTGCAGTTCCGGCATGATATCGAAGTTCATCCCATACACCCCGGCCACAAAGGAGGGGGCAAAGAAGATCGCGGCCCAGGACGAGATCTTTTTGACCTGCTCGTTTTGCGCGGCGCTGGCCTCGTTCTGCCGATTTGCCGTGAGCGTACCGTCAAGGGTCAATGCGTTTTGGAGCAGGTCCCTGAAGGCGTTCGCCCTGGAGATGAGGTGCTGGACGTGGTCCTCCACGTCGCGCAGGGAGCGTTGGAGTTCGATGTCCACCCCATATTTTTGGAAGCCCCCCTCAAGGAGGCCGATAATGCCCGGAATTGGCTGGATGGCCCGCTGGAACTGGATGACCTCGCGGGCGAGCTCGTAGATTCGCCGGGAAACGGTTGAATCTCCGGCGAAGAGCTGGTCTTCAATCTCGTCAATGTCATTTTCGAGCCCGGCGACAACCGGCCCGTAGTCGTCCACCACCTGGTCAAGGAGGGCATACAGAACGGCCTCAGGACCGTGGCACAGAAGGTCCGGACGTTGTTCCAAGCGATGGCGTACTTGGGCGACGCCAGGGGTTTCCGCGTGCCGGATGGTGACCACGAAGTTCGGGCCGGTAAATACGTGCAATTCACCAAATTCGACCGTCTCCGCTTCATCCACGTACCTCGCTGGCCTCAGGACGGTGAAGAGGTTGTTGTCGTAGCGTTCCAACTTGGGTCGCTGGTGTGCGGAGATGGCATCCTCCACGGCGAGTGCGTGGAGCCCGAACTCTGCGGCTACTCCGGCCATCTCCTCTTGGGTGGGCCGGTAGAGCCCGATCCACGCCATGCCTCCGTGCCGGGCAAGGGTCTCGAATGTTTGCTCGAGGCTATCCGGGGTGGCTGTCCGTACACCGTCTACATAGACGGCATTGTCGATAATGGTCACGGAAGAACGCTACTGCATCACTGGGGGCGGTATCACTGGGGCCGGACCGCCCCGGCAGCCATCCGGCCGATCAGCGGCTCGGTCCTGTAAGGGATGTGGGTGTGCAGCGCCAACACGGTTTCAGTCCGGATGACGCCTTTGGTGCGGAGAACCGAGCGCAAGGCCGATTGCAGGTTGTGGGTGTCCGTTGCCACCACCCGGCACCACAAGTCTCCGCGACCGGAGATTTCGTGCACTTCCAGTACCTGCGGTATCAGGCGGAGGGCGCCGATCACGCCGTCGAGCTCCCGGTGCGTCACTTCGATGGTGACGAAAGCGACGACGTCGTATCCCACCTTCTCAAGGTCAACTTCCCGACCCGCTGCGTGCAGCACACCGGAACGAAGCAGTCGCTTCAGGCGGCTCTGCGCTGTGTTGCGGGCAATCCCCAACGCGTCGCTGAGCTCGGCGATCTGGATTCGCGGGTCCTTGATGAGTTCCAAAAGGATCTTCAGGTCCATCGGGTCAAGGGTGTTCAAATGATCACTCCAGCTCATTGGTGAGGCACGTCTTTGCTTCTTTTGATCAATCTTCGCACCTCATTCGTTCTTGCCGCGCAGTGATGCGGCATTCTGTTGCCACCAATACACTGCTGCCCGGAACGTCCCACAAGGACGGAGCCGGTTGCCGATCAGCCCGAGGACATGGAAATGACTGTCTTAAGCGAACTCCGCATGCGTCCGGCCACCGCCGGGCGTGGGGGATGGGACGCGTCCACCACTGCCAGGCTGGTGCTGGCCGGCGTCGTGATCTTCACGTTGCTGGTGGGCGCCAACCTCGCCACGCCCCTGTATCCCTTGCTGCAGGCCAGGCTGGGCATGTCCTCGCTGGATGTGACGGTCGCTTTCTCCAGCTATGTGCTGGCACTCGTGGGCGTCCTCATGGTGGCAGGACACTGGTCGGACCACATTGGCCGGCGAGCTGCCTTGGTGTTGGCCGTGTTGGTGGGCCTTGCAGGTGGCATGATCTTTGCCGGCGCCCACAGCCTGGTGGAACTTTGCCTTGGACGCGCGCTGCAGGGCGTGGCTGTTGCGCTCGCAACAGGAGCCAGCTCAGCTGCTTTGCGCGAGTTACTCCCGCAACGGCCTGACTGGGCTTCCCGGTTTACACTGCTTTCCTCGGCCGGGGGAGTGGCCGCTGGCCCGGCGATCGGCGGCGTGTTGTCGCTTCTTCCCGATCCCACACGGACGCCGTACTACATTCACTCGGCAGTGCTGCTCGCTGCCCTGGTTCCCTTATGGATGCTGAAGGCCAGGCCCGCCATTGCGCCCGCCCCGGCGACCAAGGCGTTCAAAGTCCTGGCGCCACGAAAGCCATCGGTCTCCCGGGACGCCCGCGGAGCCTTTTGGATGGCGGCCTCCACAGGCTTCCTCAGCTTTGCCGTTTTCGGATTCTGCTTGTCCTTGGCACCGGGCTACTTCGCCGTCGTGGTGCATGCAGACTCCCGGCCATTGATCGGTGTGCTGGCCGGAGTCACGCTGGGCTCGTCGGCCCTCAGCCAACTGCTCGGCGTCCGCGGCCGATTGGTTGTTCCGGTCAGCTTGCTGGTGCTCGGAGTGTCCGTTGTCCTGGTTGGCGCTGCAGCAGCCTGGTCCAGTCCTTGGCTGCTGGTGCTGTCAAGCATCACCGCCGGCATGGGCCAGGGAATTGCCTTCCGCCAGGTTTTCAACGAGGTGGCCGGAAAAGTGGAGGCGGCACGGCACGCACAAGTCATCAGCACGGTCTATGTGATCACCTACCTGGGAAGTGCTGTTCCGGTGATCGGCCTCGGCGTGGCCGTTTCCACGGTAGGGCTCCAAGCCGCCGTCGTCGGATTCACGGTGCTCTGCGGTGCGGCAGCGCTGCTGCTTGCCGCTGTCTCCTTCCGGCAAACAGCACGCGCCTAAGCGGCCCTCAACCAAACTATTCCGGCAGCGGGCCTCGGTTGCCGGGGATGTGCTGGAAGACCATGGTGGTTTCCGTGTGGCCCACCACGGGGTCGGTGGCCAGGTTGTCCAGCAACCAGTTGCGCAGGTCATCGGTGTTTGCGACGGCGATGTGCAGCAGGTAGTCCACGGAACCCGTTGTGTGGAAGGTCGAGATGACGGCGGGAAGTTTGGGCACCCGGGCCGTGAAACGATCAATCTGGTCACGGTCGTGAGCCCGGAGGCGCACCGCGATCAGCGCCTGCACGGAACGGCCGATCGCCGGAAGGCTGAGCACCGCCTCGAAGCCTTCAATAATGCCGCGTTCCGACAACGCCCTGGTCCGCATCAGCGCTGTGGACGGCGCGATCCCCACCAGCTCGGCGAGTTGTTTGTTGGAGATGCGGGCATCATCCACCAAGGCTGCCAGGATCCGTTCGTCGATAGCGTCCAGCGGTTCTGCAGCGCCCGTGTTGGGGCGAATATTCTTCGCGGGGTTGCTCACGAATCCTCCTGAAAGTGCGTTTGATTCATCCTAGTGGCTCATTTCAGGCAATCGTCCCACCGGGCGGATCAGGTGGCGCGGCGTCCCGGGCGGTGCACTACCCAGATGACTGCCGCCGTCGTGCAGGAAAGGACGATGACGCCGCCCGCCAGGGCCTGCCAACCAAAGGCTTGGAATGCCAGTCCGCCTGCCCAGCCGATGACACTGGAGCCAAGGTAATAGGACAAGTTGTACAGCGAAGCTGCCTGCGCGCGCCCGGTCGTAGCAATGGCTCCGGTCCAGCCTGAGCCGACGCTGTGGGCGGCGAAGAACCCGCCAGTGAAGATCACCAGCCCGGCCAGGATGGCTGGCAGGTGGCCGGCCAGCGTCAGGGCCAAGCCTGCTGACATGATCACGATCCCGCTGACCAGGACGTTACGGCGTCCGTAGCGCGTGGTCAGTCCCGCGGCCCATCGGGAGCTCAGGGTCCCGGAAAGGTAGGCCACGAAGATGAGGCTGACAAGGGAAGCAGGAAGGGCGAACGGTTCTGCATGGAGTCGGAAGCCGAGGTAGTTGTACACGGCAACGAAACCGCCCATGAGGAGGAACGCCTGCAGGTAGAGGGACAAAAGCCGGGGGTTGCGGGCATGGCCTGCCAGAGTCCGTAGCGCTCCGCGAAATCCCATCGCCGCTACCGGGCTGAACCGGCGTTGCTTGGGGACAAGCACCAGGAACAGGATGGCCGAGATGGTTGCGAGCACCGAGACGGCCTGGGTGGCCGCACGCCAGCCCCACAATTCGCCCACCGGGCCGGCCACCAAGCGGCCGGCAAGGCCGCCAAGGGTGGTCCCGGCTACGTAACTCCCTGCGGCGAGGGCCGTGTGCATTTTGGTGACTTCCTCGTTGAGGTAGGCAATGGCAATTGCCGGGATCCCTCCCAACGCCATGCCTTCCAAGGTCCTGATCGCCAGCAGCAGGGGCAAGCTGGGGGCTAACGGAACCAGCAGGCCAAGCAACGTTGCCGCCGCGATGCCGATAGCCATGGCACGGACCCGTCCAATCCGGTCCGCTACGAAGGACCACGGCAGTACGGCGATGGCCAGGCCGACGGTTGCCAGGGAGATGCTGAGAGCGGCCTCGGCCGCAGTGATCCGGAGATCGCTCGCCATGATCGGCAGGATCGCTTGCGTGGAATACAACTGCGCGAATGTCGCCACACCGGCCAAGGCCAACGCAATCAGAACCCGGCGATACCCGGAGGAGCCTTTTGCATGGCCGTCCCACTTATCGACGCCGGTTTCTGCTGTACGGGCCTCTGCTGTGCCGACCTCTGCTGTCCTGATCCCGGCTGCACCGAACTCTGCTCTACCCACCCAACAAGGCTAGGCGGGGCCGAATCTGCTTTCCAATGCATGAGTTGCCTAGAATTGATGCTCTAATGCATGAATAATTTCAGTTGGCAGGGGAGCCTCATGGAACCGGATCATCAACAGCTCGTACAACTCCTACCCCTCATGCCCTTACTGGCCGAGCTCGGGCGCACGGAGCACATGACGGAAACCGCGGAGGCCCTGGGAGTTCCACAATCGACCGTCAGCCGGGCGGTGTCCCGTGCCAGCGCGATCATCGGCATGGACCTGCTGGTCAGGGACGGACGGGGAATTCGCCTTACTCCCGCGGCAAAAACACTGTTGCCCTATATCGAAGCAGCGCTGGAGGACTTCCAAGCCGGGCTGGACAGGGTCCGACAGGAATCGGACGTAGTGCGGGGACGCATTGGAGTCTCCTTCCAACACACCTTCGGTGAGGCAACGCTCCCACTGCTTATCAGTGCGTATCGCAGTGACCATCCGCAGACCCTTTTCGAACTGCGGCAAGGGCCCCGGGATGATTGCCTGAAGGAACTGGCCGCGGGCGAAACGGACTTTGCCCTCACTGCACCCATTGCCGCCGAAGGTAAGGGCGTCCGCTCGCTGCCGCTTTACCGTGAGCCGTTGCGGGTAGTCCTGCACTACCGCCATCCTTTGGCGGAGCGGTCCAGCATCCACCTTTCTGAACTGCGGCACGAGCCCTACGTGACACTCCCGGTGGGCGTGGGCCTGCGGTCATTGGGTGAAGCGCTCTTAAGGGAGGCCGGCTTCCGTCCCCGCATCGCTTTCGAAGTCCAGGAGTCCACCTCTGCGCGGGGCTTGGTTTCAGCCGGGCTGGGATTCAGCATCCTGCCACCCGCTGGCCCTGGTTACGGGACCGGCCAGTTCTTGCCCAAAGCGGAACTCGGCCTCGTTGAAGTAGCTATTGAATCCGACATGGCGTTCCGGCAAATCGGCATTGCGTGGCGCGAACGGAGCTTCGAGCCGGAAGCGGTCCGCCTGTTCCGCCAATTGGTGGCCACGCGGGGTGAAGCCTTGTTGTCAGAGTTGGTCAGAGCCCGCTCAGGAACTCACTGACAACCACCCGGGCAGGTCGTGTACCGGCACTCCGCCAGCCAGTCCCGGCCCAGAGGTTCAAACGGTGCGGATCGCCTGCCGCGGACGCCGCGGCGCGGATCGAAGATGTCAGGTGATGTATAGCCGGGTAGCCCTCCGGCGCATCCTCATGGTCACGCACGAAGTCGTTGACCAACGCACGCGCCCAGCGCCCGGTGAAGGCCCGGGTCATGGTTGTCTGCGTGAAAGCAGGATCACCCAGCGCGTCCTTATGCAGCTGTCTGGCACCACTTTCCGGGGTCCGAACCAACGCAGTTCCTATTTGCCCGGCCACGGCTCCCGCTGCCAGCACCTTGCTCAGGTCAGAGCCGCCCATGATCGAACCCGCCGCTATCAGCGGAAGTCCGACGGCGGCACGCACTTGGGCGACCAGTTCCGCCGTCGTGCCGGCAGCCTGCGAAACCGCAGATCTGTCCGCCGCAAGGAAAGCTGCGGAGTGCGCGCCCGCAGAGGCGTGCTGCACAACGAGGGCGTCAGGATCCTCCTCCGCAGCAGCCAATGCCTCGGCCACACTTGTGACGCTGGATATGACGCGGGAACCTGCTTTCTGCAACGCGCGGACCACGTCCCTGCCTGGCAGTCCGAAAGTGAAGCTCACAGCTTCCACAGGGTCTTCCAAGAGGGCGTGGATCTTATCGCGCCAAGCGTCGTCATCATCGAAGCGGAGAGCGGGTAGAGGCACCCCGAACCTGGCGGCCTCAGGCTCGAGCATGGCCCGGTAGGCTGCAAGCCGGGCCTTGGTTTCGCTCGACGGGGCAAGTTGGACCATATCCGGCACGAACACATTCATGCCAAACCGGATGCCCAGCGCCTTGGCCGCGGCGATGTCCGCCGTCATCGCCGTCGGACTCTTGTAGCCGGCGGCAAGGAAACCGAACCCGCCGCCGTCGTGAACTGCCTGGACCAACGCGGCGGTGGAGGTTCCACCTGCCATGGGCGCTCCAATGAAGGGCGTATCAAACAAGGAATCAGACATGGCGGTTTCTCCTCCGGGCGCTCCACGCTAGTCTTTCACGGTGAACAATCCTGACTCCTCAACGCATTCCCGCACCCAGCCGGACTCTACCGACACCTCGGTAGGCAGCACGGTCATCGGACTCGACATCGGTGGCACCAAAACCCGCGGAGTGCGGTTCGAACACGGCACAGCGGTGCGGGATGAGAGCGCCGGAAGTTCCAACGTCCAAAATGTCAGCCGTGATGTGGCCGCAGCGAACCTCGCCGAGCTGTTCGGCAAGATCGGCGGAGGCCAAGTGGACGAGGTCTACGCGGGGGCCGGCGGTATCGACACGGACGAGGACGCCCAGGCGCTCGCAGACTTGATCGCACCACACGTGCCCGGAGCGCGGATCACGGTGGTTCACGACTCACGGCTGCTGCTTGCAGCCGGTGGCGCGAGCACCGGCGTCGCCGTTATCGCCGGTACCGGCTCGGCCGCTTGGGGAAGGAACGACGCGGGAGAAGAAGCCCGCGCCGGTGGCTGGGGCTACCTGCTGGGGGATGAGGGAAGCGGGTACTGGCTGGGACGCGAAGCGGTACGGCACAGCCTCCGGCTCATGAACAAGGGCCTCGCGCCGGACTGCCTGAGCAGTGCGCTCCTGGAGTCCTGCGGGTTGGACGAGCCAGGGAAGCTGATCGCACTCTTCCATTCGCCGGCAACGGGCCGCCGGTACTGGGCGCAGCAAGCCAGGGTCGTTGTGGAGGCCGCGGACGACGGCGACCCGACGAGCCAAGAGCTGGTGGACCAAGCCGGGCGGGACCTGGCAGTCCTGGCTGAGCAGGTGGTTCGCCAACTGGGCCTGGACGGACCTGTCATCTTGGGCAGCGGGCTAGGGATGAACGTGCGGCGGCTACAGGAGGCGTTCATTGCCACATTGTCCGGGAAGGGCATTGAGGACGTGCGGATCCTCGCCCAGGACCCCGTGTTCGGCGTCCCCCGGCTGGTGGCCGAGCAGCGGGGCTAGCAGGCCAGACCGGACAGCCCGCCAGCACACTCAGGCGCGGGTCCGTGGACGAAGCTTGACCCCGGGGAGCTGGGGGGCGGGTATGCGGCCGGCCTCCGGGCCTGCGTCCGGGCCGTGGCCCGGTACCAGGCCGAAGCGTGAGGCGGCGGCAGCGTCGTCGTCGAGCAATCCCTCGGCTTGCCATTCTTCCCGGGCTTTCTCCACTTCCTCGTGCGTGCGCCCCACGAAGTTCCACCACATGAGGAGGTCTTCGCCGAACGGCTCGCCCCCGAGCAGCATGAAGCGGGTCTCCGGAGCAACATCCAGCCGGAGGTTGGAACGGCCGGCGCCCAGATGGGCTAACGGGCCGGGTTGGACGTCCACGCCGTCGATCACTGCGCTGCCGTCCAGAATCAAGATTGCATGTTCGAAATCCGGGCGCAGCGGCAGTTCCAGGCTTCCGCTCCCAGTGATGTCCGCTCCAACGATAGGGCTGAACATCGTGGCAGGTGAGCTCTTCCCGGCGAATTCGCCCACCACGACCGTTGCGGTGAAACCGGGGCCCTCGGCCACCGGGAGGTCGCGCTGCTGCTCGAACGACGGCGCGCGGTGCCGGTGCTCCTCTGGGAGGGCCACCCACAGCTGAAGTCCGCGGGAGACCGGGATCTCGTCCACCAGGGGGCTGGATCCGTCCGGGGTGGTGGCAGGCAGGACCGAAAATTCGGAGTGGGAAATTCCGTGGCCCGCGGTCATGATGTTGAGCTCGCCGGGCTGGACCACGACGTCGCTCCCAACGCTGTCCCGGTGGCGCACTGCGCCCTCGAGCGGCCAAGTGACGGTTTGCAAGCCCATGTGCGGATGCGGCAGGACACTCATGGCCACGCGATCCGGACCAAATCTATCCAGGAAGCACCAAGCGCCCACGGTGGGAAGCCCGCGCTGGGGGAGGGTCCGGAAGACGTTCATGGCGCGAACACCACCCAAGGGAACCTCGCGCTCGGGCCACAACTGGACGCATGGTCCTTGACCCTCGGGCGCAGCGGGGCAAACTTCCTGCGCCGGGGAAATGTCGAGATTGGTCATTGTTCATCACCTGTGCATAAATGTTATATTTTGAGCTAATCTGCTCACTATGAACAACGCCCTGCTGAGCTATGGTGACGCTGTCCTTTACCGCTCGGGTGAACCGTACCGCATCCTCGCAGGAGCCATCCACTATTTCCGTGTCCACCCGGAACTCTGGCAGGACCGGCTGCGTCGGCTCAAAGCGATGGGCGCCCACACCGTGGATACCTATCGCGGCAGCGGAACTCCCTTAACGTCCGGCCGCCCAAAGCGCACCCCTAAGCTGGCATCATGAGCCTGGACTTCGACACCCGCCCTGCCGCCTACGCTGTCATCATCCGCGATGGCCTGATTCTGTTGGCCTATTGGAAGCAGGACAACAAAGAGGGCTGGACCTTGCCCGGCGGCGGGCTGGACCTCGCCGAACATCCCGTGGACGGGTGTCGCCGGGAAGTTTTCGAAGAAACCGGATATCACGCCAAGATCGAGCGGATGCTGGGAATCGACGTCGGGCACTGGCCCGGGGACGTTCAAGCGGACGGTTCCGTCAGGGACTTCCAAGCTCTTCGGTTGGTCTATGAAGCCACGGTGGTGGGCGGTGAACTAACCCATGAGGTGGACGGCAGCACCACGCATGCGGCCTGGATTCCCTTGGAGAAAGTGCCGGGGCTACAGCGCGTGTCCTTGGTGGATGTCGCCCTACGGCTGTACTGGGAGCGTCCGGTGGACGGAAAACTCGCCTGAAAGCAGCAGGAAGATTGCCGATTCATTACGGAATACGTGGCGCCGCTGACATCCTCGGCCGGGCTGGTTACTCTGGGGGAAGATTTTACTGTGCGGCCAGATAGCAGCGTCGCGGCCTCTCAATAAGCGTGACGGTCGTTAGGCTCCACCAAAGTTGTCCTCCACAGATAGGTAAGCCCGGGTATGGCTGAAGCCATGATTGAGTTCCAGAGCGTCACCAAGCAATACCAAAGTGGGCAACCGGCCGTGGACGCCTTGACCATGTCCGTGGACAAGGGCGCTATTACCGTATTCGTGGGTCCCTCGGGGTGCGGCAAGACCACCTCCTTGCGGATGATCAACCGTATGGTCGAGCCCACCAAGGGGACCATCACCGTGGGCGGCAACGACGTTTCGCAAGTGCCCGCGGCTGAGCTTCGCCGCTCCATGGGCTACGTGATGCAGTCGGCCGGGCTGCTGCCGCACCGTTCGGTCCTGGACAATGTGGCAACAGTTCCGCGGCTCAACGGAGTTTCGAAGGCCGTGGCGCGCAAGCGGGCCGCGGAACTGCTCGACGTCGTGGGGCTCGATCCGGTACTGGGCAAACGCTACCCCTCCCAACTCTCGGGCGGCCAACAACAGCGCGTCGGCGTTGCCAGAGCGCTGGCGGCGGATCCGCCTGTGTTGCTCATGGACGAGCCTTTCAGTGCAGTGGATCCCGTTGTCCGCGACGAACTCCAGCAGGAGTTGCTGCGCCTTCAACGCGAACTTGCCAAGACCATCGTCTTTGTCACGCACGACATCGACGAAGCGACCGTCCTCGGTGACAAGGTGGCCGTGTTCGCCGTCGGGGGCAAACTCGCGCAGTACGCAGCGCCCGAGGAGATCCTCCGGGCCCCCGCCAACGACTTCGTCGCCTCATTCGTCGGTCGCGACCGAGGGTTCCGCCACCTTGCTTTCAACGTGGCAGACGCCGTGACGCTTCACCCCGTTGCAACGGTCAGCGTGGCCGACGGAACAAGCGCCGGCCGGGAAACGGGGGAGTGGGCGCTGGTTGTGGACGCGGACTCTCGTCCTTTGGGTTGGTCCTCGCCCCGGGATGGCGCCGGACTGATTCCCGGTGGCTCCCTCTTCCGCAAGGGAGACACCTTGCGCCGCGCGCTGGACGCAGCGTTGTCCTCGCCGTCGGGCCTCGGTGTAGCGGTGGACGACGACGGCCGGGTGGCCGGAGTCTTGAAGGCGCCCGAGGTCCTGGCGCTGATCGAAGAAGTCCGCCACCACAGGGAGGATGCCACCTGATGGAATGGTTCCTGGCTAACAGCGGCATGATCTTTGGGTTGGCCGGACAGCACTTGCTTCTGGCCGTCATCCCCATGGTTTTGGGACTCGTGATCTCAGTTCCCTTGGCTCAGTTGGCCAGGCAAAACCGGGTCCTGCGTTCGGTGGTCACAACGGCCACCTCGCTGCTTTACACCATTCCTTCGCTGGCCCTTTTCATCATCCTTCCCACGATCCTGGGCACGAGGATCCTGGACCCCCTCAACGTGGTGGTGGCCCTGACGATCTACGCAGTCGCACTGCTGGTCCGGGCTGCCATGGACGCCTTCGACTCCGTGGATGACCAACTCCGCAACGCCGCCGTGGCCATGGGCTTCAAACCCACCGCGCGCTTCTTCCGGGTGGATTTGCCGTTGTCACTTCCCGTGCTGTTCGCTGGCCTGCGGGTTGTCTCGGTCAGTAACATTTCCTTGGTCAGTGTCGCTGCCCTCTTGGGCGTCGGTAACCTCGGTATCCTCTTCACGGACGGCCTCCAGCGCAACTTCGTCACCGAGGTGGTGGTTGGAATCCTCGCCATCCTTGTTCTTGCCCTGCTCATGGACGCGGTCCTCGTTGTCCTGGAGAGGCTGCTGACGCCTTGGACACGGGCACTTGGGGGCAGCAACGCTGTGCCTAAACCCGCAGGAGCGCCAGTATGAACATCTTCGCCGACACTCTTGCCTGGCTGGCTGATCCCGCACACTGGCGGGGCATCAGCGGTATACCCAACCGTCTTCTTGAACACCTTCAGTACAGCGCCTTGGTATTGGTTATCGCAGCCGTGATCGCGGTTCCGATCGGCCTGTTCATCGGCCACACCGGCCGTGGCCGTGTGGTTGCCGTCGCCGTGGCGGGTGCCCTGCGCGCACTGCCCACTCTTGGGTTGTTGGTGCTCTTCGCCTTGCTGGCCGGGAGTGGGCTGATGCCGCCTGTCTGGGCGCTCGTCATCCTAACGGTGCCGCCGTTGTTGGCAGGAACGTACGCCGGCATATCCAGCGTTGATGCCACAGTGGTGGACGCTGCCCGGGCCGTGGGGATGACCGAACTCCAGGTCTTGTTCCGGGTTGAGTTGCCCAACGGGCTTCACGTGATGTTCGGCGGCATCAGGACGGCTGTCCTGCAAGTGATTGCAACAGTGTCTGTAGTGGCCTACCTGCCGTTGGGCGGATTGGGACGCTACCTGTTCGATGGCCTTGTCCTGCAGGACTTCCCCAGGATGCTGGGCGGCTCGTTGCTGATCGCTGCGCTGGCGATCGCTGTAGACCTCATCCTTGCCGGGGTGCAGAGACTCGTTCTCTCGCCTGGCTTGACCCTCGATTCACGCGGACGCCAGACGGCGGCCGACGATCTCGCAGCCCCAGCTCCCGCCGGAGCTGTCCTTCAAGGAGGTACACCATGAAAAACCCTGTATCCACGCCCCTGACCCGCCGTGGGTTGGCTGGGCTCGCCGCCGGAGTCGGCGTGGCTCTCGCCTTGAGCGCCTGCGGTGGCAGCCCGCTGGCTACGCCCTCGACGTCGGCAGCGAGCGGGGGCGCCGCCGGCGGTCCGTTGGTTGTCGGCTCTGCCGACTTTCCGGAAAGCCAGATCATCGGTGAAATCTATGCCGGTGCCTTGAACGCCGCGGGCATCACTGCCACCACCAAGCCCAACATCGGATCCCGGGAGATCTATTACAAGGCCGTCCAGGACGGGTCCATTGACCTTGTTCCGGACTATTCCGGGAACCTGCTGTCCTATCTGGACACGTCGGCTACCCAGGTCTCCGCCGATGACGTGTACAAGGCGCTCCAGGGGAAGCTGCCGTCCGGTCTTGGGGTACTGGATCCGGCGAAGGCTGAGGACAAGGACGCCATGGTGGTGACCAAGGCGACGCAGCAAAAGTACCAGCTCAAATCCATTGAGGATCTTGCCAAGGTCTGCAAGGACCTCACCATGGGGGCCCCCGCAACTTTCGAGACACGGTCCTACGGGTTCCCTGGCCTGAAGGCCAACTACAACTGCGAGCTCAAGGGCCTGCAGCCGTTCAACGACGGCGGCGGGAACCTGACCCTGCAGGCTCTGCTTTCGGACCAGGTACAGGTGGCAGATATCTTCACCACCACACCGTCAATTGCGGATAACGACCTGGTCATCCTTGAAGATCCCAAGAACAACTTCAAGGCCCAGCAGGTGCTGCCCCTCTACAGCAAGGCCAAGATGACGGACAAGGCCAAGGATGCACTCAACAACGTGTCCAAGATCCTCACCAGCGATGACCTCGTGAAGCTGAATCGCGCCGTCAGCGGCAACCAGAAGCAAAGTGCCAAGGATGCAGCTGCCGCTTGGTTGAAAGACAAGGGAATCGTTAAGTAGGTCCCCTAAAAAACAGCGTACGACGACGGCGACGGACCCAGGCGGGTCTGTCGCCGTCGTCGTACGCGTGTGTGACGGACATCTCCGAAGGAGTCCATCACCCATGTGGCATATTTGAGGAATGGCGAATTTCAAGCAGTCCACGAAGCTTCATAATGTCCTCTACGACATCCGTGGACCGATCCTGCAGGCCGCCCAGCAGATGGAAGCCGAGGGTCACCGGATCCTCAAACTGAACATCGGCAACCCGGCGCCCTTCGGTTTCGAAGCGCCCGACGCCATCTTGGTGGACATGATCCGCCACCTGCCCAACGCCCAGGGCTACAGCGATTCGCGAGGTATCTTTTCCGCGCGCACGGCGGTCTCGCAGTACTACCAGACGCGTGGCATCCAGAACATCCACGTTGACGATATCTACCTGGGAAACGGCGTCAGCGAACTGATCACCATGTCCCTGATGGCACTTTTGGATGACGGTGACGAAGTCCTCATCCCCACGCCCGACTACCCCTTGTGGACCGCCTCGGTGGCCTTGGCCGGCGGCCGTCCTGTGCACTATTTGTGCGACGAGGACTCCGGCTGGCAGCCCGACCTTGAGGACATGGAGTCAAAGATCACGCCCCACACCAAGGGAATCGTGGTCATCAACCCCAACAACCCCACGGGCGCCGTCTACCCCGAAGAGACGCTCAAGAAAATTGTGGCCTTGGCAGAGAAACACGGGCTTGTGGTGTTCGCCGATGAGATCTACGAAAAGATCCTGTACGAAGACGCTGTCCACGTAAACCTGGCATCGCTCACCGGCGATGACGTCCTCTGCCTGACGTTCAGCGGATTGTCCAAGGCGTACCGTGTGTGCGGTTACCGCGCAGGCTGGATGGCTATTTCCGGCCCCAAGAAAAATGCTTCGGACTACCTTGAGGGCATCAATCTCTTGGCCAACATGCGTCTGTGTGCCAACGTTCCGGCACAGCATGCCATCCAGACGGCGCTCGGCGGGTACCAAAGCATCAATGACCTCATCCTGCCCGGCGGGAGGCTCCTGGAACAGCGCAACAAAGCCTACGATCTCCTCAACGCGATCCCGGGCGTCAGCACCCAGCAGGCACGGGGGGCGCTTTACCTCTTTCCGAAGCTGGACCCCGAGGTCCACCACATCAGGGATGACGAGAAGTTCGTCCTGGACCTTCTCAAGGAACAGAAGATCCTGGTATCACACGGCAGGGCGTTCAACTGGGTCCGCCCTGACCACTTCCGAATGGTCACTTTGCCCAACGTCAAGGATATTGAAGAAGCCATCAACCGCATGGCGGACTTCCTGTCGAGGTATCCGGGCAACTAGCCTGAGGTCCATGGCGAGCCAAGGGGGCCGCCGGGCAGAAAGGCATGCCAATGGTAGATGCACTTGAGTTCGCCAAGAGTCCCGCCAAGACCCTGAAAGTGGAGCCCGGGTTCTCGCTTGCCGGCGTCGATCCGGACTCCACACCCGGTTACAAGGGCAAGAAGTCCGATGGCAAGCAGCTTCTGGCCGCCCAAAAGACCCGCCTCGCCGGGCTTCAGGAACGGCTCTTTGCCGAGGGCAAGTTCGGCAGTGACAAACGGCTCCTGCTCATACTCCAAGCCATGGACACAGCGGGCAAAGGCGGGATCATTGGCCACGTCGTGGGTTCGATGGACCCACAAGGCGTGCAGTTGGCGGCCTTCAAAGCCCCGACGGATGAAGAGAAGTCCCATGACTTCCTTTGGAGGATCGAAAAGCGGTCCCCTGAGGCCGGGATGGTTGGCGTTTTTGACCGTTCCCATTACGAGGACGTCCTGATCCACAGGGTCCACGGGTGGGCTGACGCCGCCGAACTGGAACGAAGGTACGCCGCCATCAACGACTTCGAGGCCCGGCTGGTCGAGGATGGCACCACCATCATCAAGGTAATGCTCAACATTAGCCAGGACGAGCAAAAGAAGCGCCTGATTGCCAGGCTAGACGATCCCAGCAAACACTGGAAATACAGTCAGACTGACCTGGCCGAGCGAGCGTTCTGGGGCTCCTATATGGATGCCTACAGCGTTGCTTTCGAGAAGACCTCCACCGGGATCGCGCCGTGGCATGTGGTCCCGGCCAACAAGAAATGGTACGCGCGCATCGCCGTGCAGCAGCTTTTGTTGGAGGCTCTCGAAGGCATGTCCCTGACGTGGCCGTCCGCAGAGTTCGACGTGGCGGCCGAACGCGCGCTCGTCATGAACTCCTAGGGCTGCGGCTTCGTCCGGTCTGCGTTGGGGTCCATCTGGGCGTCCCGCGCGCTGGCCAGGCGCTTGCGGGCGCCCTCGAGCCAGTCCTCGCAACGCTTGGCCAGTGCTTCGCCCCGTTCCCAGAGGGCGAGTGACTCCTCCAAGCTCGCGCCGCCGGCTTCGAGGCGACCCACGACGGCGACCAGTTGTTCGCGGGCTTCCTCGTAGCTGAGGGCGTCCAAGGAGTCGTGGGCCGGTGCCGCCGGAGTGTTCTCAGTCATGGTGATCCTTACGTCAGGTGTTTCGAAATTCATGGTTCGGCGATTTCGCCATGACCGGACGACACCGCCCGGAAACGGCCTTCGGCCACGCGTATGGCCAATTCAGTGCCTTCAGGGGCTTGCCCCGGGCTGCTCACCACCGTATGCCCTGCGTGGTCTGCCCCGACCACCTGGACCACCGCGTAGCCCCGGTCCAAGGTCTTTTGGGGGGACAGTGCCCTTACTTGGGCGCGCAGGTGATGCACTTGGTCCAAAGACCGAACAAGCGCAGTGGACACTGCTGAATGTGCCCGCTGTTGGAGGCGTGCAACGTCATCCGCGCGGGTGGCCACCATCGAATCCGGCGAGGCCAGGACAGGCCGGGACGTCAAGGAGTGGAGCCGGTCCGTCTCCCGATCCACCATGCGGCCCACACTGCGCCTCAAGTGCTCGCGCGCTTGGCGCACCACAGCCAGTTCCTCGCTGACATCGGGCACGATGCGCTTGGCGGCGTCCGTGGGCGTGGAGGCGCGGAGATCAGCTACGTCGTCCAGGATAGGGCGGTCCGCTTCGTGGCCGATTGCGCTCACCACAGGAGTGGAGGCGGCGGCTACGGCCCGGACGAGGTCTTCGTTGCTGAACGGCAGGAGATCCTCCAAAGCGCCTCCACCACGGGCCAGTACGATGACGTCAACGTGTGGGTCGGCATCCAGCGATGTGAGGGCGGCAATGATCTGCGCTACGGCTGTATTTCCCTGCACCGGAACCTCCCGGACATCGAATTCGACGGCGGGCCAGCGGAGTGCCGCGTTACGCAGCACATCCTTTTTCGCGTCGGAATCACGGCCCGTAATGAGCCCAATTCGGTGGGGAAGGAGGGGGAGCTTCCGTTTTCGGGAATCCGCGAACAGTCCCTCTGCCGCCAAGGCCTGCCGCAGGCGTTCGATCCGGGCAAGGAGGTCGCCGAGACCGACGGGCCTGATGTCTTTGACGGACATGTTAAGGCGACCAGTCTTTACCCAGAAGTCCGCCTTCACCAACGCCACCACCCGTGAGCCTCGTTCCAGGGGTACCGGCTGGCGGTCCAGGACAGTGGACCAAACAGAAGCAGGCAATGAGATTTCGGCGTCGACGTCGCGCAGCGTGAGGAACGCATTGCCGCCCCGGCGGTTCAGTTCGATGACCTGGCCCTCGATCCAAGCGGCCGGTGCCCTTTCAATATGGGCTTTCAGCTTGCGTGAGAGCAACTGAAGGGGCCATGGGTTGTCCGGGCTGGTCTCGGCCGCGGTCCCAGGCAGCGTGGATTCCGGGGAGGCGTCAGCGGACATGTCTGCTCCGAACCTGAGCCAGGGGCCGCAACGGTGATTCCATGGGTGATAGTCCTTGCTAGGGGTACGGCGCTTGATCCAGGGCGTTTGTGTGAGTGCGCTTGTCTTGGGGTGCTTGGGTGCCGGTCAGTCTTCCAACTCTATCCAGCTATAGCGTGTGGCTCAGACATTTTTTTCCAATCCTGTGGACAGTCCTAGGATGGTTCCTTGACCCCCGACTCAAAGGATGGCTTTGCGAACTTTTGTCTCAGCGTTGGGAGTGGTGGTTGCCTTGCTGCTCACCGCCGTCGCAGTTCCTGCGGCTTGGGTGGACCAGAACATCGTCAAAGAGGACGGTTTTGTCCATCTGGCGGGTTCATTGGGTAGCGATTCCGATTTCCAGGGCCGCCTGGCCACGGCCGCCGTCGGCAGTTTTGAATCCTCGGTCAATCTTCCCGAGCCGGTCCGATCCCTCGCCGCGGGAGTCCTCAAAAGTGCCACTGAGGGAATGCAATCATGGAGCGACTACCCCCAGGCGTGGCAGGACACGGTGAGGAATAGCCATCGCCTCAACTTCGGCGCCGCCGGCCAACCGGGGAATGGTGCGTCCAGTACGGCCCTTGTCCTCGACGTCGGACCCTTGGTCAGACTGGTACGGGATCACGTCGCCGGCACTACTGGAATCAAACTGGACGTCCCATCGGAAAATCTGGTCACCTTGGGCCAACCCTCGCAGAGGCAACTCGTTGAGCGGGTCTCGGCCTTCGCGCCACTGTGGTGGGTGGCGGCACTTGGCGCCGTCGTATCTGCCCTGTTGGCGTTGGTGACCGCCCGTCGGCGCGCCCTGGTATTGCTGTTCTTGGGCCTCGGAGGACTCGCGTTGGCCGCGCTCTGGACGGCCGGAGCCCAACTTGCCGGTGGAGTGGTAGGCAATCTGTCGAGTTCGAATGGTGTGGCGGAGCTTTTCAAACAGGAGTTCCTCTCAGCAGCAACAAAGGGCTTTGGTGAATGGGTGTGGGACGCTGCGTTGGCCTCGGGCATCCTGCTCGTCGTAGGCCTCGTAGGTCTGATCCTCTCAAGGCGACGATGGTCACGTTCCGCCCGTTAGCAAGGGTCGGGCCGCTACCATGGAAGGATGACCAGCACAGCCGTTTCCATTCCCATGCCCACGGTGCCCCGCCGGCGGCGTTCCCCGGAGGAGATTCAGGCGGCGGCTCCCGTCACAGGACCCAAGAAGGTTCTCCTGGCAGCCCCCCGGGGTTACTGCGCCGGCGTTGACCGGGCCGTCATCGCCGTCGAAAAGGCTTTGGAACACTACGGCCCTCCTGTGTACGTCCGCAAGCAGATCGTTCACAACGTGCACGTCGTGTCCTCGTTGGAAGAACAGGGCGCCATCTTCGTTGACGAAACGGATGAGGTGCCCGAGGGCGCCTTGGTGATCTTCTCCGCGCATGGTGTTTCTCCTGCCGTGGTGCAATCAGCGGAAGATCGCGGGCTGCGCACCATCGATGCCACGTGCCCGCTGGTCACCAAGGTTCACCGCGAGGCTGTTCGCTTCGCCAAGGAGGACTACGACATCCTTTTGATCGGCCATGACGGCCACGAGGAAGTCGAAGGAACCGCCGGCGAAGCCCCGGAGCATATCCAAATCATTAACGGGCCCCATGAGGTAGACAAGGTCACGGTCCGCGATCCTGAAAAGACCATCTGGCTATCGCAGACTACCCTCAGCGTGGACGAAACCATGGAGACTGTACGCCTGCTGAAGGACCGGTTCCCCACTCTGCAGGATCCGCCCAGCGACGACATCTGCTATGCCACTACCAACCGCCAGGTGGCCATCAAGAAGATCGCCCCGCAGGCCGATCTCGTCATCGTGGTCGGTTCGGCAAACTCCTCCAACTCGGTCAGGTTGGTGGAGGTAGCACTTGAATACGGTGCGCGAACCTCCTACCGGGTGGATTTCGCCAACGAGGTGGACGAGTCGTGGTTTGAGGGCGTGGCCACTGTCGGCGTGACATCAGGGGCCTCCGTTCCCGAGGTGCTCGTCCAGGACGTTCTGCGGCTCTTGGCCGACTACGGCTATGGCGAAGTCCAGGAAGTGGTCACAGCTGAGGAAGACCTGCTCTTCTCATTGCCCAAGGAGCTGAGGGCAACCCTGAAGAAGGCTGGCGATGTGTCCAGGGCACTCGGCGGCCGCGGAAGCCGTCCGACGTCCTAGAGCCACCGTGCCGACGTCCTAAGAACCACCGTGGCAGAACCACCCGCAGTGCAACTGCCCGCAGTGTGTCCCCGTTTCCGGGGACGCACTGCGGGCGAGTTCGTTAAGCGGCTGATTCCTCGGTGTCCACCGTGAGCAGTTCAGGGGCGGCCAAACCGCGGGGGACCGCCTCCACGGACATTGGCGTGACCAAACCGGAGTCATCCATGCTGTTGAGCTTCCGGGCCGTCGGAAGAACCCGGGCCTCCAAGGTCCCTACAAGGGCGTTGTAACGGTCGACGGACGTCTTGAGGGAACTTCCGAGTTTCCCCACATTTTCCCCGAGGGTGCCCATGCGCTCATACAGCTGCTTGGCCAGCTCGAAGAGTTGGTGGGCGCTGTCCGTCAGGACATCCTGGCGCCATGTGAAGGCCACAGATTTGAGGACTGCCAGTAGCGTTCCCGGCGATGCGAGCACCACGTTTTTGGACAAGGCGTACTCAAGCAAAGCGGGATCGGCTTCGAGCGCCGCAGCCAAAATGGACTCCGCCGGGAGGAAGCAGATCACCAGCTCCGGTGAGCTCCCGGGAATGTCCCAGTACTTCTTGGCTGCCAGGGCATCGATGTGTGCTTTGAGTGCCTTGGCATGCTTAGCAAGGAGCACCTTGGGGTCACGAAGTCCGGAGTTAAGCTGCCCGGCCGCCGCCACGGATTCGCCTGCGGAGCCGCCGTCGTTGATTTGCTCTTGTGCCTCCAAATAGGCAGAAAGCGGAACCTTGGCGTCCACTACCAGTTGCTTGCCGCCTGGCAGTTGAACCACGAGGTCCGGCCGCAGGGTGTTCTCCGTGCTGCCTGAGTGGACCTGCTCATGGAAGTCGACATGCCGGAGCATTCCGGAGGCTTCCACCACCCGGCGCAGCTGGACCTCGCCCCACTGTCCGCGTGCACTGTTGGACCGGAGTGCAGAAGCCAAAGCATGCGTGGATCGCAGCAGTTGTTCGTCTGACAACCGGGCATCCTGGAGCTGCTGGGCGAGCTGACCATATTGCTCTACCCTGTCCCGTTCCAGGAGTGCGACTTGTTGTTGAACGGCCGTCAGCTTTTCAGCGACCGGAGCCAGGGCCTGGAGCACGTTGCTGTCGGTGTTCCTCGCAGCGCTGAGTTCACGATTTTGGGTAAACAACAGGCGCCGTTCGGCGTCGGCTGCAGCCAGTTGCGCCGTTACCTCCGAAAGCCGCGACGATACGGCGTCGAAGTCTTCCTCCAACCCCGCGCCCCGACGCCTGAAGAGCACGTAACCGGCAACGAGACCGACGACGGCGCCGATCAGCAGCATCAACAGGGCCAAGACCAATCCAAATCCATCCATGGAGCAACCCTGTCACAGGGGTACGACAGTTTTAGCAAAGCGACCGGACCGTGGCACCGCGGCGTGGCACTGCGCCGGGGGCGTGCTTTGGGGGCGGTAGGCGCCGAGAACACCCCAACGGGTAGAATCTATGCTCGTGGCTCTTACTATTGGCATCGTCGGACTGCCCAACGTCGGCAAATCAACTCTTTTCAACGCACTGACCCGCAACCAGGTGCTTGCTGCGAATTATCCGTTCGCAACGATCGAACCGAATGTCGGCGTCGTGAACCTGCCGGATCCCCGTTTGGCTAAGCTCGCGGAGATCTTCGGTTCGCAGCGTCTTTTGCCGGCGCCGGTCTCCTTCGTGGACATTGCCGGCATCGTTAAGGGCGCATCGGAGGGTGAGGGCTTGGGCAACAAGTTCCTCGCAAACATCCGCGAGGCCGAGGCTATCGCGCAGGTGGTGCGCGTGTTCGACGACCCGGATGTCATCCACGTGGATGGCAAGGTAGATCCGCGCTCGGACATGGAGACCATCAACACCGAGCTGATCCTGGCCGATCTCCAGACCATCGAAAACGCGATCCCGCGCATCGAAAAAGAAGTCAAGATCAAGAAGCGCGACGCAGCGGAACTGGCCGCCATCAAGGCCGCCCAAGCTGTACTCGAGCGCGGTGACACCATTTTCTCGTCCATCAAGAGTGACAAGTTGGAGATGGCACACCTCAAGGAGTTGGGCCTCCTCACCGCAAAGCCCTTCATCTATGTCTTCAATGCGGATGAAGGGATTCTTGGAGATCCGGCAAAGCAGGACGAACTCCGGGCCTTGGTGGCCCCTGCGGACGCCATCTTCCTTGATGCCAAGCTGGAATCGGACCTCGTTGAACTGGACGAGGACGAAGCTCGCGAGATGCTGGAAATGAACGGTCAGACCGAATCCGGCCTCGACCAGTTGGCACGGGTCGGTTTCCACACGCTGGGCCTGCAGACCTACCTGACGGCTGGCCCCAAGGAAACCCGTGCGTGGACTATTCGCCAAGGCGACACCGCACCCCAAGCCGCTGGCGTGATCCACTCCGACTTCCAACGCGGGTTCATCAAGGCCGAAGTTGTTTCCTTCGATGACCTCATCGACGCCGGTTCCATGTCCGAAGCCAAATCCCGGGGCAAGGTTCGGATCGAAGGCAAAGAATATGTGATGGCCGACGGCGACGTGGTGGAGTTCAGGTTTAACGTCTAGCCCAAACCTCCTGGAGCTTTTGCGATCGCCGCTGGAGTGGCCCTCTACTTGCCGTTGTACTCATCGTCGCTAACGTGCTCTCCCCAAGTTGTCGTGGTGGAGGGATCTTCGCCGTTCTGGAGCATGGCGATGTGTTCCATGAAGCAACCGGGGGCGGCCGCATGCCAGTGCTCCTCGCCGGGCGCCGTGTACAGCGTCTGTCCTGGGTGAACTTCGATGATCTTGCCGTCGCGGCCCCCGAAGCGGGCCACGCCTTGGGTCACGCGAAGGTACTGGCCGTGTTTGTGGGAGTGCCAGGCTGTGCGGGCTCCGGGAGCGAAGCGCACAGTGGCAACTACCATCGTCTGGTCCTGCTCGTGGGGAACTGCGATCGGGTCGAGCCAGACATCGCCGGCGAACTGCGCGGCCGGGTTTTTGGTGGTGGGGTTGGTGGGTTCGATATTCATGGTTTTCCTACTCTTTATCGCTGAAAAATTCCTTTGCCACACCCATTTCGGGCATGCCCTTGGGTTGGTCGGACGTCATGGAACTTGTTTCGGTGAGGGGCTGGGGAGGAACGCCGTACCGCGTCCGTAGATGGTCAGTAGGAGTGCGGCCAGACCGGCGACGATCATCACGATCGTGAGCACCAAGGCGCTGAAGTTCGTTAGCAACGCGGCTCCGAGAACGCCGGCGGCGAAGATGGCCAGGTTGAACGCTACTGGCAAGAATGAATTTGCGACGTCGGATTCCTCCCCTCCAGTGACGGTCAGGGCAGCCTGCAGCTGGGCAGGAGCCCCACCGAATGTGATGCCCCACAGAATGGTGGCCGCGATGATCGCCCGGGCCGACGTATTGCCGAATAGCAGCACCACCGCTGCCACAATGAACGCCACGACGCTTCCGTGCAAAAGGGGGCGGGGGTGGCGGTCAAGGACCGCACCGGTAATGATGATTCCGGCGATCGAGGCCACCCCGAAGATGAAGAGTTCGACGTCGGCGGTGAGACTGGTGCCTGTGGTCCTCAGGTACGGGGCGATGTAGGTGTAGATGGTGTTGTGGGCCAGCATCCACGTGAAAATGACCGCTAGGATCACGGCGATACCCGGAATGCGAAAGACCCGGACCAGGGGGAGCCGTGAGGTCCCGGATTGCCCTGGTGCGTCGGGCGCGATCACGGCAATGAACGCGGCAACGATGAGGGCAACCGCTGTCAGCCCGGCGAAGGCCCAGCGCCAGCCAAAGCTCGTTCCGATCCAGGAGCCAAGGGGTGTGCCCAGTGCGAATCCGACGGGCGCCCCGACGGAGACGACCGCCAAGGACAGCCCGGCTCGGGAGGGAGGGCTGATCTTCCGGCCGTAGGCGGCCAGCGTTCCCCAGATGATTCCGGAGAACGCCCCAGCGAGGAAACGCGATGCCAGTGACAGGGCTACGTCGCTTGAAAGGGCAGTGATGGTATTAGCCAGGATGAGACCGCCGATAGCGCCGAGGAGCAGTGGCTTACGGCGCATACCCCGGGTCAGCGTAATTGCGGGGATGGTGACGATCACGGTGCCTAGGGCATAGGCGCTGACGAACAGTCCGACGGTGCCTTCGCGGATGCCCATTCCGGCGGCAATGACCGGCAGAAGCCCCGCCGGCATGGTCTCCATCGCGACCAGTACAAAGCCGATGACGGCAAGGGCGGCCAAGCTGGCTAAGGGCAGCCTTTTCGGCTCGTCGGCTAACTTCAGGGACGGTGCCGGAGCGGTGGTGGTCATTCTTCTCCTTGTTCGCGGCTCAGGGTGTCGGATCCTTATCCAGTCAACACGTGCCCCCTCAGGGCTGGGAGTCTCCATCAAACGGTGTACCAGCAGGGGACCCCAGCGGACTTCGGAGGGACGTATTCTCTTGGCATGGACAATAAAGCCGAGGTACGCGAGTTCTTGATGTCGCGCCGGGCAAAGATCACCCCCGAGCGGGCCGGGCTTCCTGCCGGCCCGAACAGGCGCGTTGCCGGGCTTCGCCGCACTGAGGTTGCCGCGCTCGCGGACGTCAGCGTCGAGTATTACGCAAAGCTCGAACGTGGTGCCCTCGGAGGAGCCTCCTCATCCGTGCTCGACGCTATTGCGCGCGCACTTTTCCTGGATGACACGGAGCGGACCCACCTCTTCGACCTTGCCCGCGCGGGCGACGGCATTCCGTTGTCGGGGCGCCCCCGCCGTCGATCAACGAGCAATGTCGCCAGCCGACCCAGCTTGCACTGGGTACTCAACACAATTACCGACGGCGTTGCCTTCGTTCGGGACCAGCATCAGGATCTCCTTGCCACGAACGAGCTCGGACGTGCTTTCTACGCACCCCTGATCGGGTCCGGGGGTCGCACTCCGAATCTGGCCCGGTTCCAATTTCTTGACCCTGCGTCCAAGGACTTCTATCCGGATTGGGAGCTCTTCGCCGGGATGTGCGTGGCGATCATGCGGACCGAAGCCGGACGGGACCCCAACGACAAAGACCTCCAGAACCTCGTTGGTGAGTTGTCAACGCAGAGCGACGTATTCCGGCGGCTGTGGGGCGCGCATGACGTCCGGACCCACGGGGCGGGCACAAAGCGGTTCAACCATCCCGTGGTGGGCGAGCTCACCCTTGCTTACGAAGAACTCGTTATGACGGCCGATCCGGGGTGCGTGCTCATGATCTACACTGCGGAGCCAGGCTCGCCCAGCGCTGAGCGGTTGCGGTTGCTGGCCAGTTGGGCAGCTAGTGGAGCCGTAGCAGAACCGCCCCATCAGGAAACCTCCAAGACAGTCAGCTGATGTGTGGGGCCTCGTGGCCAGGCTACGCGTCGGCTCGCGCCGGAGAGGTTGCTGCGGGGGCCCACCCGAGGGCTGGCCCTAGTTTGGTGGCGATGTCAGAAAGTATTTGTACGTAGTCTTCGTGGTCGAAACTAAAGGGCAGCGCGAACGCCACCTCGTCCACCTCTTGGAAGCCCGCGTGCGCGTAAAGCTGCTCCGCGATCTCATCACTCGTACCAATAAGGTCCGGCGCGAACAGCATGCCTTTGGGCCCTTGGGGAGCCAAGGTCCGGGGAGTCCGCTCGTCAACGTATCGGTGGTACTTCTCCCGTTGTTGCGCCGTGGCTGAATCGGTGGGGATGACCACCAAGCCCTGCGAGACGCGGGCTGGTCCCTGTGCTTGGGCCGATGCCGCGGCGGCTTCGCGGTAGGCACGGATCTGGTCTTGCTGGATGCTGGCGAACACCGGCTCCTGATCGCGCTCGGCGAAGACCACACTGCTGGAGAGTAGGTTGAATCCGTGGGCACCGGCCCACGTTGCTGATTGCCTGCTGGCCGCCCCGTACCAGAGGCGTTCGCGAAGCCCCTTCGAGTGCGGTTGCACGCGGTTCGAGAACTCCTCAACCACTCCCTGCTTGCCGGAAAACTCCCGTACCGGTTGGCCCGCAACCAACCGTGCCAGGCGTTCCAACCGTGTGTAGCTGAAGTCTTCCAGCTCCGCCGAATCCGGGTACAACTCGTGCTTCACAGTGCCGTAGTGCATGGGTTCGCCGACGCTCAGGCCCGCATTGATTCGGCCGCCCGCGAGAAGGTCCACGGTGGCTAGATCTTCGGCCAAACGCAGCGGGTTTTCCCATCCCATGGGGGTTACCGCGGTTCCAAGTTCGATGCGTGAGGTGCGCTGGCTGGCCGCCGCCATGATGGCAATCGGGGAAGAGATGCCAAACTGCAGGTGGCGGTGGCGCAGCCAGGCGCTGTCGAACCCGAGCTGCTCACCCAACTCGATGATCTGCAATGTCGATTCGTGCCCCGCGCCTGGATCCGCGGGATCGAACAAACCAATGGTGAGGAATCCCAATTTGCGTAGCGGTTGCGAGGAGTGGGGCATGGCTTCCTTCGACGATGGACCGGCGACTGATCATCATCATAAGGCGGCGGCCGCCGTCGTGAATCCGTCAAGCGGCGCCCAGCGGCGGCGCCCGGTGCTCCACGACGGCGGCTCCGTATTCACTGGGCGGGGGCGACCGTTGCTTCGTAGGTGAGGATCTCGGTGCCGTTGCCTTCGTCGCCGTTGTCCGGAGCGACCTTCATGGTGAGGTGGTTTCCGTCCGCGGTCATTTTGAAGGGATTGCGGGTGGCTACGTGCCCCGCAGTGGACCATTGCTGGAACGGAACGTCACGAACCACGTTGTGCGACTTGAGGTCGATCATGGCGATGCCACCCAATTCATATGTCGCGCTGGTTCCGCCCGCTGCAGGCGTCTGCGGGAGGTTGGTGATCCCGGCGCACAACATCTTGGACTGGGGTACGTACTGGCAGTCCTGGTAGTCGATGAAGTAGTTGGGGTTGTCCCAAGTAGCGAGCTGCTTGCCCTGCAGGTCCCACTCAGCGAAACGGCGCGAACCCCAGGTGTTGCCGACAAGGTGGCCCGTCTCTTTGTCCATGACGATGCCGCCGAAGTGGTCCTTCACCTCGAACTGCTTGTGCACGTCCATGGTCTTAGCATCGATCCGGTAGATGATGGCGCTGCTGTTGGGCCGGTACTGTGCCACCGGGACCCATACATTGGTGCCGTCGAAGTCGATACCACCTGGGTGGTACATGTCGCCCTCACCCAGGACAATGTCCTTTTGCAAATTTCCCGCCTTGTCCATCACGAACAAATGACCGATGCCCTTGCCGGGAGTGCGGTCAAAGCCGCCTTGCGGAGTGGCGAATTTGACCGTCGGCTCAATGATCTGGACGGACGACAGGAAGATGTGGTCCTGGCCGAAGGCGATTCCCTCGGTGTGAAACGTGGGGAAGTTCAACTTCAGCTTTGATGTCTGTTGCCACGAGGTATTGCGGTCGACGCCGCCGAAGGCAGTTGCCAGAGCGGTGTCCGTTTGGCCGCGTCCTTCGGACTGGTCTTTCCTGCCGTTCTGATCGTTTCCGTTTGACGCCTGCGCAGCGGCAGTGCCAACGACGGCGGATGCGGCCAGAATGATCGCGGCGACGGACGTGATGATGGTACTGGTTTTTTTCGTGCTCATGCGGAGGCTCCCAAGATGGTCTGGCAAGAGCCTTCGACGCTACTGACCAGTAATTAATCTCCGGGTGCGGCAGGGCAAACTGTGGGTGAACACCGCAGGAGGTGCCCTGTCCTGCTGTCAGACAGCGAATGCTACCACCGAGTAACGTTTGACTTGAAATCCCCGACAATTTAGGCATCCGGAGGTTGCGGAACGGTTACGGTTTGCCCAGCATGTTCCAACATTCGGACACAATGTGGGTAGGCTTACACTCACATGTAGGCAACGTCACAGTAGCTAGCTGTGTCCGCGCCTGGGGGAGATCATGAATTTTCCCTCCTCAACTCCACGACTCATAGGAGGCGGAATGCGTTTCTCGCGCACTTCCAAAGCTCTAGGCGTAGCGGCGATCCTCGCCCTCGCAATGTCCGGTTGCAGTGGCGGCTCCGGTAACAGCTCCAGTTCATCAACGGGCAACAGCAATAAGGTCATCATCGCCGACGGCTCCGAGCCGCAGCGACCGATCATGCCCGCCGACATCAACGAAGTGGGCGGCGGCAAGATCGGCACCCTGATCTTCGCCGGCCTGGTCAGCTACGACGCAAACGGCAAGTCCGTCAACGAGTTGGCCGACTCCATCCAGGCGCCTGACGCCCAGCACTTCACCATCAAGATCAAGAAGGACCAGAAATTTACCAACGGCGAAGCCATCACGGCCAAGACGTTCGTTGATTCCTGGAACTTCGGTGCCGCTGCGAAGAACGCACAGTTGAGTGCGACCTTCTTCGAGAGCATCAAGGGCTACGACGAGGCGAGTGCTACGGGCTCCACCGTGACAACGATGTCCGGCTTGAAGGTTGTTGACGACACCACCTTCACCGTTGAGCTCAAGCAGCCCGAATCAGACTGGCCGCTCCGCCTGGGCTACACAGCCTTCATGCCTGTTCCGTCCGCTGCCTTGGCTGACCCGAAGACCTACGGCGAAAAGCCGGTAGGTAACGGTCCGTACAAGATGGCCGAGAACGGCTGGCAGCACAACGTTCAGATCTCGCTTGTTCCGAACCCGGACTACAACGGTCCGCGCAAGGCCAAGAACGGTGGCATCACGTTCAAGATCTACCAGAACGACGACGCCGCGTACCAGGACCTGCTCAGCAACAACCTGGATGTCCTTCAGACGATTCCCACCAGCGCTGTCGCGAACTTCAAGTCTGACCTGGGCGACCGTTCAATCGAAAAGCCCTACGCTGGTAACCAGACCATCGCGATCCCGGAGTACCTGCCGGCCTGGAGCGGTGAAGCCGGTAAGCTTCGCCGTCAGGCCATCTCGATGGCGATCAACCGCGACGAAATCACCAAAGTCATCTTCAGCGGTGGCCGCCAGCCCGCCAAGGACTTCACGTCCCCCGTGCTGGATGGCTACAGCGACAACGTTCCGGGCTCTGACAACCTGAAGTTCGATGCGGCCAAGGCAAAGGAACTCTGGGCCAAGGCAGACGCCATCCAGAAATGGGACCCGAACACCACCTTCACCATCGCGTACAACGCGGACAAGGGTGGCCACAAGGCTTGGGTCGATGCTGTTACGAACCAGCTGAAGAACAACCTCGGCATCAAGGCGGAAGGCCTTTCCTTCCCGACCTTCAAGGAAGCACGCGACCTGGCTACCTCCGGCAAGCTGACGGGCGCAATCCGTGCCGGCTGGCAGGCTGACTACCCGTCGCTGTACAACTTCCTCGGCCCGATCTACAAGACCGGCGCAGGATCCAACGATGCCCGCTATGACAACCCGGCCTTCAACAAGGCAATCTCCGACGGTCTCTCCGCATCCTCCGTGGCTGACGGTAACAAGGCCATGAACAAGGCGCAGGAGATCCTGCTGCAGGACCTCCCCGCCATCCCGCTGTGGTACCAGGTTGCCCAGGGCGGCTGGAGCACCAACGTCAGCAATGTCGACTATGGCTGGGACGGCGTCCCGCTGTACTACGACATCACCGGTAAGTAAGTAGGGAACGACGGCGGGGGTGCTCACGTGAGTACCACCGCCGTCGTGCCAAGCCCCACATCAATAACGCCCAACTCCGGTTGGGCGTCCTTGTGCAGGCGGCACTTGCCGCGGCAGGTCCCGCCCGCACATCAGACGAAAAAAGGTTCTTCGATGAACAACTCCGCTGCACTCTTGGATCGGGTGCCTGCAGACAGGGGTGTGACGCGCTAATGGCGACGTACATCCTCAAAAGATTCCTCCAGTTGCTGCCGGTATTCATAGGCGCAACATTCCTGGTGTATTTCCTGGTTTTCAGCCTTCCCGGTGACCCTATCGCTGCCCTGTTTGGCGATAAACCGGTCAATGCCGCTGTTGCCGCCAAGCTGCGCTCGCAGTACCACTTGGACCAGCCCTTCATTGTCCAGTACCTGCTCTACCTCAAGAGCATCTTCACTTTTGACTTGGGTCAGGACTTTTCCGGCCGATCGATTGCGGCCGTCCTCGGTGAAGTCTTCCCCGTCACTGCCCGGTTGGCCGTCATGGCGCTCATTTTCGAGGGTGTCTTCGGCATTGCCTTTGGTCTGGTCGCTGGACTGCGTAAAGGCAAGTTCTTTGACGGAACAGTTCTCATCGCGTCCCTGATCGTGATCGGCATCCCGATCTTCGTTCTGGGCTTCCTCCTGCAGTTCTTCATCGGCGTGCAGCTTGGCTGGGCGAAACCGACAGTGAGTTCCGCCGCTTCAGTCCAGGACCTGATCCTGCCCGCGATTGTGCTTGGACTGGCATCGTTCGCTTACGTTCTGCGCCTGACCAGGACGAGCGTTATCGAAAACATGAACGCCGACTACGTCAGGACGGCCACGGCCAAGGGATTGTCCCGGTTCCGAGTGGTTAATGTGCACATCCTGCGCAACTCGTTGATTCCAGTGATCACCTTCCTTGGTGCGGACCTCGGCACGCTCATGGGCGGGGCAATCGTCACGGAGGGCATATTCAATGTTCCCGGCGTCGGCAACCGCTTGTATCGCGCGGTGCTGTCCGGAGAAGGTCCTACCGTGGTCTCGATCGTCACCGTTCTGGTGCTGATCTACTGTGTTTCCAACCTTATTGTTGACCTTCTCTACGCTTGGCTTGACCCGAGGATCCGCTATGACTCCTGAAAATAACCTGACCGGTCAGGACACTGGCCGCCGGCACATCGAGCACTTTGTCGCCGACCTCGACGAGACCCCGCTGCAGGCCACCGACAAGGTCAAGGAAGAGAACGCCCCCTCGAGCTTGTGGGGTGAAGCGTGGAAAAACCTCCGCAAACAGCCACTGTTCATCATTTCCGTGATCATGATCCTCGTGGTGGTTGTCGTTTCGCTGTTTCCCGGGCTTTTTTCCCCGATCGATCCTTCCTCTGAGGCCTGCCAACTGGCGAACTCGAATGGGGGATCGATAGCGGGCCATCCCCTGGGGTTCAACAAGCAAGGTTGCGATGTCTATGCTCGCGTTATTTTCGGCACCCGCTCCTCCGTCACGGTGGGCCTCTTCACCACAGTGGGCGTGGTGGTCTTCGGTGGCATCGTAGGGTCTTTGGCCGGTTATTACGGCGGCTGGCTTGACGCCTTGCTGGCCCGGCTCACGGATATCTTCTTTGCCCTGCCCCTGATCCTGGGTGCGATCGTCATGATGCAGCTTCCCGTCTTCCGTGCCAACCGCACCGTGTGGACGTTGGTACTGATCTTGGTCATCTTCGGGTGGCCTCAAATTGCCCGCATTACCAGAGGCGCGGTGATCGAAGTCCGGAATGCTGACTTCGTGGTCGCAGCCCGTTCCCTGGGTGTGTCCCGTTTCCGTTCGTTGCTGCGGCACGTGCTTCCAAACTCGTTGGCTCCGATTATCGTCGTTGCCACTATTTCCTTGGGCACGTTCATTGTTGCTGAATCGACGCTTTCATTCCTCGGCATTGGTTTACCTGCGAGTGTCATGTCCTGGGGTAACGACATCCAAGCCGCCCAAGCGTCACTTCGGTCCAACCCGTTGCCGTTGCTGTATCCGGCTATCGCCCTATCCCTCACGGTCTTGAGCTTCATCATGCTTGGCGATGCTCTTCGTGATGCTCTTGATCCGAAGGCGCGCAAGCGATGAAAGGCGAAGCCATGAATGCATCAGTCCACATCAGGGAAGAATCTTTCGACGCCGAGCGTCCGTTGTTGGAGATCAAGAACCTCGCCATCAACTTCGTCACGAGCAACGGCGAAGTCAACGCGGTACGCAACGCGCACCTGACCGTGATGCCAGGGGAAACCGTGGCCATCGTGGGGGAGTCCGGTTCAGGGAAGTCCACGTCTGCGCTTGCTGCCATCGGGTTGCTTCCGGGCAACGGTCGTGTCGCCGCAGGCGAAATACTGTTCGACGGCGAAGACATCGCCCATGCTTCCGAGAAGCGCATGATTGAGCTCCGCGGAAGCCACATCGGCATGGTTCCGCAAGACCCGATGTCAAACCTGAACCCGGTCTGGAAGATCGGCTTCCAAGTGCGGGAGACGTTGAAGGCCAACGGTCTTCCCTCCGGACCCGAGGACGTCGCCAAAGTCCTTTCCGAGGCTGGGCTTCCGGACGCCGCTCGGAGGGCAAAGCAGTACCCGCACGAGTTCTCGGGCGGCATGCGGCAACGTGCGCTGATTGCGATCGGCCTGTCCTGCCAACCGCGGCTGCTCATCGCCGACGAGCCGACATCCGCGCTGGATGTCACAGTGCAGCGCCAGATCCTTGATCACTTGGACAAGATGACCACTGAGCTCGGCACAGCTGTGCTGCTCATCACCCACGACCTTGGGCTGGCCGCTGAGCGTGCAGACAAGGTGGTGGTCATGTACCGCGGCCAGGTGGTGGAAGCAGGGCCTTCCCTTGAGTTGCTGCAAAACCCGAGGCACCCTTACACCAAGCGCTTGGTTGCTTCGGCTCCTTCGTTGGCGTCACGGCGTATCCAGGTAGCCAAGGAGCAAGGCATCGAGTCGGAAGATCTTCTGGCTCCGACGGAACCGGTTGTTGTCAAGGAGGCCCTTCCTGAGGATGTCCTGGTTGTCGAAAATCTGACCAAAGTGTTCAAGCTGCGCGGGGGAATCGGTAAAACCACGGACTTCACTGCCGTCGACTCTGTGTCGTTCGCGGTCAAGCGTGGAACCACCACCGCGATCGTTGGCGAGTCAGGCTCCGGAAAGTCCACAGTGGCCCAGATGGTGCTCAACCTGTTGGAACCGACCTCCGGAAAAATCACTTTTGATGGAGTGGACACCTCCACGCTGAACAGCAAGGATCTGTTCAAATTCCGGCGCCGTGTACAGCCGATCTTCCAGGATCCATACGGTTCGTTGGACCCGATGTACAACATCTTCCGGACCATCGAAGAGCCGCTGCGAACCCACAAGATCGGCAACAAAGCGAGCCGGGAAAAGAAGGTCCGGGAACTCTTGGACCAAGTGGCGCTGCCGCAATCGACCATGCGCCGCTACCCCAACGAGCTCTCCGGTGGCCAGCGCCAGCGTATTGCCATCGCCCGCGCCCTCGCGTTGGACCCCGAAGTGATCATTTGTGATGAAGCGGTCTCGGCACTGGATGTCTTGGTCCAAGCGCAGGTGCTCAACCTGTTGGCCGACCTCCAGGACAACCTCGGCTTGACGTACCTCTTCATCACCCATGACCTGGCGGTGGTTCGGCAAATCGCCGACCACGTCTGTGTGATGCAGAAGGGCAAGCTCGTGGAAACGGGCAGCACGGACGACGTGTTCGATAACCCCCGTGAGGCATACACGCAGGCACTGCTGGACGCCATCCCGGGTGGTTCCCTGCTCTTGCCGCCTGAGGTGGCCTGACCGACGTCGTGCGTCGCTAGCGCCGCGACATGAGAGCAACGCCGTGATACGAGAGCCGGTGGTTCCCCACAAGGGGAGCTGCCGGCTCTCTTGCTATTTCGGCGTTTTACCGGTTCCGTCCTGGCGGGCGGCCAGTCCTAAAGCCAGGAGTTGCTTGGCCAGGGCACTTCCGAGTTTCGCGTGGCCTGACGGCTTTACATGGACACCATCAATGAGGTCTCCAACGGCGTTGTAGCGGGTCAACCAGTCACCGGTGCTTACAAATGGAATTCCGTGCTTGGCGGCAATCCGGCCCATCAAGGCGTCCACCTCCGTGCGGCGTCCGCCTCCGTTCCCGGCACCGCGGGCCAAGGTGCCAATCATCGCCACCGCGGCATCCGGGTAGCGCTGCTTGAGCGCGGTGAGCAATCGCTCGGCGTTCGCAGTGATCTGGCCGTCCGTGGCGTGCTGCGTGGCATCATTCCCACCGCCCTCGACCACGATGAGGGGTGGTTCACCGTAGGGGAGAACCCAGTCACCGTGTTGCAGCGCATCGATATAGTTGGCGGTCTTCCCGTTGCCAGCGACGTAACCTGTGCCGCCCATGCCTGCGACGTAGAGCTTGTACCCCAAGGCTGCTATGCCTCGTTGCGGCCAGGAGTCCTTGGGCATTGCTTGGGAATCGCCAATCAGGACGGCTGTATGGTCGACGTCGGCCAGAACCACTTCGCTGCGCTTGCTGACGTGATTTTTGAACAAACCACCCACAGGCACGTTGAGGGGCACGAGCTCGGAGACGACCCTTTGGGCGCTGCCGGCCGAGGCGGCTTGCCCGGAGGGCGAGGCAGGGGAGGAGTGGGGTTGGGACTGGGGGCTGGGTCCGCAGCTGGCCAAGAGAACGCCGACGGCGATCAATGGAGCAAGCATGCGGAGCCGGGCCGAAGCTGGGGGCATCGAGGGGTCTCCGTGGGGCACTGGTACTGCTGCCATAATGGTCCACCGTTGCCCGGAAATCCAGCATCAAGACGTGAGGTTTCGGCCACACAGCCGCATGTGAGCAGCGCCACATCCGGGGGGTGGATAGCTTGCTTTTTAGGCTCAGAAATGCAACTGCGTTTAGACTTGTGCTAGGTGCCCTGTGTCCCGGGGTCTTTTCGCTGTGTGTTCCGATCAAGTCGATCAGGTATGCGCGCGGATACAAACAGCTGATTTCACCACTGAATCGAGTCATTACCGCATGTCTGAAACCATCACCAACACTGCGTCGCGTAGCGATCTGCGCAACGTCGCGATCGTCGCACACGTTGACCACGGCAAGACCACCTTGGTCGACGCCATGCTCAAGCAGACCAACTCCTTCGCTTCCCACGGTGAGGTTGAGGACCGCGTCATGGACTCCGGTGACCTGGAACGCGAAAAGGGCATCACCATCCTCGCGAAGAACACCACGGTTGCCTACAACGGCCCGTCGTCCAACGGCGAGACCATCACCATCAACGTCATTGACACCCCTGGCCACGCTGACTTCGGTGGCGAGGTGGAGCGCGGCTTGTCCATGGTTGACGGTGTTGTTCTGCTCGTGGATGCATCCGAGGGCCCGCTGCCGCAGACCCGCTTCGTTCTCCGTAAGGCGCTGGCAGCCCACCTTCCCGTGATCCTCCTGGTCAACAAGACCGACCGTCCCGATGCCCGCATCGATGAAGTTGTCCACGAGTCCATGGACCTCCTCCTCGGTTTGGCTTCGGACCTTGCCGACGAGGTGCCGGACCTTGACCTGGACAAGATCCTTGAAGTTCCGGTCGTCTACGCTGCTGCCAAGGTTGGCCGCGCATCCCTGGACCAGCCTGCTGATGGGCTGGCTCCGGAAAACGAGGACCTTGAGCCGCTGTTCAAGACCATCATCGAGCACATCCCGGCTCCTACGTACAACCCGGACGGCGTGCTGCAGGCACACGTGACCAACCTGGACGCTTCCCCGTTCCTTGGCCGCCTCGCCCTGCTCCGCATCTACAACGGCACCCTCCGTAAGGGCCAGACGGTGGCCTGGGCGCGCGCCAACGGTGAACTTAAGAACGTCAAGATCACTGAACTGCTGGCCACCAAAGCCCTGACCCGTGTTCCTGCCGAGTCCGCAGGCCCCGGCGAGATCGTCGCCGTCGCCGGTATTGAAGACATCACCATTGGTGAAACCCTCACGGATGCCGAGAACCCGCAGCCGCTTCCGCTGATCACTGTTGATGACCCCGCGATCTCCATGACCATCGGTATCAACACTTCCCCGTTGGCCGGCAAGGTCAAGGGCGCCAAGGTCACCGCCCGCCAGGTGAAGGACCGTCTGGACAAGGAACTGATCGGTAACGTCTCCATCAAGGTACTTCCCACCGAGCGTCCTGACGCTTGGGAAGTCCAGGGCCGTGGCGAGCTCGCCCTGGCTATCCTCGTGGAGCAGATGCGCCGCGAAGGCTTCGAGCTGACTGTCGGCAAGCCGCAGGTTGTCACCAAGACCATCGACGGCAAGATCCACGAGCCGATGGAACACATGACCATCGACGTTCCGGAAGAGTACCTCGGTGCCGTCACGCAGCTCATGGCAGCCCGCAAGGGCCGGATGACCAACATGGCAAACCACGGTACCGGCTGGTGCCGCATGGAATTCATCGTTCCTGCCCGTGGCCTGATCGGTTTCCGTACCAAGTTCCTCACCGACACCCGTGGTGCCGGTATCGCTGCTTCCATCTCCGAGGGTTACGAGCCGTGGGCCGGCCCCATCGAATACCGCACCAACGGTTCGATGATTGCCGACCGCGCCGGTGTTGTGACCCCGTTCGCCATGATCAACCTCCAGGAGCGCGGTTCCTTCTTCGTGAAGCCCACCTCCGAGGTTTATGAGGGAATGATCGTCGGCGAGAACTCCCGCGCTGATGACATGGACGTGAACATCACCAAGGAAAAGAAGCTCACCAACATGCGTGCCGCTTCTTCGGACACCTTCGAGAACCTGACGCCGCCGCGCGACCTCACCCTTGAAGAGTCCCTCGAATTCGCCCGCGAAGACGAGTGTGTCGAGGTGACCCCGGATTCCATCCGCATCCGCAAGCTCATCCTTGACTCCAACGAGCGTGCCAAGGCTAACCGCGCCCGCGCCAAGTCCTAAGTGAACGAAGGAGCCGCCAGAACGCTCCGGGGCATTGCCTCGGCCGTTCTGGCGGCTCTTTTCGTTGCTGCTCGCCTTTAGCGGGCCCCACGGCGCTGCGGTGGGGGCGGAACTTCTTTAGCCGCGACCACCAGCGCCAGGGGGATTTCGACGTCGGACGTCCGCGTTCGTACGGTGCAGCTGCTATCGCTGGTCTCCAGCAGATAGCCCAACGCGTCGGTGAGGCCGCCCTCGATTTTGTACCTGACCACCAGCCGAATGCCTGGCTCGGCACTGAGGAGAAACTGTCGGGGCGGTGCATGCGGGGGAGTCACCGTTTCATACTAAGACGCGGGCTAGGTTGGCGTGAGCGCACTGTTGGATAATAGGCTCAGAAGTTGAGTGCCCGGCATGCTGCCGGCAGTATCACCCGGCCATGGCCGGGACTAACCGTGGAGAGGTCTGGGACGTGACGTACGTAATCGCGCAGCCGTGTGTGGATGTCAAGGACAAGGCATGTATCGAAGAATGCCCTGTGGACTGCATTTACGAAGGTGAGCGTTCCCTCTACATCCACCCCGATGAATGCGTCGACTGTGGTGCCTGCGAGCCTGTGTGCCCCGTCGAGGCCATCTACTACGAGGATGACACCCCGGAAGAATGGGCTGACTACTACAAGGCCAACGTCGAGTTCTTCGATGATCTTGGCTCGCCGGGTGGCGCCGCCAAGATCGGCAACACGGGCAAGGACCACCCGTTCATTGCTGCGCTGCCCTTGCAGAACCAAGACCACTGAGGGCGGTTGCTTCCTTGATTTCCGCTGCACCGGCATTCGGCCTGAACCTGCCTGACTACCCGTGGGAGGCTATGGCTCCGTATGTTGCCACGGCTGCCAAGCACCCCGGGGGAGTGGTAAATCTTTCCATTGGGACTCCCGTGGACCCCACTCCGGGGCTCATCCGGGACGCACTGGACGCGGCCTCCGACGCCCACGGGTACCCGACCGTTCACGGCACCGAGGGTCTTCGCCAAGCTGTGGTGGAGTGGTTCGCCAGCCGCCGCGGCGTGCCGGGGCTGGACCCCAAAGACGTCATGCCCACCGTGGGATCAAAGGAGTTGGTGGCCTGGCTGCCGTTCCTGCTTGGACTGGGCAGCGGAGACGTGGTGGTCAGGCCCTCCGTCGCCTACCCGACGTACGACATCGGAGCATCCCTGGCCGGTGCCACTGCCATCGCTGCCGATGACTTGGATGAGCTCGACGCCGCTACCCGCGCGAAGGTGCGGTTGGTGTGGATCAACTCCCCGGGGAATCCCACGGGAAGTGTCCGGGACGTCGAGTCACTCCGGAAGATCGTGGCACAAGCCCGGGAGATTGGTGCCGTGGTGGCCTCGGATGAGTGCTATGCGGAGTTGGGCTGGGGCGAATGGGACGTCCAACGTGGGGGCGAGGCAGTCCCCAGCGTTCTCGATCCCCGTGTTACCGGCGGATCCACAGAGGGTTTGCTCTGTGTCTACTCTTTGAGCAAGCAATCCAATGTCGCGGGGTACCGGGCCGCCTTCGTGGCCGGAGACTCGGCAATCATGGCCAACTTGGTCAACAGCCGTAAACATGCCGGGATGATTGTTCCCTACCCCGTCCAAGAGGCCATGCGCGTGGCCTTGGGCGACGCCGCACATGTCGTGGCCCAGAAAGATCTCTACCGTGGACGCCGCGAACGGATTGTTCCGGCCTTGGAGCGGTTCGGCCTGCAGATCCACGAATCAAAGGCGGGCCTCTACCTCTGGTCCACGGCAGGCGAAGCGACGTGGGACACTGTGGCGCGGTTCGCAGACCTGGGCATTGTGGTGGGCCCCGGGGTCTTCTACGGCGATGCCGGCGAGGGCTTCGTTCGCGTTGCCCTGACAGGCACGGACGAACGCATCGACGCAGCTGTTGCGCGCCTGGGTGCCAGCTCATAACAAGGCTGTGACTTAGGGCACTAACAGGACCATTCCGCCGGTAACGGGACCTCACGGATTAGTTCCGTGGGGTTACTGGCGGTAGCTTTTAACTGACTATCAATGGTGGCCTTCGCTAAGAAAGCACTTCGGCCGTTGGAGCCCTGCAACAGTAGGGCCGGGGGCCGCGACACCAGACGTTGGTCGGACAAGCGTTCGATAGAGGCCTTGAGGCCTCATGAAGGGGACTCCATGACTGAGACCACCAGCGCGACACTGCGCCATGCCGGCGGCGAACTCGAACTGCCGCGTATCAAGGTTGTAGAAGGAAACGAAGGCTACGACGTTTCCAAACTGCTGAAGCAGACGGGCGCCGTCGCTTATGACCCCGGCTTCATGAACACTGCGGCCACCACCTCGGCCATCACCTACATCGACGGCGACGCAGGCATACTGCGTTACCGCGGTTACCCCATCGAGCAGCTCGCACAGCACTCGAGCTTCCTTGAGGTTTCATACCTCCTCATTTATGGCAACCTGCCGACTCCTACTGAGTTGGAAGAGTTCGATCAGCGCATCCGCCACCACACCCTCCTCCACGAGGAATTGAAGGGCTTCTTTGGTGGCTTCCCGAGGGACGCGCACCCCATGCCGGTGCTTTCCTCAGCCGTTTCCGCGTTGTCCACGTTCTACCAGGACTCGCTGGATCCCTTCAACGCCGAGCATGTGGAAGTTTCCACCATTCGTCTGATGGCGAAGCTGCCGGTGATTGCCGCTTATGCGCACAAGAAGTCGGTAGGGCAGCCGATGCTCTACCCTGACAACTCGATGAACCTCGTGGAGAACTTCCTCCGCCTCAGCTTCGGCCTTCCCGCCGAGCAGTATGAGATGGACCCTGTAGTGGTCAAGGCATTGGACCTCCTACTGATCTTGCACGCTGATCACGAACAGAACTGTTCCACGTCCACCGTTCGCTTGGTGGGCTCGTCCAACGCGAACCTCTTTGCTTCGGTGTCAGCCGGTATCAACGCCCTCTTCGGACCCGCTCACGGCGGCGCCAACGAAGCTGTGCTCAAGATGCTTCGCCAGATCCAGGCCGACGGCATCAAGCCGGAGGATTACATGGAAAAGGTCAAGAACAAGGAAGACGGCGTCCGCCTCATGGGCTTCGGGCACCGCGTGTACAAGAACTACGATCCCCGCGCCAAGATCATCAAGGCAACGGCTCACGAGGTACTCGGCAAGCTGGGTGGCAACGATGAACTGTTGGACATCGCCATGCGCCTCGAAGAGAAGGCCTTGGCCGATGACTACTTCATCCAGCGCAAGCTGTACCCGAACGTGGACTTCTACACCGGCCTGATCTACAAGGCCATGGGCTTCCCGGAGAAGATGTTCACCGTCCTGTTCGCCATTGGCCGCCTCCCGGGCTGGATTGCCCAGTGGCGCGAAATGATCAACGATCCCCAGACCAAGATCGGCCGCCCGCGGCAGCTCTACACAGGGGAGCCGGAGCGCAACTACCCGGTCAACTGATACGGCGAAAACGTCATTAACGACGTCGGCCGCCCACCTCGCGCGAGGTGGGCGGCCGACGTCGTTAAGCTACAGGGCTGTGACCGCGGAGGCGGGCTGGGCCACGTTGTAACCGAAGGGGTTGTTCTTCTGCCAGCGCCAGTGGTCCTCGCACATTTGGTCCACGGTCTTGGTGGTGGACCAGCCAAGGTCGGCCAGGGCCGAGGAGGCATCGGCCCAGAATGCGGGCAAATCGCCCGCTCGGCGGCCTGTGATCTCGTACGGGAGCTCGTGCCCCACAGCCTTCTCAAAGGACCGGAGAACCTCAAGCACGGACGATCCCTTGCCGGAGCCCAGGTTCCAGCGGCGCACACCGGCGTGTGAGGCGATGAAGTCCAAGGCAGCAACGTGGCCTTCGGCCAAGTCCACCACATGGATGTAGTCCCGCTGGCAAGTACCGTCGGGGGTGTCATAGTCGCCGCCGAACACCATCAGCTTCTCGCGACGTCCCACTGCCACTTGGGCGATGAACGGCACGAGGTTGTTCGGGATGCCCTGAGGGTCCTCGCCGATGCGTCCGGACGGGTGGGCGCCCACTGGGTTGAAATAGCGCAGCAGTGCGATATGCCAGCGGTCATCGGCGTTGCCGAGGTCGGAGAGGATGTCCTCGATTTGCTCCTTGGTACGGCCATAGGGGTTGTTGGCGCCGATCTCCATCTTCTCGATGTAGGGGATGGGGTTGTGCTCGCCGTACACAGTGGCCGAGGAGCTGAAAACGATTGACCTGACGCTGTGCTTGTCCATGGCGCGGAGCAGGTTCAGTGTTCCCACGATGTTGTTGTAGTAGTAAGCGAGCGGCTCCTGCACGGATTCGCCCACCGCCTTCAATCCGGCGAAGTGGATGACGGCGTCGATCAGGTGCTGGTCGAACACGGCCTCGACAGCGGGCTCGTCCACGAGGTCAACCTTGTGGAACACGGCGCTCTTGCCGGTCAGCTCCGAGACGCGGCGGAGGGATTCTTCGCTGGAGTTCACGAGATTGTCCACCACGACGACGTCGTGGCCAGCCTCTTGCAGGGACAAAACGGTGTGGGAACCGATGTAGCCGGTGCCGCCCGTGACAAGGATTTTCATGGGTCCTACGCTATCGGAAAGTGGAGCCACGCCGCTCGCCCGCCGTTGACCAGCGTAGAAGCACATTCGTGCTAAAAATACTAGTGCCCAAAATTGTTGATGCCGAAGCCCGGCGCCAGGAAGTTGTCCACGCTGTGTTTCGAATTATTGCCAGTGATGGCTTGGAACGGGCCTCCCTCCGAGAAGTAGCTGATGAAGCAGGGCTGGCAGTGGGCTCAGTACGGCACTACTTTGCCAGCAGCGACGAACTGCTGGTCTTCTCTTTCGGGGTTGTCGTGGACCGGATCGTAGGACGGTTGGAGTCCGCCATGGTGGCCGTGGAAGGGGAACGCTCCGGAAGCCCGGAGCAGCACGCCGCTATCCTGTCCCTCCTCGGTCAACTCCTGCCGTTGGACGAAGAACTGGCAGTAGATGCCTGTGTGTGGATGGCATTCCGCAATGCGGCGCGCATCAAACCGGTGTTTGCACCCGAGGCCGAGCGCAGTCACCGGGCTGTGGCCGCCGTCGTCGGACGACTGGTCATGATCCTGAACAGGGAGTCCACCGACGGCCAGCATGCCGACGGACATCAGGCACTGGTCAACGAGGCCGAAAGGCTCTTGGCCACCATGGACGGCCTCTGCATGCATGCGCTCCTTCACCCCGAGTGGATGACGGCACGGATGTGCAGCGACGTCCTCACCGCACACCTCAGGTCAATGGAAAGTGCGGCCGCTCCCGTGTGAGGCCCGTCCCGCGCAGAAAGGCCCGCATTCCAAGTAAGCGCAACTTTCCCGTTCCGCCTGACGGCAACGGGAATAGACTTGGATTTGTTGGGAGTCTGCTGCCAAGGGAGGCATTCGGATGCACGAAACGGGCGGCCCGGGGTGGCGAATTACCTTGGACACATCGGGGCCAATGCTCATCGCACTGTACCTGCGGGATGTAGCGGGATTGGACGGTGCGGGCAAGCCCACCCTCTCCCACGCCGCTCCCAAGGTCAGGCACGCGGACCACACCCACCTGACTGCCGACGTCGGCGGCCTACCGGCCCTGAAGACAGAATGGGAGGCCTGGTGGGAGAACCTCGTGAAGTCCTACCCGAACGAAGCCCTCGAGCTTTCGCCCCCGGGTTTCCAGGCCTTCGGTAACTCTCCTGCCTTGCAACGGGTGCTTCAGGCCCACTTTGGTTCAGCGCTGGACTGGGCTACTGACCGGATCGAAGAGTACGCAGACATTGAGGCTGCCCGCGAAGCCAATGGCGTGACCGAAGTGCTCGGTGAGATGGTGGAGGACAGGCTCCTGGAGGTGGGGCGCAGCTCCCGGGACTTCGACCTCACCATCATCGAGCTGCCGCTCGCCGAACCCCGCGCCTGGTATCTGGAACCCAGCACCATGATCATGAGCCACCGGCTCTTGTCCCAACCGGATGTGTTCCGAAGCTACGTCCAACCCGTGGTGGAGTTGCTCGCCTGAGGTTCGAATGCTCGCGTGACGTTCGGAAACTCGTCTACGTGGGTGGCGCCGAGACGGTGATGGTCACTGATTCCGAAGGAGCCACTGAGGCTTGCCAGCCGTCGCGCTTTTGACGGTTCCACGTTTGTCCTGCGACATCCACTTGGGTGATTGACAGGGTCTTTGCGTTGGCCACGGCCCACTGGGCCACCGCCCACCCCTGGACACCGGAAATCCCGAGGTGGACCGAGCGGCCCTGGACGGTCGCCTGTTGGGTGCCGAACGCCGTCGTAATACCGTCGACGACGGCGCTTGGGTCACCAGCCGCGTCCGGCATACGAAGCTCGCAGTTCAGTGCGGATTCCGAGTGGCCGGACAGCGCGGAGGCAAATGCCCGGGCCATGTCCTCGTGCTGTGAGTAGGCCTGGGGAAACGCGGAGCGTTGGACGGCTTGGGCGGCCTGGGTAATGTCCATGGTTTGGTATCCGGGCACCTTCACCAAACGATCGAAGAAAGCGTTGGTGGCATACACGGGGTCCATCACCTGGGCTTCCGTGCCCCAGCCTTGGGAAGGACGTTGCTGGAACAGACCGCGGGAGTCGGGGCCGGCCTGGTCGCCATAGTTGATGTTCCGCAGCATCGATTCCTGCATGGCCGTCGCTATGGCGATGCTCGCAGCCCTGGGTGGCAGTCCGCGCTGCACGGAGATCGCCGTGATCAGGGAAGCATTCGCGGCTTGGTCGGTGGCGAGCTCGTGGCTGGCCGTTCCGGCAACCGCCACGCAGCGCTCCGAGACCAGTGTTTCGGAGCGCTGCAGGACAGCGAAGACAGCGAAGATGGCGCTGGCAACCAAGGCCAACGCCAACACCACAATGACGGCGCGGCGCAGGCGGCGCATGGGTTTTCTCCTGCTAGTTGGCGTGGAGCGCCTCATTCAACTCAACAGTCTGGCCCTTACGGGGCAGGACCTCGACTCCGCCAGTGGTGGAGTTGCGGCGGAAGAGCAGGTTGGGGACGCCGGAGAGTTCCACTGCCTTGATGATCTTGCTGGTGTCTTCACCGTTCTCGTCCTTGGGCCCGGGAACGCGAACCCGGGTTCCGGCGGTGACGTAAAGGCCGGCTTCCACCACGGAGTCATCACCAATGCTGATGCCCACACCCGAGTTCGCGCCCAGCAGGACGCGCTCACCCAGGGCGATCTTCTCCTTGCCTCCGCCGGACAGCGTGCCCATGATGGAAGCACCGCCTCCGACGTCGGTCCCGTCACCGGCAACGACGCCGGCAGAGATCCGTCCTTCCACCATGGAGGTGCCGAGGGTCCCGGCATTGAAGTTCACGAAGCCTTCGTGCATGACGGTGGTGCCTTCGGCGAGGTGCGCACCGAGGCGTACGCGGTCGGCGTCGGCAATGCGCACACCGGTAGGAACCACGTAGTCCACCATCCTGGGGAACTTGTCCACGCCGTAAACCACCACGTTACCGCGCTTGCGCAGGCGCGCGCGGGTCAGTTCGAAACCCTCCACCGCGGCTGGACCGAAGTTGGTCCACACCACGTTGGGAAGCATGCCGAAGAGGCCGTCGAGGTTGATGCTGTTCGGTGCAACCAAGCGGTGGGAAAGGAGGTGAAGGCGCAGGTAGGCGTCGGCGGTGTCAGCCGGTGCGGCGTCGAGGTCGATCTGTGCGAAGACGACCCTTTGTTCTGTGCCGCGATCGGCATCCTTGCTGTCATCGGCGAGGGCAAGCAGCGAGGGATCGGCGTTCTCGACGTCCCGCAGGGTCTCCGCAGCAACGCCGAGGGCCGGGGCCGGATACCAAACATCCAGCACCGTTGCTTCGCCGGAGGCTGAGGTGGCGATGGTGGCAAGTCCGAATCCATAGGCTGATCGATCGTTGGCGGGCGCGGTCGCGGGCGCAGCGGAGGAAGCAGTTTCAGTCATGGGCCAAGTCTATCCAGCAGGCCAACGGCGGCTGAAACGAGTCTCATCCTGAACAAGTCGCATTTGTGGCATATTCGTGGGCGTTAGGGTGGAAGGGTGACCCAGAATCCTGCCTTCGCGCCTCTTGACCTACGCCAGGACGTGGCCGTGCTCACGGCCGCACTTATCGATATCAACAGTGTGTCCGGTAACGAAACCGAACTGGCCGACGCCGTCGAGGATGCGTTGCGTGCCATCGGCGAATACTCGGTGGTTCGGGATGGAGATGCCATTATCGCCCGGACCGAACTTGGCCTACCCGAGCGCGTGATCCTGGCCGGACACCTTGACACTGTCCCCTTGCCCACCGTAGAGGGATCGCTGGGTACAGTGCCTGCAACCTGGGAATCCGGGCGTGCGGGGGAGGGCGTGCTCTACGGCCGCGGAACAACGGACATGAAGGGCGGCGTGGCTGTGCAGCTCGCTCTTGCTGCGACACTGTTCGACGCCGGGCGGCAGCCCGACAGGGACGTCACCTTCGTTTTTTATGACCATGAAGAAGTAGAGGCCGTTAAGAGCGGCCTCGGCAGGTTGGTCCGCAACCACGGGAACCTGCTGCAGGGCGATTTTGCCATCCTGCTGGAGCCCACCCACGGCACGGTGGAAGGCGGCTGCAACGGCACGAGCCGTTTTGAGGCCACCACCACCGGCGAAGCAGCCCATTCTGCCCGCGCCTGGATGGGCAGTAACGCCATCCATGCAGCGGCGCCCATCTTGGCCAGGCTCGCGGCTTACGAGCCGCAGACCATCACTGTCGATGGGCTCGACTATCGGGAAAGCCTCAACGCGGTGAAGATCAAGGGCGGGACGGCAGGAAACGTCATCCCCGATCGCTGCGTGGTGGAGATCAACTACCGTTTCGCCCCGGACAAGACGCCGGATCAGGCCGAAGCCCATGTGCGTGAGCTCCTGGAGGGCTTCGACGTGGTCCGAACCGACGCCGCTGCCGGTGCCCGGCCCGGCCTCAACCATCCTGCTGCTGCCTCCTTCGTGGCCGCCGTCGGCGCCGAGCCGAAACCGAAATACGGTTGGACCGACGTCGCGCGGTTCAGTGAACTCGGCATCCCGGCGGTGAACTTCGGACCCGGCGATCCGCTGCTGGCCCACAAGGACAACGAACACGTCGACGCCGACGCCGTCCGGGAGTGCCTCCGGGCACTGCGGACATGGCTGGGGCAGTAGCCGAGCCGTTTGGACTGGCGCTACTGCGGCGCGTTGACGTCCAAGTCGACTGTCTTGATGGCGGAGGCCACGCCACCTGCGGCTTTCTTGGTACCGCGCCGTTCGATCATGATGGCAAGCCGGGAAACGGACAGGTTGATCAGGATGTAGATTGCCGCGCCTACGAAGAACGCAGAGAACAGCAGGCTGGGTTCAAGGTCGGCTATCAGTTTGACCTTCCTCAGCAGTTCCTCGTACGCCACGATGTAGCCCAGCGACGTGTCCTTCAGGAGGACCACCAACTGCGCAATCAGCGAGGGAAGCATACGCCGGATTGCCTGCGGGAATTCGATGCTCATGCGTGACTGGAAGCTGCGCAGGCCTATGGCCAAACCGGCCTCCCGCTGCCCCTTGGGCAAGGACTGGATTCCGGCCCTGAGGATCTCGGCAAAGATCGCGGCGTTGTACAGGACGAGGCCGCTCACGACGGCGGTGAAAGGGCTCGTGGCGAAGACCAGGAGTACAAAGAGGATCATCAGCACCACGGGCATGCCGCGCAGGAATTCGAGGACCACCTGGGTGGGGATCCTGACCCATGGGATCAGCGAGATCCGCAGGAGGCAGAAGGCGACTCCCAGGGGGAAAGCGATGATCGCGGCGACACCTGCGGCTTGCAGCGTGGCAAGGACGCCGAGGCCCAGTTGGGTCCACACGTCAGCGGCGTACTCGTTGACGAAGACTTCCCACCGGGAGGAGTTGAAAATCCCCTGCGACGAGAGGATGACAATAGCCCCCACTACGCCGGCGGCAATGATGACGGAACCGATGATCGAACCGATGAGGGAGATACGCCGGGCTTTGGGACCGGGAACGTCGTAAAGAACTGAAGTCATCGGGCGATCGCCACCTTTTTCTCAATGAAGTGGGCCAACAAGCCCAATGGGACGGTGATCAGCAGGTAGAAGAAGGCCACACCGATCAGGATCCACATGACGGCGTCGCCATGGCTGTTGGTGAGTTGAAGGCCATAACCGAAGAGCTCCATGACGAAGAAAGCGCCTGCAACGGATGAGTTCTTGACCAGGGCGATCATGATATTGATCAACGGCGGCACCACTGTTCGAAGGGCCTGGGGAAGGATGACCAAGCCAAGTACCTGGGTGAATGTCATGCCGATGCTGCGGGCTGCTTCGGCCTGTCCTACAGGGACGCTGTTGACGCCGGACCGCACGGCCTCGGCGACGAAGGCCGCGGTGTAGGTGCTCAGTGCGATGATGGCGGCCACTTCGAATTGCTCGAACTTGATGCCCAGCCTTGGAAGCACGATCGCCGAGAAGAAGAAGATGATCGTCAGGGGAGTGTTCCTGGCGACTTCAACATAGAAGGTGCTGAAGCCCCGCAAAGCCGCTACCGGCGAAACGCGCATGGCGGCCAGGATGGTACCGACAATCAGGGCGATGACGCCGGAAATGACGGCGAGGAAGAGGGTGCGGAGGAATCCGTCCCAATATTGGGGGAGGCTTTCGAAGATGGCGTCCATGGCTTCTTTCGGCTACGGCGGAAAGGTGAGTGAATCCGTAGAATCTGTGGTTGCCGCCGTTCCCGTTCAAGGGCTGGCGGCAACCACAGGATTCTTTAGTAGCGGCTGATCGTGGGCAGCTCAGGAGCGGTCTTGATGACCTTTCCGGCCGTTGCTTCCCATGCCTTCTTGTACGTGCCGTCCTTGCCGAAGGCCTCAAGCTGATCGTTGATCCAGTTGCGGAACACGGTGTCGTCCTTCTTGAGTCCGATGCCGTACGGCTCCTTGGTGAAGGTCTGGTCCGAGGCCAGCTTGAAAGCGTCCGGCTCCTTGTCCACGTACCCTGCGAGGATGACGTTGTCCGTGGTAACGGCCACAACTTGCTTGTTACGCAGCGGTTCCAGGCAAGCAGTGTAGTTAGCGGCCGGAACCAGATCCGCGCCGTACTTGTCAACGATGGTCTTTGCCGGCGTTGAACCTGTTACGGAGCACACCTTCTTGCCCTTGACGTCCTCGGGCTTGGTGATGGAGTTGTCGTCCTTGTTCACCAACAGTGCTTGCCCTGCTTGGTAGTAGGGGCCAGCGAAGGACACCTTCTGCTTGCGGGCATCGGTGATCGTGTAGGTCGCAATAACGATGTCAACCCGACCTTGTTCGATGAAGGACTCACGGTTGGCCGATACGGTCTCCACCCATTCGATCTTGTCGGCGGGGATGCCCAGCTTGGCGGCGATGCTCTTGCCGATTTCGACGTCGAAACCAACCGGCTTGCCGTCCAGGCCCTTCTGTCCGAACAACGGCTGGTCGAACTTGGTGCCGATGACGATCTTGCCGGCCTTGTTCAACTTCTCCATGGTGGTGCCGGCAGCGAACGAGGGCTTGTCAACGGGGGCCGGCGCGGAGCCGCTTCCGCCACCGCAGGCGCTCAGTGAGAGGGCAAGCGCGGCGGATGCGGCAACCAGGAGCGACTTCCTCCGGGTGATAAGTGACTTCATGACGTTCCTTTCATTGGGTGGCCTAGGGGGCCGGGTGCAAGCGATGGGGAAGCTAGTGGGTCAGTAGCTTGGAGAGGAAGTCCTTGGCCCGGGCGCTCTTCGGGTTGGTGAAGAACTCCTCGGGTGTGGCATCCTCGACGATCTGGCCGTCGGCCATGAACACGACGCGGTCAGCAGCCTTCCGGGCGAAGCCCATCTCGTGGGTGACCACGATCATCGTCATGCCTTCCTTGGCGAGCTGGATCATGACGTCGAGGACCTCGTTGATCATCTCGGGATCCAGGGCCGACGTGGGCTCGTCGAACAGCATCACCTTCGGCTTCATGGCCAACGCGCGGGCAATGGCCACACGCTGTTGCTGGCCACCGGAGAGCTGGGCGGGAAGCTTCGGGGCCTGGTGTCCGACGCCGACGCGTTCGAGGAGTGCCATGGCCTCCTTTTCAGCGGCGGCTTTGGCCATTCCCTTGACCTTGATGGGGCCCAGAGTAACGTTCTCGAGGATCGTTTTGTGGGCGAACAGGTTGAAGGACTGGAACACCATTCCGACGTCGGCACGCAGGCGGGCGAGGTCCTTGCCTTCTTCGGGGAGCTTCTTCCCGTCAATGGCGATATCGCCGTCGTCGATTGTTTCGAGCCGGTTGATGGCACGGCACAGGGTCGACTTGCCGGAACCGGACGGGCCGATGACCACCACCACTTCACCCTTCCGGACGTGGAGGTTGATGTCTTTGAGGACGTGGAGTTGACCGTAGTGTTTGTTAACACCATTCAGGGAGACCAGCTCATCGCCGGACACTTGTGTAGTCATACCAAGAATCTAGCGAACGAAGTTCTTCCTATGACCGTGGTCACGGCACTTGTCCAAGATCGTGATTGAACAGAAACCTTATTTCCAGATTAATTCCAGCCTTAAGTGGTGGCGGCCCGGGCGTCGGCAACGGGACGAGTCATTGCGCAGGGGCTGCGGCCGATAAGCGCTAGCCTTGGGCAATGAGTATGAGCCAGCACCCAGTTCCTCGTCCGGACGCCAACGGCGGCGTGCCAGCCGGCCAAGCACCCCTCCCTTCTGACATCGCCCCGGCGAAATACAAGGGCCCGCTGGAACTTCGCCGCAAACAAGCTGATTCCGGCATGTCCGATCAGCACTTGTTGGATTCAAACGGGGCTGATCAGTTCATCCATACGGATCCGTGGCGGGTGCTGCGGATCCAAAGCGAATTCGTTGAGGGTTTTGGTGCCTTGGCAGACCTCGGCCCGGCCGTCAGCGTCTTTGGCTCCGCGCGCACCAAACCAGGAACGGTCTACTACGACATGGGAGTGGAGGTGGGGCGCAAGCTTGCTGAAGCGGGCGTTGCCGTCATCACCGGCGGCGGTCCGGGTTCCATGGAGGCAGCCAACAGGGGCGCCGTGGAAGGCAACGGCGTGTCGGTGGGGCTCGGTATTGAACTTCCGTTCGAACAAGGCCTCAACCAGTGGGTGGATCTGGGGATCAACTTCCGCTACTTCTTTGCCCGGAAGACCATGTTCGTCAAGTATGCACAAGGGTTCGTGGTGCTGCCGGGTGGTCTCGGTACCTTGGATGAGCTCTTCGAAGCAATGGTGCTGGTGCAGACCCGAAAGGTCACCTCGTTCCCCATCGTTCTGTTGGGCGTCCGTTTCTGGGGGCCGATGCTCGAGTGGATTAAGGGCACGTTGGTGGAGGAGGGGATGGTCTCCGAAAAGGACCTGGACCTGATCCAACTGGTAGACGATCCTGCCGACGCAGTTCACCGCGTGCTCCACGGAGCACCCCTCCCGCCGGCGGCCAACGGCAACCAACGCCCTGAATAGCCGCGTCTTTCTGGCACCATGGACCCTGTGAGCTTTTTCCTGGTGTTTCTCGCGATCGTCCTTGTTGGAGCCGCGCTCTATTTCGGGGCGGGCATCGTGCAGGGACGTTCCCTGGGGTCCGGCTTGGATGATCCGGTGCCGAACCTGCCTCCTGTGTTGCTTGCCCACAATCCGGAAGCGCGCGACGTCGATGCCGTTCGCTTTGCGCTGGGGCTGCGGGGTTACCGGATGGACCAGGTGGACCAGGTCCTCGATGAACTGCGTGACCAGTTGCAGGCAAAAGACCGTGAAATCGAGAGGCTGCAAGCGTTGGTGGAGGCACTTCCCGAGGACAGCGCCTCCGCCCCTGGCCCGCAGTGATGAAAGCTGCGGCGCGCCCGGCGGGTCAAGAGGGCGTCACGGACGCGCTGTCCCGTTTGCTGTCAACCACGGTGTGGCGGATGTCCGGTTGGCCGTGGTGGCTGCACGTCGCGGTGGTCTTCGTGGCAGCACGGCTGGTGAGTGCGTGCATCTTTGCCGCCGCTGCCCTGCACCAAGGGACCAACCCGTGGTTCGCCCCTGCGCCTGATTACTGGAACTTCATCACCATTTGGGATGGGCGCTGGTATCAAACTGCCGCTGATGAGGGCTACCCGTCCGTCCTGCCACTGGATGAAACCGGAGTGGTCAAGGAGAACACCTGGGCGTTCTACCCGCTGTTCCCGCTGCTGGGCCGAGGGCTGGGCGCCCTAACGGGGCTAGGTACCTTGCAGTCTCTCACCACCGTTGCGATGGTGGCGGGCTTGGGTGCGGCGTTGGTCATCTACAAGCTTTTCCTCGAGTTCACTGGCAGGCGCACCGCACTATGGGGAGTCGTCTTCGTATCCACCTTTCCGGTGTCGGCGATCCTTCAAGTTCCGTACGCCGAATCCCTGAACCTGCTGCTGCTCGCTGCGGCGCTGCTGCTGGTGGTACGTGGCCGATACCTGAGTGCCATCCCGGTGGTTCTGCTGATGTGTCTTTCCAGGCCCACAGGTGTGCCGTTCGCGTTAATGCTGGGACTACTGCTGGTGGGGAAGTTGTGGCAGCGTTTCGGACCCAACCAGGTGGAACGTCGAAGAGAACAGGCCGAACAAGCCGGTCAAGCCGACCAGCCGACGTCGCTGGTCCGCTTGGTGCCGTTGACAGTCCTGGCGGGAGTTGCCGCGTTGGGAGCTCTGGCCTGGCCGGCCATCGCGTGGGCTGCCACGGGGGACCCGACGGCCTACACCCGCACTGAAACTGCTTGGCGTGGTACGGACTTGGTGCCGTTCAAGCCGTGGTTCGACGCCGGCCAAATGCTGCTTGGACCGGTCGCCGGGGTAATTGCGCCCTTTGTCTTCGTTGGGCTTTTCGCGCTTGTCATGGTCTCCAGGCCGGTCAGGGCTTTGGGAACTGAACTGCGGCTCTGGTGCGCCTGCTACATGGGCTACCTTCTGGTCTTCCTGCAACCGCAGACGAGCACTTTCCGGATGCTCCTGCCCATGTTCCCGCTGGCACTTGGCGTCGCCTTCCTTTCGAAGTCCAAGGCCTACCGGGGCACGGTGGTGGTGATGTTCATCCTGCTCCAGATAGTGTGGATCGTCTGGCTCTGGGCTTGGGCCCAGCTGCCCGGCGGCGGTGATTACCCGCCCTGACGTGGCGTTATAGGGCCCGGACGCAGTAAGTACAGAGTCCGGACGAATATGCCGTTGATTTCGCTACCGGGCGTTAAGTACGGGATAATGGGGTAAGAGCAAGAAGAAGCACCCTAACAGGTGCCCGGCCAAGGCGGCCGCCCGTGTGCCGCCGGCTGGAATTGCGATGAGCATCCAGCCCGCCGGGTTGGCGTGACATAGGACAAATGGAGGGGATTTTCCTAATGGCGGCTATGAAACCACGAACTGGCGACGGCCCTATGGAAGTTACCAAAGAGGGACGCAGCCTGATCATGCGTGTGCCGCTCGAAGGTGGAGGCCGGCTTGTGGTCGAGCTCAACGCCGCCGAAGCGGAGAACCTCAGGGAATGCCTCGTAGGCGTTACTGGCTAGGACCTTACCAGCCAGCTTCATAGGGCAGGGCCCGGCGCGAGCCGGCGCCCTGTTTTGCGTTGGGAAGTCCCCGCTACTTCTTGACTGCCACCAAGAGTCCGTCTCCTGTCGGGAGCATGGCTGAGGCGAGGCGGTCGTCGTCGCGAATCGACCTGCCGATCTGGCGGAGGACCACCGTGGTGGCGTCCCGCGCCGCCGGGTTGGAAACCCGGTCTTTGTCCAAAGCATCATTGATCACCAGCGTTCCGCCGGACTTGAGCAAACGGACAGCCTGCTCAACGTAGACGGGGAAGTTTGGCTTGTCTGCGTCGATGAAGACGAGATCGTACGCGGCATCGGTAAGCCTGGGGAGGACGTCCGCCGCGCGACCGGAAATGGTGCGCGTCCTGTTGGCCGGACTGCCGGACTCGAGGAAGGCCTCGCGCGCGGCCTTGAGGTGTTCGACGTCGAGGTCGATGGTGGTCAGGACTGCCTGCGATCCCAGGCCACGCAAGAGGCACACACCCGAGACTCCGGCGCCGGAGCCGACTTCAACCACGGTCTGCGCCTTGGAAGCGGCCGCCAGCACTGTGAGCACCGCACCTACACCCGGGCTCACCGGGGTGACGCCGAGCTCGTACGAACGTTCCCGGGCCCGCAACAACACGTCATCTTCGGCCGGCAGATCTTCTGCGTAGGACCAGCTGCTTGACTTGTCGGCACTCATGAAGGGATTCGCTCTCCGCGTGTAGGGGTGTTGTACCAGAGTACTGTGTCCCGCGTGCCGGCCGGGTTCGCGCCGTTTCGCCGAGCGTGGAAAATGTTGGTTGATCAGGCAATTCCCAGACAAATCTGGGATGATACTTGTCCGGTCATCCATGAGGTGGACGGCACCGGGCTACGGTGTACCACAGTTTGAGGGGAGTGGACGATGCCGGCATCGCATGCTGAGCCAGTCCAAACATCGGAAAGCCTTGAGGCAGTTGCTGAGTGGGTGATGCCCAGCTGGGAGGACGTGGTGGCCAACCACTCCGCCAAGGTCTATCGCCTTGCCTACCGCCTGACAGGCAACAAGTTCGACGCCGAGGACCTCACCCAAGAGGTGTTCGTCCGGGTGTTCCGGTCACTTGAGAATTTTAAGCCTGGCACCTTGGATGGTTGGTTGCACCGCATCACCACCAACTTGTTCCTCGATCAAGCCCGGCGCAAGAGCCGGATCCGTTTCGACGCCCTTGGAGAAGATGCCGAGTCCCGCCTTCCCGGCCGCGAGCCTGGCCCGGAGCAAAGCTACGAACACAACAATCTTGATCTTGACGTCCAGCGGGCATTGGAAGAACTGCCGCCGGATTTCCGTGCTGCTGTGGTGCTGTGTGATCTGGAAGGCCTCTCTTACGACGAGGTTGCTGAGGCCTTGGGCGTGAAGCTGGGTACCGTCAGGTCCCGAATCCACCGCGGCCGGACGATGCTGCGCGAGAAGCTGGCCCATCGTGATCCGCGCCCCGTCACCACGCGCAAGCCGCGCCTAAAGATGCCGCGCATCGCTGGGCTTCACTAGGACTCCAATGCCTCGTCGCCATCTCCGGCTTGGCGCGCTCCGCCGGTCGTCGTGGCGTGCCCTACGCCACACCCGCAATCCCACGCACGTCGCTGCGTGTGCCCGGTGCCAGGCCGCCCACCTCCGCGAACAGCAATACTTGGAACGGTTAAGGGGTTCCACTGTGCCCGAAGCCAGCCAAGACCTCGCCGCACGCTTGATCCAACAGACAGCATCGCTGGCCAACCAGAGGGATACTCTCTGCAGCGCGCGATCGAGGCAGCCACACGTCCGCCGGTCCCTGCGGATCACGGCAGTCTTTGCTGGAACACTGGCGCTCAGCGCAGGAGCGCTTGCCGCCACCGCCTACGCTGTGGGGGGCGACGCGGAACCACCCGCCCGCACCGCTGCCAGCGACGCCGCGCCACTGGCCGGAGGTATGGCGACGGGCCCGGCCGAGCTCATTTTCGACTCCACTCCCACGCCCAATACTGCAAGCCTGAGCCCTGAGCAGATTGGTCTTTTACGGGCCAATGGCTGGGCCTGCCCGGAGATGGCCCAATTGGGTTTCCACGTCATCGCGGCCCGCGCCACTGAGGTGGATGGGAACCCCGTCGTCGAGCTGGATCTCGAAAACAATGGCCACTCGGCTACGGTTCTGGAGGAACACATGCAGGGCCAGGATCGAGGCGGCTCCGGGCAACATGACCCTGCGCGGCTTTCCATTACGCAGGGATCACCCTGGGAGGCCGTCTACACAACGCCGTCCGCCATCATCAAGTACACTGCCGACCTGCCGGCAACCCAAGCCGCGGACGCAGTTCCGGAACTGGTCAGGGCAGGGGACTCCATGAGCCTGGCATCAGCAGCGCGTCCATCCGAAGCCGGTTACCAGAGGCTGCTGCGAGGGCTTGAGGCCCTCCTGCGTCCGGCTGGTTTATGAGCGGCACCACAGACAAGGTAATCTTCGAAGCGTGTTTGGAATCAATGGCCCGGAGTTCATCGTCCTCTTGATCATCGGCGTGCTCGTCATCGGTCCCAGCCGCCTACCCGAATACACGCAGAAGCTCGCAAACTTGGTCAGGGAAGTGCGCCGGATGGCCTCCGGCGCACGCGAACAGATCAAAGAAGAAGTCGGCATCGACATCGATGACGTCGACTGGAAGAAATACGATCCCCGGCAGTACGATCCGCGCCGGATCATCAAGGACGCCCTGCTCGAAGACGATCCCAAGCCTGTCAGTGCCGGAGCACCAGCCGCTGCCCCGGCGGTCGCTGAACCAAGCAGGCCGAAGGCTCCCGAACGGATCATTCAGCGACTTGCGGACGGCGAAGCAGCACCGTTCGACACCGAAGCCACCTAAGGGTCCCGGCTCAAGAAATCAGCGGGGTGCAATCCCCAGCTTCAACCCGGACAGCCCCCGCGGACGAGTTGCCAGCTTAGCTGCAATGCTGGTCAGTGCCGCACCGGCCGCGCTTTCCCCGGCTCCGAGGACCACCGGCTTTCCGGCATCCCCGCCTTCGCGCAGGCGGATGTCCAAGGGGATCTGGCCCAGCAGCGGGACATCCGTGCCCACCGCGCGGCTCAACCGTTCAGCCAGTACCGCTCCGCCGCCGCTTCCGAACAGCTCCATGCGGCCGCCGTCGGGCATGTCCAGGAAGGACATGTTTTCGATGACCCCGGCCACCTTCTGCCCGGTTTGGGTGGCAATGGTTCCGGCACGTTCGGCGACGTCGGCGGCGGCTGCCTGGGGCGTCGTCACCACGATGATCTCCGCTGTAGGAAGCAATTGCGCCACTGAGATGGCGATGTCGCCCGTGCCCGGCGGGAGGTCGAGGAAGAGCGCATCGAGGTCCCCGAAATAGACGTCCGTGAGGAACTGCTCCAAGGCCCTGTGCAGCATGGGCCCGCGCCAGGCCACCGGCTGGTTGCCCACCACGAACATGCCGACGGACACGACTTTGACACCGAAAGCCAAGGGAGGCAGGATCATGTCGTCCACCTGCGTGGGCTTCTGCGTGATGCCCATAAGTCCCGGTACAGAGAATCCGTGAACGTCGGCGTCCACGATGCCTACACGCAGGCCTTGGGCCGCGAGGGCGCACGCCAAGTTCACAGTAACCGTTGACTTGCCCACCCCGCCCTTGCCGCTGGCCACCGCGTACACCTTGGTGAGGGACCCAGGCTGCGCGAAAGGTATGACCCGCTGGGCGCCCGGACCCCGGAGCTTGTCCTTGAGCGCTTGGCGTTGGGCGGGCGTCATCACCTTCAGTTCAACGTCCACGGCCGAAACGCCAGCGACGCCGGAGAGCGCTTCAGTGGCGTCCCGGGTGATGGTGTCCCGCAGCGGACAGCCGGCAATGGTCAGCAGGACTGCCAGGCGGACTGTGCCGTCCTCGGCAGCCGACACCGACTCAACCATGCCGAGCTCTGTGATGGGGCGGCGGAGCTCCGGGTCGATGACAGTGGCCAGCGCAGCGTCCAGGGCTTGGGAGGATATGTGGCCCACGCCTAGGCCAAGCTTTCCGGAGCGTCGGGCGCGTCGGGAGTTTCGGGTCTTCTCAAGGGCTTGCCCGTGGAATGCTGCGGGCCTGAGCCCTTGGGGCGAACCTTGGGGATCTGTTGGGTTCGCGGACTGCGGGATTTATCCCGCTTTTCCTTGATCCGTTCCTTCACTTTCTCGCGCGGGGATTCCGTTTCGTCCGGAGCGGTTTCATTTTCCCGCAGTTCTTCCTGGGCATCGATGATGTCTTCCAACAAGCCGCGCAGCTCTGCACGGACGTAGTCGCGCGTGGCCACTTCCCGCAGGGCGATCCGCAGCGACGCCAGTTCCCGAGTCAAGTACTCGGTGTCGGAAAGGTTCCGTTCGGCACGCTGGCGATCTTGCTGCAGGGACACCCGGTCCCGGTCATCTTGCCGGTTCTGTGCAAGGAGCAAGAGGGGAGCGGCGTAGGAGGCTTGGAGGGACAGCATCAACGTCAACAGGGTGAAACCAAGCTCCACGCGGTCGAACTGCCACTCGGTGGGGGCAAAGGTATTCCACACAAGCCAAAAGACGCAGAACACCGTCATGTAGACGAGGAACTGCGGTGTACCCATGAACCGCGCGAAACCCTCCGTTGCCTTGCCGAAAGCGTCCGGGTTGGGGGACAACTTGGGTAGGAACCGCTGGCGACCGGTCAGCGGAGTGTCAAGGCTCCCGTAGCTGTTGCCTGCTTGGCGTGCGATGGCCTTGGGGGAACGGGTGGAGTTGTTCTCAGCCAATGCGGCCTCCGAGTTTCCTTATTGGGGCGTCATCATCATGGGCGCGCCAGTCATCCGGCAACAAGTGATCCAACACGTCGTCAACAGTCACCGCCCCCACAAGGCGCCCATCGTCGTCGACGACGGGAAGCGAATTGAGGTTGTAGGTGGCCAAGGTGCGGGCGACTTCGCTGATGTGCGCCTGATCGGACAAGGGCTCAAGGCTCTTGTCGACGAGGTTTCCCAGCGGCTCCGGCGGGGGAAAGCGCAAAAGTTGTTGGATGTGCACCACGCCCAAGAACCGGCCAGTGGGCGTTTCGAGGGGGGGACGGGTAATAAAGATGGAGGAAGCCAAAGCGGGTGAAAGTTCCTCCCGCCGGACGTGTGCCAGCGCCTCCGCCACGGTGGCTTCCGGGGGGAGGATAACCGGGACCGGCGTCATCAATCCACCGGCTGTGTCTTCGTCGTATTCAAGGAGACGGCGGACGTCCTCAGCCTCCTGCGGCTCCATCAGTTGCAGGAGTTCCTCGGCCTGTGCCGAGGGAAGCTCTGCCAGGAGGTCGGCGGCGTCGTCGGGATCCATCTCCTCGAGGATATCCGCGGCGCGTTCAACGTCCAGGGCAGAGAGAATCTCCACCTGGTCATCTTCCGGGAGTTCCTGCAGGACATCGGCGAGCCGCTCGTCCTGCAGTTCGCTGGCTACTTCGAACCGGCGCTTGTCGCTCATCTCCTGGAGGGCTTCGGCGAAGTCGGCCGGTTTCAGGTCCTCGTGGGTGGCCACGAACTGCGTTGCCGCCTGGGGCTCGTTCGGCGCTTCGGTGCGCGCGTCGGCCCAGTCGATAATGAGCGTTTCATTGCGCCGGAGCCTGCTGAGCGGTGACATGGAATGCCCACGGCGGACGAACAATTTGCTGACGAACCAGTCTTTTGAACGGTGCTGGTCCATGGCGATGTCCTCGATGGTGGCATCCCCGCTGCCATCGGCCAAGGTGACGCGGCGATCGAACATCTCCGCCACAACCAACATTTCGGCCCCGCGCTGCTCGAAGCGCCGGAGGTTGACCAAGCCCGTGCAAATGATCTGGGTTTGGTCGATGGAGGTGATCCGGGTCATTGGTACGAATACCCGTTTTTTACCCGGAACTTCCACAACGATGCCAACTACATGTGGAGCCCCGCGCGTACCGCGTGAGAGCACCACGACATCACGCAGCCGGCCAAGACGGTCGCCCAAGGGGTCGAAGACGTCCAGTCCGAGCAAGCGCGCGACAAAGACGCGTGAAGGATGTGTGCTCATGTTCATAGGCTACCGAGTCTGCACTCTTTTAGCTGAATTCCAGCCGCTTCCCATGTCGATGCGACACAATGAAGCTATGTCTAACATTTTTGGTGCTCCCAAAGCCCTTGAGGAATCCCGCAGTGTGCCGCAAGGAGACACTGTTGGCTCGTATACCTCGTATTTGGATGCCCAGAAGGCGGTGGACTACCTCGCGGACCAGCAATTCCCGGTTCAGCACGTCTCAATCGTGGGTAACGACCTGAAAATGGTGGAGCGGGTCACCGGCCGGCTGAGTTACCCGCGGGTGGCCCTGTCTGGTGCCCTGAGCGGCATGTGGTTCGGCCTCTTCGTCGGCGTCATGCTCTCTTTCTTCACGCCCGCCGGCGGGCCGTTTTCGATTATCACCTCTGTGTTGATGGGCGCAGCCTTCTTCATGCTGTTCGGCATCGTCACCTACGCCACCCAGCGTGGAAAGCGTGACTTCACATCCACCAGCCAAGTGGTGGCCACCAATTACGACGTCATCGTCGCCTTTGAAGCTGCCCACGAAGCACGCAGGTTGCTCCAGCAACTGCCGATGAACTCATCCCAAGCCGGCGGCCGCCCAGGGCCCTACAGCACACCGAGCGCACCGTTCCAGCAGCCGGGCCGGGCCCCTGAACGTCCCTCGACATGGCACGACCCCTACGGCCAGCGCACCCCGGGTAACGATGGCTCGGGCGCTCCCACAGGCCAGAATGTGCCTACGGCAGGGGCAAGTCCAGCGGACCAGGCTACGCAAAAGCCCGCTTCGGGCGCCGTTCGGTACCCGGACCTCCCCGACGGTCGACCCCAATACGGGGTCCGCGTGAACGAAGGTAATGCAGCACCGCAGGGCGACGCCCAGCCGCCTGCTGCCGGGGAGAACCCCCGGCAGCAGTAGTGGTTAGCCCGCGGCCTCTTGGTAAATCCCGGCCATCCATGATTCGACGTCGTCGACCGTACGGGGGAGGGCGGCACTGAGGTTCAGCGGGCCGTCCGCGGTCATCAGAATGTCGTCCTCGATCCGGACGCCGATGCCACGGTACTCCTCGGGAATAGCCAAGTCCTCGTTCTTGAAGTACAGTCCGGGCTCGATGGTGAAGATCATTCCCTCGGTGAGGACCCCGTCCAAGTAGAGTTCGCGCTTGGCTTGTGCGCAGTCATGGACGTCCAGGCCCAGGTGGTGGCTGGTGCCGTGCGGCATCCAGCGCCGGTGCTGCTGGCCCTCGGGGCTGATCGCTTCTTCGACAGAGACCGGCAACAGGCCCCACTCCGCCAGGCGTTCGGCGAGCACCGTGGTGGCAGCAGTGTGGATGTCGCGGAACTTGACGCCCGGACGCGCAGCAGCGAATCCGGCGTCGGCGGCGTCGAGGACAGCTTCGTAGACTTTGCGCTGAACGTCGGTGAACGTGCCGGTGGCTGGCAGGGTGCGGGTGACATCCGCGGTGTAAAGGGAGTCGGCCTCCACCCCGGCGTCCAGGAGGAGGAGCTCCCCGGCCTTGACGGGGCCTGAGTTCCGGGTCCAGTGGAGCACCGTGGCGTTGTTGCCGGATGCCGCTATGGTGTCATAGCCCAACTCGTTGCCTTCTTCGCGTGCCCGGGCAAAGAAGGCACCTTCAACAACACGCTCACCGCGCCGGTGGGTCAGCGCGCGCGGGAGGGCGCGGACGACGTCGGCAAAACCTTCGACCGTGGCGGCCACGGCGATCTTCATCTGCTCGATTTCCCACTCGTCCTTGACGAGGCGCAATTCGGAGAGTGCTTCGCTCAGCTTTTCATCAAGGGCGTCGAGTTCACCGAGGTCGAGGTTTTCCGGGTCTTTGGCGGTGTTGAAGCGGGCCGTGTCTACCAGGGCATCGATGTTCTCGTCGACTCCGCGGACCAGCCGGATGGAGATCCCGCCGATCTCCGGAGCACCGACATTCTTGGTGATACCGACCTCCAGTTCGGAGATGTCAGCGGTGGGGAGGCCCAGCCGGGCCTCGAATTCAGCGAGCGTTGGGCGTGCACCGATCCAGAACTCACCTGAGCGCGAGTCGGCATAGAACTGTTCTGTATCGCGCCCGGCGAGCGGCCGGAAGTAAAGCGTCGCCGCGTGGTGGCCGCCGTCGTCGCCCTTTCCTTCACTGACGGGCTCGAGGATCAATACGGCGTCGGGCTCGTGGTCCAAGCCCAGCCCGGTGAGGTGCGCGAAACCGGAGTGCGGGCGGAACCGGTAATCGCAATCGTTGGAGCGTACCTTCAGTGGTCCCGCCGGTATGACCAGCCGTTCGCCCTTGAACAGTTCGGAGATGGCACGACGGCGGCGGGCAGCGTGGTCAGCGACGGCGTCGCGCGCAGGGGTCACCTGCGGAGCGGGCGCCCAGTTGCTGGCCATGAAGGCCTTGAAGGCCTCGGATGTGGGCCGCTGGGAACGGTTGTTCACGCGTTCTTGCAGGGGCTGGGAATTTGCGGAGTCCATGTTTTGGGTGTTTTCGGCATCGTTCACCGTTACATCGTCCCACCAGTGAGTTGATGTGGCCAACGCCGCACCGGCGTATGCGGCCGCGCATCCAATAGGCTGGGAAAGTGAGGATCGACCTGCATACACACTCCAATGTTTCCGATGGAACCCAGACCCCGGCGGAGGTGATCGTTTCCGCCGTTGCGGCGGGGCTCGATGCCGTGGCATTGACGGACCACGATTCCACGGACGGCTGGGAGTCCGCGGCTGCAGCGGCGAGGGACAGAGGGATTGCGTTTGTTCCCGGGATGGAAATTTCCTGCAGGACAAAGGAAGGGATCAGCGTCCATCTGCTGAGCTATTTGCACGATCCCGCGCACCCCGGCTTGCTGGAAGAGATCACCAAGTCCAAGGACGCCCGCCTGACCCGTGCCGAGCACATGGTCAGCCTGCTGTCCGAGGATTATCCGCTCACGTGGGATGACGTGATCCACCACGTTGCGCCCGGGGCCACCGTGGGCCGCCCGCATATCGCCGACGCGCTGGTCGCTGCCGGAGTTGTTGCGGATAGGACGGAAGCGTTCACGTCGATCCTCACTTCCCATTCACGGTACTTCGTCCAGCACTACGCGCCGCACCCGGCCCTCGCCGTCGAGCTCGTCCGTGCAGCGGGCGGCGTGCCCGTCTTTGCGCACCCGGTGGCGTCATCGCGCGGACGGATCGTGGGGGAGGGCGTTTACCAGGAGATGATCGACGCCGGATTGCTGGGCGTGGAGGTGGACCACCGCGACAATCCCGAAGAAGGACGCACGTTCCTTCGCGAACTGGCCGCGACCCATGGACTGCTGGTCACCGGTTCATCGGATTACCACGGGGCCGGCAAGCCGAACCTCATCGGCGAGAACACCACGCGACCGGAAGTCCTTGCCCGGATAGAGGAATTGGCAACCGGCAGCAGGGTAGTCCGGTGAGGCAGGGTAGTCCGGTGAAACACGATACCTGCGCCAGAAGGGTGCCCTGATGGATGTCCAACTACTCGCATCCGTGATCGTCACGCTTTTCGTCATTATGGACCCGCCCGGAACGGTGCCCATTTTCATGTCCCTGACGGCTCAAATGTCAGCGAAGGACCGGAACCGTTCTGCCTTCCAGGCCCTTCTGGTAGCCACGGGCGTCATTGTGCTCTTTGCCATTTTCGGGCAGTCGATCCTGAACTACATGCACATCTCGTTGGCCGCCCTTCAAGGGGCGGGCGGCTTGCTGCTGGTTCTGATTGCCTTGCAGTTGCTCACGGGGTCCACCAGCGGCGAGGAAAACGCCGCCAAATACAAAAATGTGGCGTTCGTGCCCTTGGGAACCCCGCTGATGGCCGGGCCCGGAGCGATCGTGGCGGTCATGGTTTTCGTGCAGCAATCCCACGAGGTCTCGCAATACCTTGCCGTGGGATTGGGGATCGTGGTGGTGCTCGCCTCGCTGTACCTGGCCATGCGGTTCGCTGGACTGGTTCAGCGGGCCCTGGGCGAGAACGGCGTCGAACTGGTGACCAGGATCGCTGGTCTGTTGCTCTCAGCCATCGCCGTGCAAATGATTGCCAACGCCGTGCAGGCGTTCGTCAAAAGTGCTGCTTGAAACCGCTGGATGGAAGGCTGCTTTGGCGCCCAGCCGTTTGCGCATGACGTCGATCGCCTGTTCATTTTGGTCGACGCAGACGAACTTCCGTCCCAGTTTGGCCGCCACCGCGCCCAAGGTTCCTGATCCTGCAAAGAAGTCCAGGCACCAGTCGCCTTCACGGCTGGAGGCCGAGACGATCCTGCGGACCAAACCTTCGGGCTTCTGCGTGGGGTAGCCGGTTTTCTCGCGGCCCGTCGGCGACACAATGGTGTGCCACCAAACGTCCGTCGGCAGCTTCCCCAGCTCGCGTTTGGCTGGCGTGACGAGCCCCGGGGCCATGTACGGTTCCCGGTCGACCTCCGCGTTGTCGAAGTGGTACCTGGCCGGGTTCTTGACGTACACGAGGATGTTGTCGTGCTTGGTCGGCCAGCGGTTCTTGGCGCGGGCGCCGTAGTCGTATGCCCAGATGATCTCGTTCAGGAAGCATTCCCGGCCGAAGATGGAATCGAGCATCACCTTGGCGTAGTGCACCTCGCGGTAATCGAGGTGAAGGTACAGCGTGCCGTCATCGGCCAAAAGCCGCCAGGCTTCCAAGAGCTTGGGTTCCAGGAACGACCAGTAGTCGCTGAACGCGTCGTCGTAGCTGTGCAGGGCGCCCTTAATGGTGTCGTAAGAGCGACCCTTGAACCCGACCCGGTCGCCGTCGCCGTCCGCGTTGCGGACCATCCGCGTTTCCTGTCGGCGTTGGACCCGCCCGGTGTTGAAGGGCGGGTCAACATAGATGAGAGTGAAGGCGCCGTCCGGCAGGGTTGGCAGGAACTCCGCGTTGTCCGCGTGCACCACCAGATTGCTGCCGTCCGGCGCCCAAACAGTGTCAGTCATTGAGGACTTTAGGCCTCGGAGTTGCCGGACTGGGTGCCTGCGGATTCACCGGAAACCACTTCACCGTTGCGGCGGCGCGTGCGCGTACGGCGTGCGCGTACCGGCTTTTCTGCGGCGTCCCCGGAAACCGGTGCCTCGGCGGCAGCTGCCGCTGGAGCGGCTTCGCCTTCGGAGGTACGACGACGGCGGGTGCGGTTGCGTCCGGCATCGCGGCCCCGGCCGCCGTCACGCCCGCCGTCGCGGCCCGAACCGCCCGAGCGTGAGTTCTTCTTGCCCGTTTCCCCGAGGTCCTCGAGAACTTCCGCATCCACACCGGCAAGAACCCGCTTGTTCCGCGGGAGGCGGCCCTTGGTGCCCTCGGGAATGTCCAGGTCCGAGTACAAGTGCGGCGAGGAGGAGTAGGTCTCGACAGGCTCGGGAACGCTGAGTCCCAAGGCCTTGTTGATCAGGCCCCAGCGGGGCATGTCGTCCCAGTCCACGAACGTGACGGCAGTGCCCTTGTTGCCTGCGCGGCCGGTCCGGCCAACGCGGTGCAGGTAGATCTTTTCGTCTTCCACGCACTGGTAGTTGATGACGTGAGTGACGTCGTCGACGTCGATGCCGCGGGCGGCGACGTCGGTAGCGACGAGGACGTCCACCTTGTTGTTGCGGAAGGCCCGCAAGGCTTGTTCGCGCGCGCCCTGGCCGAGGTCACCGTGAATGGCTGCCGCAGCGAAGCCGCGGTCCACCAACTCCTCGGCGACCTTCGCTGCGGTGCGCTTGGTCTTGGTGAAAATGATGGTTCGTCCGCGGCCGCGGGCCTGCAGGATACGTGCCACGACCTCGGTCTTGTCCATGCTGTGCGCACGGTAGATGAGCTGGCGGATGTCGCGCTTGGTGAGGCCCTCGTCGTCGGGATCGGCTGCGCGGATGTGGGTCGGCTTGGTCATGTAACGGCGGGCCATCGCGATGACGGGGCCGGGCATGGTCGCCGAGAAGAGCAGGGTCTGGCGAACCGCGGGGGTGCCGGCGATGAGTGTCTCGACGTCGGGAAGGAAGCCCAGGTCCAGCATTTCGTCTGCCTCGTCAAGGATCACCATCTTGACGTTCTTCAAGCTCAGGTGCTTCTGCTTATAGAGGTCGATCAACCGGCCGGGTGTACCGACAACAATCTCGACGCCCTTTTGCAGCGCGTCCACCTGGGGCTCGTAGGCCCTTCCGCCGTAAATCGTCGCGATGCGTGCATTGCGTTGGCGTGAGGCGGTCTGGAGGTCGTTGGCAACCTGGACCGCGAGCTCACGGGTGGGGACGATCACCAATGCCTGCGGTGCGCCGGGAACTGCGAGCTTGGAGTAGCCCGGGTCATCGCGTCCTTCAACCCGTTGCAGGGCAGGGATGCCGAATCCCAACGTCTTTCCGGTACCCGTTTTGGCTTGGCCGATGATGTCGTGGCCGCTCAGGGCCACGGGCAAGGTCATGGCCTGGATGGGGAAGGGATGCGTGATTCCGGCGTCGGCCAAAGACGCGACGATGTCGGCGCGGACGTTGAAGTCGGCGAATGTCTTCTCTTCGATCTCGTGGGGCGTCTCGGTGGAGACGATGGTTTCCTCGGGTTCGAGAATTTCGGTGCCGGTGGAGTCGGTGAGGACTTCATGGGTATGCAATTCACTCACAGGGAGTTTCCTTATTCATTTAGGCATTGGCGCTGCATGCTCAACGGGGGCAGCGAAGCCGTTACCGGAGCACGAACGGGCGCACATGCAATTCCAGTGGAAGCCGATCGCGGGCTATCTAGTTACTGGCACTGGTGACCAGCCGGTATATCTCAAGATCGCGTAGGGGCGGGCTTGTTGAGTTCAAAATCATCTGAATCAACGACCGGGCATCCATTACTACTGGCTCAGTCTATCCTCTGGCAGCCTCAAAGCCCGGATCGTTCGTTCCATGGCTTGGCGGGAGCAACTCGAACCTGATCTCGCGATTGGCAATGTCGGCCTGCGTTAGGCGCACCCTGACTTTGGTCCCTGACTCCATTTCACCGTCGCATCGGGCCGTCACGGCCGGATCCGCGATCTGGACGAGGCCGGAAGGGCCGTTCCCGTTGCCATTTCCGTTTCCGTTGCCTGCTTTGGACCCCGAGATCACCACAGCATCGAATTCCTGGCCGATGAGGTTTGCCACGAGCGCCGCCTCTACAGTGTCAACAGCCAACCGTTCGAGCCGGCCTGCGAGCTGGTCCGAGGTCGCCATGATCTCCGGCAGCGAGGGGAGCGCTTCACGGGCCCAGGCCGGGATTTCCCGCTTGTTGCTGAGGGCCTCGCAGATGACCAGGACGAATCTGTCCACGAGCCTACGGAGGGGCGCCGTGGCGTGGGCATACGGTGCGCCGATGGCCGCCTGGAGGACCTCTGCGGGAACATCGCCGTCGAAGGGAGTGTAAGCGGCCCCACGGAACAGGGAGCCGGCCGAATGGAGGATGGCCAACTGCTTGGGGTCGCTTGCGTCAAGGGTCCGCAGATACTCGCCATAGCTCACCTGGCCGTCCCAAGGCTTGCCGAGGGCCTGTGTTTGCCTCCTGAAATGCAGCAGCGAGCGTTCGTCCGGGGCCGGCATGGTCCGCAGGATCCCCACCTTGCCTGCCAGCATCAGTTGCGCAGCAGCCATCCCTGTCATGAGGGAAATCTGCGCGTTCCAGTCTTCCACCGGCAAAGAGGGGGCCGCTACGATCTTGTACCCGCCGCCGTCGTTCGCTTGGACGATTTCCTGTTCGGGCATGTTCAGGCTGGCCCCGCCACGCAACCGTTCCAGTTCCACCCGCTTGAGGCCGACCTCTTTGAGCAGTTGCAGCGTAGCGGGTGCGGTCCCGGCGTCGATCTGTTGCTGGACGCCGTGGTAGTTGAGTTTGGCCCGGCTCCGGACCGTGGCGCGATCCACCGTGACACTGACGACGTCGGCCGCTTGGTCGAGTGCGAAGTTCCACACGAAAGCCCCGCAGTCCTGTCCCTCGAGCAGACTCCCGGCCTGTTCGCTGATGATTTCCGGGTGCAGTGGAATGCGTCCGTCCGGTGCATAGAAGGTCTGGCCCCGGTGCCGGGTCTCCGCGTCAAGGGCGCCGCCGGGCACGACGAAAGAGGGCACATCGGAGATGGCGTACAGGACCTTGTAGCCGTCTCCGGCACGGTCGATGAACAGCGCTTGATCGAGGTCGGTGGAGGTCGCGGGATCGATGGTGACGAACGGAACATCCCGCATGTCCGCTGCCGGCAGCTGGTGGTTTTCCACCGCTTTCCGGGCCTCGGCCACAGCCGCATCCGGATAGGGGCCCGGCAGTTCCAATTCGGTTCGCAGCGCGGCCAGCGCCGCAGCGAGCTGGTCTGTCGGGTCGATGACGTTGGGTGCTATCCGATGATGTGACACGAAAGTCAGGTTAGCCCGAAACGGGCCCGGAGTCTCGAAACCGGTGCACCGTCAATTTGGTGTGCGGTTAAGCGGCGTCCAGCGCTTCGATCAGTGACTTGGCTGCCGTCGTCGGATCATTGGCTTCGGTGATGGCGCGGACGACGACGACGCGGCTGGCCCCCGCGGCCACCACGTGTTCCACGTTGTCAAGATCGATGCCGCCGATCGCGAACCAGGGCAGCGGTTCGTTCCGCCCGGCCTTCTCCTCCACACGCTTCACGGCTTCTGCGGCATATGTGACCAGCTCCAGTCCGACGGCGGCACGGCCAGGTTTGGTCGGCGTTGCCCAGACCGGGCCGACACAGAAATAGTCCAAGGCTGCCGTGCTCGCAGAAGCGTTGATGGCCGCATCGATCTGTTGGGGATCGTGGCTGGAAAGGCCGATCGCTGTGTTGCCGCTGAGAAGCCCGCGGGCAGCATCCAAGGGAAGGTCTTTTTGCCCGATATGGAACACGGGAGCCCCGGAAACACTGGCGACGTCCGCCCGGTCGTTCACGGCCCATAACCGGCCGTGACGCTCGGCAACCGAACGGAGGATCGCAAGTTTTTCCAGTTCCTCGGCCGCTTCCAGGGTCTTATCCCGCAGTTGGATGATGTCCACGCCGCCCTGGAAGGCCGCGTCCACGAAGTCTTCAAAGTCGCCCTGCCGCGCCCGCGCATCAGTGCACAAGTAGAGGCGGGCAGAGGCAATGGCTTGGTGCTGGGTCATGGAACCACAGTAGTTCCTCTAAACTGGGCACGTACTGCGGGAGCCGGAAAACGTCATATGACCGTCCGGCTGAGAGGGCTTCAGCGCCGACCGCTTGACCTGATCCGGCTAGTACCGGCGTAGGGAAGGAAACAGATGGCAGAATCCAGCCACATCCCGGGCGGCGAAGGGCCCCTGCATGCCGACGTCGCCGTGGTCGGTGGGGGAGTCATCGGCCTGGGCATCGCCCACGAAGCCCGTCGACTCGGCCGCTCGGTGGTACTCATCGACCCCCGCCCCGCTACCGGGGCGACCTTTGCTGCCGCCGGAATGCTGGCCCCGGTCAGCGAATTGCACTACCAGGAGGAAGCCCTCCTGGAACTTATGCTCGAATCCTCCCGCTTGTGGCCGTCGTTCGCCGCCGGCCTCTCTACAGCGGGCGGGAGCACCGGTTACCGCACGACGTCGACCCTTGCAGTGGGCGCGGACGCGGCGGATCGTCGTGCGCTGATGGATCTCCGCTCCGCGCAGCTCGCCGCCGGCCTGGCGGTGGAACCCATGGCCTTGCGGCAGGCGCGGGAGCGTGAGCCGCTGCTGAGTCCACATATTTCCTGCGTCTTTGATATTCCATCCGACCATCAGGTGGATCCACGGAAGCTGGCGGCCTGCCTCCTGGCCGGGCTGGCCAGGCATTCACCGGCAGACACCACCTGGGTGGCCGGAGCTAGAGACGGATTCGGGGCGGCGTCCGCAGCAACAGGCCTGATGCAGGACGGCGAACGCGTCACCGGCGTCCAACTCGACTCCGGATCGGTTGTTGTGGCGGAAGAGACGGTGCTGGCCAACGGGCTGGGCGCCCGGCAGTTCCCCGGACTCCCGGACGGGCTGGCACTGCCGCTGCGTCCTGTGTATGGCGACATCCTCAGGCTTCGGGTACCGGAGCACCTCCGGCCTTTGGTCACCTCAACCATCCGGGGAGTGGTCCGTGGCGTGCCCATTTACATCGTTCCCCGGGACGATGGAACGGTGGTCATTGGGGCGACACAAAGAGAAGACGGATTATCGTCGGGCACCGATGCCGTCTCCGCCGGCGGTGTGTACCAACTCCTGCGGGACGCCCAAGCACTGGTTCCGGCGGTGGCCGAACTCGAACTCCTGGAGGTCACAGCCCGCGCCAGGCCGGGCACCCCGGATAACGCACCGCTCCTTGGGCGCGTCGCCGGCTCCAAGGGTGACATTGAAGGGCTGGTCATCGCCACCGGATTCTTCCGCCATGGTGTCCTCCTGACACCAGTCGCCGCCAAGATAGTGGGCCGATTGCTTGATGGCTTCTCGGACCCCCGCTGGTCAATCTTCCGGCCCGACCGGTTCGATCCGCAGCGATCTGCCCTCACGCATTCTGAAAACACTCAAACGCTCAACCTAGGATCGGCATGAACATCAAACTCAACGGTGCAGACCACGCCGTCGCGGAGGACGCCTCCGTTAGCACGCTCGTCACCGCCATCACAGGGCGGGTCCTGGACCACCGCGGACAGGCTGCCGACGGAGGCAAGCTCGGTGTCGCCGTCGCCCGTAACTCCGAAGTTGTGCCCCGCAGCCAATGGGCTGCAACGGCGCTCGCCGATGGGGACGACGTAGAACTTGTTACCGCAGTCCAAGGAGGCTAAAGCATGACAACGGCATCAACCGCAGCGCAGGAAACAACAGCAGCGCCGTCTTCCGGCGATCACGATCCCTTGGTAATCGACGGCGTCACGTTCGGCTCACGCCTGATCATGGGCACAGGGGGTGCGCCCAGCCTGGACGGGCTGGGCGCCGCCCTTTTGGCTTCCGGCACGGAACTGACCACTGTCGCCATGCGGCGGTATTCCCCAGCGGAAACCGGCTCGCTGTTCCAACTCCTGGTGGACAACAACATCAAGGTACTGCCCAACACGGCAGGGTGCTTCACGGCAAAAGATGCCATCATGACAGCGGAGCTGGCCCGTGAGGCATTGGAGACCGACTGGGTGAAACTGGAGGTCATTGCCGATGAGCACACGCTGCTTCCGGACGGCGTGGAGCTCGTGGACGCCACCGAACAGCTGGTGAACCGCGGCTTCAAAGTCTTTGCCTACACCAATGACGATCCCGTCCTGGCCCTGCGGTTGGAGACGTTGGGAGCCACAGCCGTGATGCCGCTGGGTGCTCCCATCGGAACGGGCCTGGGCATCCTGAACCCCCACAATATTGAACTCATTGTTTCCCGCGCGTCCGTTCCCGTGGTCCTCGACGCCGGCATCGGGACAGCCTCGGATGCGGCGCTCGCCATGGAACTAGGCTGCGATGCTGTCCTCCTGGCCACAGCCGTCACCCGGGCCCAGAATCCGGTGCAGATGGGCGCGGCGTTCAAACACGCAGTCATGGCGGGAAGGTTGGCGCAACGCGCCGGCCGCATCCCCAAACGTGAACATGCCCTCGCGTCATCGGCCATGGAAGGCCGGGCCGAGTTCCTGTAGAGGCGCCGAAAAGTGTTTAAAGGTGCTCAATAGCGGAGGGCCATCACCCATAAGGTGATGGCCCTCCGCTATTGAGCTGAACCGGGGCTAGATTAAGCTGAAGCGGCTGGATCAAGCCGAAGCGCGGCTAGAGCCGCAATGCCCGGGTGAGCGCAGCAGTGTCGAGCTTGGTCCGCGTACGTCCCAGGAAGATCGCCACGGCAACCGCGGCGATGGTTCCCAACACGATAGGCCCGACCCAGGGAATCCACGTCAGGCCCGGCTGGTAGCCCCAGCCGACGCTGATGAAGATGATCCAGGCCAGGGCCCCAACGGTGGTCGCGATGCCGGCCGGCAGCACAGTCCCGTATCTACTGTGACGCTTGTCAGCTCCCCACACGATGAAACCAGCGGCAATGGTAGCCAAGACCACGATGACGAGGGAAAGCATGGGCGCTCCTTGTGGGACTGCTGCTGGGTAGGACTGCTGCTGGGTAGGACTGCTGAGCTTCTAGAGTGCGCCGAAGCCGACGCGGCGGACCTCTTCAGCTCCAATTTCGACGTACCCCAAGACGTTGCCGGGGACAATGATCTGGCGGCCCTTCTCATCCGTGAGACGGAGCTCTGAGCCCTTGGACACTGCCTCGGCCACAATCTTGGCCACAGAGTCAGCATCGAGGGCCGATTCGAGTACGATTTCGCGGCCGACGTTCTGAATGCCGATCTTTACTTCCACAGCAAGGCCTCCAAGCCAATCAAGTGTTAGGTCTGTCTTCTATTTGTAGCCTAGGACTCTTTAGGGAAACGACTGATTCCGCGCCAAGCTAAACGATAGATCAGGTCGCTGGCCACATCGAGGTCCAGGTTACCGTCGGTTTCCAGCCAGTACCGGGCGCTGACCTGCGCCATGCCGGCGAGCCCACGCCCGAGGAGCTGGGCCTCCAGGGGAGGCAGTTTGGTGTCTTCGGCGATCACGTGCGCGACGGCGTCGGCAAAGGTCTTGTTGAACGTCTCCAGGCGCGAACTGACATCGGGATCGTTGATGAGGTCCGATTCGAACACCAAACGGTGGGCTTGGTCGTCGTCGGCAATGAACCTGTAGTACGCCCGCATGACGGCCTTGACGCGCTCTTTGTTATCCGTAGTGGAGTTCAGGGCGCTGAGCATGAGCTCGGTCAGGGTAGCCAGATGGCTGTCCAGGAGCGCCATGTACAGTTCGCGCTTGGACGGGAAGTGCTGGTACAGGACTGGCTTGCTGACGCGAGCTGTCTCTGCGATCTCATCCATGGCGGCCCCGTGGAAACCGTTGGACACAAAAACCTCCAGGGCGGCGTTGAGCAACTGTGCCCGACGTTCGTCCCTTGGCAACCTGGGTGACCGGGGCGATCCTGCCCGGTCCGGCTTCGCTGCTGCCCCATCGTTTGCCCGTGTGCCGTCAGCCACAGTCAGCCGCCTTTCCCTTGCAGTTATGACCACTCTACCGGTGGGTAATATGACCGGGCGGCTTCGGCGGGCATACATTGGGGTATGGCCTCAATTGTTGCTGCCCACTCCGCTGCGCCCGCTGTCCTGCCACCCCTAGTTGAACCGGCCGCCGGGCTTACGCCGGCCGAGGTTGAGCGATATTCGCGCCATCTCATCATTCCGGAAATTGGCGCTGTAGGCCAACGCAGGCTCAAGAACGCCAGGGTCCTCGTCATTGGCGCGGGAGGGCTTGGCTCACCCGCATTGTTGTACCTGGCCGCGGCGGGCGTAGGAACCTTGGGAATCGTTGACGACGACGACGTTGACCTCAGCAACCTGCAACGGCAAGTCATCCATGGCGTCAAGGATGTGGGGACCCCCAAGATCGAGTCCGCGCGCAAGGCTATCGCCGAGCTCAACCCCTTGGTCAACGTGGTCACCCACAATGTTCGCCTCGATTCCTCCAACGCGCTGGAGCTGTTCGCCCAGTACGATCTCATCCTCGATGGCGCGGACAACTTCGCCACCAGGTACCTCGTGAACGACGCCGCAGCCATTCTCGGCAAGCCCTACGTGTGGGGATCCATCTTCCGCTTTGACGGCCAAGTGAGTGTCTTCTGGGCCGAGCACGGCCCCAGCTACCGGGATCTTTATCCCGAGGCGCCTCCCGCAGGTTCGGTGCCGTCCTGTGGTGAAGGTGGCGTTTTTGGCATGCTCTGCGCCGCCGTCGGTTCCCTAATGGTGACCGAGGCCGTGAAGCTGATCACCGGCGTCGGGCGTTCACTGCTGGGCAGGGTGGCTCTCTTTGACGCCTTGGGCGGCAGCTGGCGGGAAATCAAGGTGTCCAAGGACCCGGAAGCTGAACCGGTCACCGAGTTGACCGACTATGAGGCCTTCTGCGGTATCACGCCTCCTGCACCGACAGACCGGGATCACACGGTCTCGGCCAAGGATCTCGCGGCCATGCTCGCCGAACGTGATGCAGGTGACCGGGACTTCGACCTGGTGGATGTACGCGAGTCCGGGGAACACAGCATTGTCAGTATCGACGGCTCTGTCCTCATTCCGCAGGGCCGAATCCTTTCCGGTGAAGCGTGGGTGGAGCTGCCGCAGGATAGGGACATCGTGTTCCATTGCAAGGCAGGGACGCGCTCGGCTGCCGTTTTGGAGGCTGCACGCAAGGCCGGCTATACCCGGGTCAGCCATCTCGACGGCGGCATCCTCGCCTGGGTTCGGGACATCGAGCCGGAGAAACCTGTCTACTGATCATTTACTGGTTGCCCACTCTCTGCGCCATCTGGGAAGCTCAACGCATGATCAACGAATCGAACATCACCCCGCAGTTGCCCATCCATTCCGGCTTCGGCCATGGCTCGACTGCTTCGGACGTTACCGCCGGCATTGATTTGTCGGGGAAGACAGCCATCGTTACCGGTGGCTACTCGGGCCTCGGCTTGGAAACCGTGAAGGCTTTGGCCTCCGCCGGAGCGGAGGTCACGGTTCCCGCCCGGCGCCCCGATCATGCCCGCACTGTGCTGGCCGCGGCAGGGGTGGGCAATACTGTGGTGGTTGAAGCCCTTGATCTGGCAGACCAGTCAAGCGTCAAGGATTTTGCGGCCCGGTTCCTGGCGTCGCACAGCACCTTGGACATCCTGATCAACAATGCAGCCATCATGGCCAGCCCGGAGCAGCGCGTGGGCCCGGGCTGGGAAGCGCAGTTTGCCACCAACCATTTGGGGCACTACACCTTGGTCAACCTGCTGTGGCCGGCCCTGGTTGCCTCCGGAAATGCCCGGGTTGTGTCGCTGTCCTCAACCGGCCACAAGCTGTCCTCGATCCGTTTTGACGACATCAACTTTGCCGGTGGCTACGACAAGTGGAAAGCCTATGGCCAAGCAAAAACAGCCAACGCCTTGTTCGCCGTGGAGTTGGACAGGTTGGGCCGGGACTCGGGCGTGCGCGCTTTCGCGGTCCATCCAGGGGGCATCATGACCGAACTCCAACGGCACCTGCCCAAGGAGGAGATGGTGGCCGCCGGGTGGATGGATGCCGAAGGGAACGTCCGCGAGGGCTTCAAGACGCCGGAGCAAGGCGCGGCCACCTCCGTGTGGGCGGCAACGTCACCGGCTTTGGACGGCCATGGCGGGGTCTACTGCGAAGATTGCGACATCGCCAATCCCACGGACCCTGAATCGCCCCTCGCCAGGTACCAAGGAGTGGATGCCCACGCGATCGATAAAGCCGATGCGCGGAAGCTGTGGGAACTCTCTGCAGAGATGACCGGCGTGAACGCGTTCGCCTAGCCAGTGAATTACCCGGTTATGCGGTCTCGGAGCGGAGTTCCTGGTGGTCCACCGGGCACTCCGCGGCCGGGGCGGGGGACTGCGGCTGCTCTACCTGAATTCCGTAAAGAGCCTCAAGCGCCGCGACGTACTCCTCCTGCTGGCCGTTCGCTGCAAGCTCGCGTGCGCGCACAGTGGGAATATGCAGGAGTTGCTTGACCATGCGGCGGAGCGCAAACTCCACCTCCTCGGCAGCAGCGGTGCAGCCATGCCGGGCGCGGACCTTTTCCATCTCTGCGTCCAGGACATTCATGGTGTGCCGGCGCAGTGCCACAATGGCCGTGTCCACTGAACGGGCTTCACGCTCGGACTCGAATGACTGGGCGGCCTTGGTCACTATGGAGCTGGCCTGCGTCAGGGATTCGGCTTGCTCCTGGGGTGCGGCAAGGCGCACGGACTCAAGGGTGAGCAGTTCGACGTCGTCAAGCTCGCCAACCGCAGGATCGAAATCGTGGGTGAGGGCAAGGTCGATGGCGATCAGCGTCTTGCCTGAGTTGGCACGGACACGGGCGAGGTCTTGAGCCTCGACTTGGTTGTCCGAGCCGCTGCAGCCAATCATGACGTCGGCCTCTGCAACGGCAGCGGGAAGGGAGTCGGCGTCGAGCGCCGTTCCGCCGCGCGTGGCGACGAATCCCTCGGCGCGTCCGGAGGACGAGTAAACGGAGATGTCCGTGCAACCGCGTTCACGCAGCAGGGACATCGTGGCGCCGGCATAGGCGCCGGTTCCGAAGACCACGACTTTCTTGGTTGACCAATCGTCGTTCTCAGCCAGATCCGTGGCGAGGTCCAAAGCAACGGAAACGATGGAAAGTCCGCGCGAACCAAGAGCGGTTTGGGCACCCACGTCCTTGGCGGTCTTGGAAGCAGCCTGGAAGAGCCGCACGAGGCCAGAGCTCGCAGTACCTTTTTGCTGGGCGCTGATGAGTGCCCGGCGGACTTGCCCGGCGATTTCACGTTCCCCCACCACAGCGGAGTCCAAGCCGGCGCTGACGGCAAAGAGGTGCCGGGTGACGTCGGGGCCCACGTGGGTGGAGAAGGAGCGGGAGACCATCTGCTCGTTGAGGCCGCTGAGTTCGCTGATCTGCGAAACGAGGGCTGAACGGGCCGCTTCAAGGTCGGCGGCGCTGGACGTTTCGCCGTACACCTCGTAGCGATTGCAGGTGGCCAATACCACTGCTCCGGAAACCTCGGGGGAATCCGTCAGGGTTGCAGAGGCAAGCTCGGAGGAACCGTTGCTCAGTTGAGCGACGGTTTCAAGATCGATGTCGGCGTGTGTAGCCACCAATGAGAAAAGAACCACAGCAAACCCATCATAGCTTTTTCGTAGGCTGGTAGAACAACTGGTAGAACAATACGGCGCCGTGGCAATCCACACGGGAGGCAGTGACGCCCGCCACGCCGTGGGCCGCATCCGAAGCCCGGTCCGGGCCTCAACCCGGACGTGACAGGCTGTCGTTATCTTTTACCGGCGATTTTGGGGACAATCGTAGGCATGACTTCTAGCCCGGCAGCACCCCAGAGTACGGCCACCAGCGTTCCAGCCGGAGTTCTCGGCGCAACCCATCCGCTGATGGATGGCCGCACCTCGGACTCTCCGCTGATCACGGCTTACCGTGGCGGCAAGCCCTCCCGCCGTCCCGTATGGTTCATGCGCCAGGCCGGACGTTCCTTGCCGGAATACCTCAAGGTCCGTGAGGGAGTCGCCATGCTGGACTCTTGCCTACGCCCTGAACTCGCGTCCGAGATCACGCTTCAGCCGGTACGCCGTCACGATGTGGACGCCGCAATCTTCTTTTCGGACATAGTTATCCCCTTGAAGCTGGCCGGCGTCGGCGTGGACATCGTTCCCGGCGTCGGGCCTGTCTTGGACAAGCCGGTCCGCACCGCAGCGGATGTTGCGGCCTTGCCCACGCTGACGTGGGAGGCCCTTGAGCCTATTCGTGAGGCCGTACGCCTGACGGTGGCGGAGTTGGGCTCCACGCCGCTCATCGGCTTCGCCGGTGCGCCTTTTACGCTTGCCGCCTACATGGTGGAAGGTAAGCCGTCCCGGGACCACTTGGGGCCACGGACCATGATGCACGCCGATCCGGAAACCTGGACGGCTCTGGCCAACTGGGCGGCCGACGCCTCCGGACTCTTCCTCCAGGCGCAACTCGAAGCCGGTGCCTCAGCCGGCCAGCTCTTCGACTCATGGGCCGGATCCCTGGGACTGGCAGATTACGTCAAGTACGTTGCACCAGCCTCGGCCCGCGCGCTGGACCATGTCCGCGGCCTCGGCGCACCCCTGGTTCACTTCGGTACCGGCACGTCCGAATTGTTGGTGGCCATGCGCGACGTCGGCGTGGGCGTTGTCGGCGTCGATTACCGCCTTCCGCTCGATGAGGCGAACCGTCGCCTGGGCGGCACCGTTCCCCTGCAAGGCAACATCGACCCGGCCCTCCTGTCCGCTCCGTGGCACGTCCTGGAGGCCCACGTTCGCGAGGTCATTGCCGCTGGTGCCCACGCCCCGGGCCACGTCCTCAACCTTGGCCATGGAGTTCCGCCGGAAACGGATCCTGCTGTTCTGACCCGCGTGGTGCAGCTGATCCACTCGATCCCCGCGGAATAGCCATGATGCGCGGGGAGCATGTCACCGCCAAAAACGGCACACACGGACCCACCGCAGTGGTGGTGGGTGGCGGAATATCCGGCCTGATAGCGGCGCGCGAACTTGCCATGGCCGGACATTCGGTCACCGTCCTTGAAGCAACCGGTGCCTGGGGTGGTTGCGTCGGCAGCCACATCGTAGCCGGACTGCACTTGGACAGCGGAGCGGAGTCCTTCGCCACCAGATCCAGCGCGGTCGCGGACCTCGCCCGCGAGCTTGGCCTGGGGAATGCCATCGTGGCTCCGCACCCCGGCGGTGCTTGGGTGCAACTTCCGGATGGGCCGCAAGAGCTCCCCAAAACCGGCGTTCTCGGTATCCCGGCGAACCCTTGGGATCCTGAAGTCCGGCGTTCGCTGGGGCTCATTGGTGCACTCAGGGCCTCCCTTGATCGATGGCTTCCGGCCTCCTTGGGAACTTCCGCTGATGTCACGAGCGTCGCGGCGCTGGTGCGGGCCAGGATGGGCCGCAGGGTGCTGGAGCGTCTGGTCGCACCAGTGGTCGGTGGCGTTCACTCGGCAGACCCTGCCCTGCTGGATGTGGACATGGTTGCCCCTGGCTTGCGTGCCGGTCTCCGGGCACAGGGATCCTTGGCTGCCGCTGTTGCTGCGCAACGACAAGCCGCCGGCAAGAAAGCCGCGCCCGGGCCTGGTTCCGCACCGGCAAAGGCGGGCTCCGCCGTCGCCGGTTTGAAGGGCGGCATGAACACTTTGGTGACAGCGTTGGTCGCCGACCTCCGCCGGCGCGGCGTCGAACTGCTGCTTTCCACGCGAGCCACCGGAGTACTGAAGACGCAGGACGGCTGGAGGGTCACCGCGGGTACCGAAACGTTCGACGCCGGCAGGCTGGTGGTTGCGCTCGACGGGCCGGCCGCCGTCGGCCTGTTGCAGGAGTCCCTGCCCGCCTTGTCCGTTCTCCGTCCGGCCCCGGGGCCTTTGGTGAGCCTGGTGACGCTGGTAGTGGACCTGCCTGAGCTGGATAGCCGTCCGCGTGGCACTGGAGTACTCGTGGCGCCGGAAACGACGGGCATCATGGCTAAAGCGCTGACCCACGCTACGGCAAAGTGGGATTGGCTTGCCGATGAAGCTGGTCCCGGCACGCACGTCCTCCGCCTGTCCTACGGGCGCCGCGAGGAGGCGGGAGGGTCGGCCGACATCGTCCTGGATGACGAGTCGCTGCTGGAAGCGGCCTTGGCGGACGCTTCCGCGCTGTTGACCGTTCCCGTGTCCCGGACGGACATTGTGGGTTGGGATGTGGTTCGTTGGGCGGGGGCGTTGCCCTTTGCGGCGGTCGGTCACAAACAGCGTGTTGCTGAGGTGCGCAAAGTGTGCGCGGAGGTGGGAGGCCTGACGCTTGTTGGCGGGTGGCTGGCTGGAAATGGCTTGGCCGCAGTGGTGGCAGATGCACGCGCCCAGCTTGCCGTCGACCGCCTGGCACCTTCCCGCTGAGTATGATTTACATCACTTCTACGCCTTGTAGAACTAGTTCGTTTCGACTTAGCGGCCAGCGCGGGGCAAACTTGAACCATGAGCCACACTTCTGCCGAATCTGTCACTAAAACTGCCGGGCCTGAAGAGCAGTTCTTCACGCTTTGGACCGTCTTCAAGCGCTCGGCCGACGTCCTGCGCAGCGGCGATGCTGCCCAGGAATTCGAGGCCCTCACAGAATCGCTCGCAGAGGGCGGAGTGGTGCTGCGAGGCAGCTATGACGTGTCGGCAATGCGCTCGGATGCGGACATCATGGTGTGGCTCCACGGAGCGCGGCCGGAAGACCTGCAAGCCGCCGTCCGTTCCATCCGCCGCAGCAAGCTATTCGCGGGCACCGAGATCGTCTGGTCCGCCATGGGTGTGCACCGTGAAGCCGAATTCGCCAAGAATCACGTGCCGGCATACGCCCGCGGCGTTGAGCCCAGCACTTGGCTCTGCGTCTACCCCTTCGTCCGCTCTTACGAGTGGTACATCCTGCCTGCAGAGGAACGTGGCAAGATGCTCCGTGACCACGGCATGCTCGGCCGTGACTTCCCCCAAGTCATCTCCAACACGGTCTCCTCCTTCGCTTTGGGTGACTGGGAGTGGATCCTCGGCCTTGAGGCACCGGAACTAGTCGACCTCGTTGACCTGATGCGCCACCTTCGCGCCACTGATGCCCGCAACCACGTCAGGGAAGAGATTCCGTTCTACACCGGCCGCCGCGTGACGGCCGCCGAGATTGCCGAGGTCCTGGCATGAGTGAGCTCACCATTTCCACTGAGCCGAACCAGGTAACCGAGCGTGGCCGGCAGGAACCCAAGCAGTACGACGCCGTGTTGCTCGCCTCTTTCGGTGGTCCCGAAGGCCAGGAAGACGTGATCCCGTTCCTGCGCAACGTCACCCGTGGCCGCGGCATCCCCGATGAGCGCTTGGAAGAGGTCTCCCACCATTACCGCGCCTTTGGTGGAATCAGCCCCATCAACCAGCAGAACCGTGAGCTGAAGGCTGCGATCGAGGCAGAACTGTCCAAGCGCCGGATCGAGCTGCCCGTACTGTGGGGCAACCGGAACTGGGAGCCCTACATCGCCCCGGTCCTGCAGGACGCCTACGACGCCGGCCACCGCCGCATCCTGATGCTCACCACAAGCATCTACTCCTGCTACTCCAGCTGCCGCCAGTATCGGGAAGACATCGGGCTGGCACTGACGGAAACCGGCTTGGACGGCAAGCTCCAGGTGGACAAGATCCGGCAGTACTTTGACCACCCGGGCGTGGTTCAGCCGTTTATCGAAGGCACCACGGCAGGTCTGGCAGAGGTCCGCGGCAAGCTTGCCGCTGCTGGGGAAACCGACCCCGACTCGAAGATCCGCGTGCTGTTCGCCACGCACTCCATCCCCACCCGGGACGCAGAAGCTGCGGGAAAGTCCGACGATGAGCCCCGCGAGTTCGCCGAAGGGTCCGCCTACGCCGCCCAGCACCTGGCCAACGCCAAGGCCATCATGGACGCTGTTGCCCCGAACGTCGCTTGGGACCTCGTGTACCAGTCGCGTTCCGGTGCGCCACACATTCCCTGGCTGGAGCCCGACATCAATGACCACCTTGAGGAGATCGCTCCCCAGGGTGTGCGCGGCGTCGTCATCGTGCCCCTCGGGTTCGTCAGTGACCACATGGAAGTTGCCTGGGACCTCGACACCGAGGCACTGGAAACGTGCAAGAACCTCAACATCGAAGCAACCCGCGTTCCAACCCCTGGTACCCATGCTGCCTTCGTCTCCGGCCTGGTGGACCTCATCTGTGAACGCACGGCGGAGAACAATATTGCCGAACGCCCCCACGTCACCGATCTCGGGCCGTGGTACGACGTGTGCCGTCCCAACTGTTGCGAGAACTTCCGTGGTGCCAAGCCGGTCATCGCCGAGGTTGGCACCAGGATCGGGCTCGACCACGACGGGTACCCCGCAGCCGAGGCAGCCAAGTGACAGTTCGCATCGGCACCAGGGCCAGCAAACTGGCTTTGACGCAGACGCAGCAGACCGCCGATAAGTTGGCAGCTGTTGGTGGCTTCCCGGTAGACCTGGTGCACATCAGGACCGAGGGCGACGTCAAAACCGGGTCCCTCTCCCAGATGGGAGGCACCGGCGTGTTTGTAGCGGCTTTGCGTGACGCGTTGTTGGTCGAGACCTGCGACGTTGCCGTGCACTCCCTCAAGGATCTCCCAACGGGGGCAGCACCCGGTTTGAGTATTGCTGCAACGCCCAAACGTGTGGATGTCAGGGACGTGCTGTGCGCACGCGACGGCATGACGCTCGCTGAACTTCCGGGCGGAGCGAAGGTGGGTACCGGTTCACCACGCCGGGCAGCCCAGCTGAGAGCCGCCCGCCCGGACATTGAAGTCCTCGATATCCGCGGCAACGTGGACACGCGCCTGGGACGCGTCCCGGGGCTGCCTGGAAACACCACGGCTGAGGTTGTTCCCGGCAAGTCCTGCGACCTCGACGCCGTGGTCCTCGCCGCTGCTGGGTTGGAGCGAATGGAGCGCCTCGACACCGTGAGCGAGTTCTTCGATACCGATCTCATGCTGCCCGCGCCCGGTCAAGGCGCGCTCGCCATCGAGTGCCGCACGGCGGACTCGCCTCCCCAGCCAGGATCCACCGAGGGTTCCAATGCTGTGTTGGCCCAGGCCTTGGCGGCACTGAACGACGACGACACCCGGCTTGCCGTCACGGCCGAACGGGCAGTGCTTGCCAGGCTTGAAGCGGGGTGCGCGGCCCCTGTGGGCGCCTATGCGTTCCGCAAGGGAAGCATGCTGCACTTGGAAGCGGCCGTGTGCGCCGTGGACGGCACCAAGATCGTGCGCGAAAAGAAGGCGACGGACGGCCTGACCGTTGTGGGCGCGACGTTGCTGGGCATCGAAGTGGCGGAGTTGCTGCTGGCGGCAGGTGCCGCGGAGATCGCGGATCTTGCCGCTTCCTAAGCCTTCGGCTACCTCAGCTGTGACCGGTCGGCGCATCCTGATCACCAGGACCGCCGACCGGGCCCAGCACCTGGCCTCACTCCTCGGAAACCTGGGCGCGGAGCCCCTGCTGCTGCCACTGATCGACTTCGAGCGGGCCCAAGACCAAGCATCCCTGGACGCCGCTATGGACTCGCTTGCCGCCGGCGGCTTTGACTGGCTGGTGGTCAGCAGCAGCACCACGGTGCGTGCGCTGATGGAGAACGCGGCGGGACGCGGCGTCGCCCTGGCCGACCTTATTCCCGCTCGAACCCAAGTGGCCACCGTTGGCCCCTCGACCCAACGCGCCCTCGAATCCGTTGGCCTCCGGGTTGCCTTGGCGCCCTCGGAGACCCAGTCCGCCGAGGGCCTGCTTGCCGTGTGGGATCCTGCACCGGCACGGGTCTTCCTGCCGCAGGCCGACCTCGCCGCACCAGGCCTTCGGCAGGGATTGGCAGCACGGGGCGCGGACGTCACCTCCGTCACCGCGTACCACACCGTCGATTACCCGGCGAGCGAAGAACAGCGCCTGACTGCTGAGCTGCCGTCCGGCGTCGTGCCTTCCGAAACAAATACCCCTGTCCTCACGCCGCTTCAGGCTGGCCACGAGCTCGAGGCCGGAAGGATAGATGCTGTTGTAGCTGCGTCGCCCAGCGCCGCGCGTCGCATCGCCGGCCTTTTTCCCCAGCTGGCTGGCTGCCGCTTCATCGCGATAGGACCTCCGACGGCGGCAGCGGCCGCCGGGCTAGGCATCACTGTTGCGGCCATCGCCCCACAACCAACTCCGGACGGCATCGTGTCCGCCCTCGAATCTGTTTTCGCCAACGAAGGGAACCTGCCATGAGCTTTCCGAACCACCGCCCCCGCCGCCTGCGCACAACACCTGCAATGCGGCGGCTCATTGCCGAAAACCGCCTCGCGCCGGCGGACCTGATCCTTCCTGCCTTCATCCGCGAGGGCCTCACCGAGCCCAGTCCCATCAGTTCCATGCCCGGCGTTGTCCAACACACCACGGAGTCGTTGAAGCGGGCGGCTGCTGAGGCCGTGGAGCTGGGTGTCGGTGGCATCATGCTGTTCGGTGTACCTGCAGTGCGCGACGCGCAGGGAACCGCTTCGCTTGACCCGGACGGCGTCCTGAACAAGGCCATCCGCGATGTCAGGGCCGAAGTGGGTGATGACCTGGTGGTGATGAGTGACGTGTGCCTTGACGAGTTTACCGATCACGGCCACTGCGGAGTCCTGGATGATAACGGATATGTGGATAACGATGCCACGCTCGCCATCTACGGACAGATGGCTGTGGCCCAGGCTGATGCCGGTGCGCATGTCCTGGGGCCTTCGGGCATGATGGACGGACAGATCGCAGTGATCCGCCAGGCCCTGGAAGAGTCCGGGCACAAGAACACGGCAGTCGTGGCCTACGCGGCAAAGTACGCGTCCGCTTTTTACGGGCCGTTCCGCGAAGCCGTTGATTCCCAATTGAAGGGGGATCGGCGGACGTACCAGATGGATGCGGGCAACCGCCGCGAGGCCATCCTGGAAGTTGAGCTGGACCTTGAGGAAGGCGCGGACATGGTCATGGTCAAGCCGGCCATGAGCTACCTGGATATCCTGGCTGACGTTGCTGCCATGAGCCCTGTGCCTGTCGCGGCCTACCAGATCTCAGGTGAGTACGCCATGATCGAAGCGGCAGCCGCCAACGGCTGGATCGACAGGCGCGGCGCGATCACTGAGTCCGTGCTGGGCATCAAACGGGCCGGAGCGGATAACATCCTTACCTACTGGGCCACCGAATTGGCAGGCTGGCTGAAGGAGTCCTGATGAGCGCCGTACCCACCGATCCCGCGGCCCCCGTTGCTGCCAACCGGATCCTGCTTGGAGTGAACACTTTTGGTGACGCAGGGCTCGACGCCGACGGGAACCCGAAGGAGCACGCGCAAGTACTGCGTGAGTTGCTGGAAGAAGCCAAGTTGGCTGACGCCGTCGGAATCCACGCTTTTGGCGTGGGGGAGCACCACCGCCGCGATTTCGCGGTGTCCGCGCCTGAGGTCTTCCTTGCCGCCGCCGCTGCGGTGACGTCCCGGATCCGGCTTGGCTCTGCCGTGACGGTGCTGAGCTCGGATGACCCCATCCGCGTCTTCCAACGGTTTGCCACGTTGGATGCGCTGTCCAACGGCCGGGCCGAAGTGATGCTTGGCAGGGGCTCGTTCGTCGAGTCGTTTCCACTGTTCGGCCTGGACCTGGCCGATTATGAGGTCTTGTTCGAGGAAAAGCTTGAACTCTTCGACAAAGTGCGCGCCCAAAAGCCCATCCACTGGGAAGGGCGGACCCGTCCCAACGTTAGCGGGCTCCAGGTGTATCCACGGCTGCAGCACCATCTGCTGCCAGCGTGGATCGGCGTGGGAGGGACGCCCGAATCCGTACTGCGCTGCGCCGAATATGGCTATCCGATCATCTTCGCGATCATCGGAGGGGAGCCGCGCCGCTTCGCCCCGCTGGTTAACCTCTACCGGGACGCGATGGCAAAGTACGGCCACCCGAGGAGGCAAATTGCCACCCACTCCCCAGGATTCATTTCGGACACCGATGAGGCCGCCCGCGAGGAGCTATTCCCGCACTGGCTCGCCCAACGCAACCGGATCGGCGCGGAGCGCGGCTGGGGCCCGGGCAACCGCAGCGAGTTCGATGCAATGTGCGGCCCCGAGGGTGCGCTCTACGTTGGATCTCCCGAAACGGTCGCCCAAAAGATTGCCCTGCTCAAGCGCAACCTCGGAGTGGACCGCTTCGACCTCAAATACAGCAACGGCACACTGCCACATCAATCCATGATGCGGTGCATAGAGCTATACGGCACCGAAGTGGCGCCCCGGGTTGCCGAGTTACTGGCCGCAGCCTAGTCACGGCGCTGCCCGGTGGTTCTGCCACTGGCCGTATTGCTCCTGAATCACTGAAAGAATAGGAACCATGACTTCAAACACCCCTGTCTCCGATCAGCTGTTCGACCGTGCCCGGTCCCTGATGCCCGGCGGCGTGAACTCCCCGGTCCGTGCGTTCGGATCAGTGGGCGGTACTCCGAAGTTCATGGTTTCGGCCAAGGGCGCCTACCTCACCGACGCAGACGGCAAGGACTACGTGGACCTCGTGTGCTCGTGGGGACCAGCGTTGCTTGGCCACGCTCACCCTGCCGTGCTCGACGCGGTGCACGCAGCCGTGGACCGGGGCCTTTCCTTCGGAGCTTCCACCCCGGACGAGGCCAATCTCGCTGCCATCGTCAAGGAGCGCGTCGCCGCCGTCGAGCGCCTCCGCATGGTCTCCACCGGCACTGAAGCCACCATGACGGCGGTACGTTTGGCCCGTGGGTTCACGGGCCGCAACCTCATCATCAAGTTCGCGGGCTGCTACCACGGGCACCTTGACGGACTCCTCGCAGCGGCGGGCTCAGGCGTGGCCACCCTGGCGCTGCCCGGTTCCGCGGGCGTTACGGAGGCCACCGCGGCTGAAACCCTTGTGCTGCCGTACAACGATCTCGCTGCCGTCGAGGCCGCCTTCGCCACGCACGGGAGCAACATCGCTGCCGTGATCACTGAGGCCGCTCCGGCCAACATGGGTGTGGTGACACCGGGGGACGGGTTCAACGCAGGCCTCTCCCGGATTACCACCGAACACGGCGCCCTCCTCATCCTGGACGAGGTCCTCACCGGATTCCGTACCGGCTACGCGGGCTATTGGGGCCTGACCGGCCGTCAGGAAGGCTGGACTCCTGACCTGCTCACCTTCGGCAAGGTCATCGGCGGCGGAATGCCGACGGCGGCACTTGGCGGCCGTGCCGACGTCATGGACTACCTCGCGCCCGTGGGCCCTGTGTACCAGGCCGGTACGTTGTCAGGGAACCCGGTGGCCATGGCCGCAGGCGTCGCGACCCTCACGCATGCCACCCCAGAGGTCTATGAATTCGTCGATGCCCGCTCCGTGGAACTCGCCGACGCCCTGACCGGCGCCCTCGACGCGGCGGGAGTGGACCACTCCATCCAGCGGGCCGGGAACCTCTTCTCAGTGGCTTTCGGCACGTCCACCCACGGTGTGCACAACTACGATGACGCGCAGGCCCAGGAGACGTTCCGGTACGCGCCGTTCTTCCACTCCATGCTGGACTCGGGTGTCTACCTGCCTCCGTCGGTTTTCGAAGCCTGGTTCCTCTCAGCCGCCCATGACGACGCTGCGATGAACCGGATCGTCGAAGCTTTGCCGGCGGCGGCACAGGCTGCTGCGGCCGCCCCGGCCTAGCCTTCTCCTGGCCCCGGGCACCGGCTGATCCGGCCCTGCCCGGGGCAGCTTCGGTTCCCGGGGGGTAGGCTCGTAGGTGGAAACCCGACCCCAACGAAATTCACGGTTTACCATGCTCAAGACCATGTCCATTGCTTCCCTTGGCGTGAGAGTCGCTGCAGCTGGTGTCCTTTTGGCGATGGCTACGGGATGTTCAAGCAGCCCCGATAAACCCGGCCAGTCGCCGTCGGAGGTCCCCTCCTCCACGGGCCCAAGCAGCACGCAACCGGCGTCGTCAAGCGCTACGCCGATGGTTACTTCAACGGCATCCGCCGCCCCGCCGCCCCCTGCGCCGGTGGCCCCTGTGGCTCCGCCGCCAAGCTCGCCCACTGTGGCGGAGCAACACCTCGCCGCCTTGAGCCTCGAGCAACGGGTGGGCCAACTTTTCATGGTGGCAGCCAAAGCCACAGGCCCCGACCCGGCAACCTTCGATGCCCTGAAGCGCTACCACGTGGGCAACGTGTACCTGAGTGGTCGCAGCACTGCGGGCGCGGCCGCCGCTGCTTCGGTTGTCTCCTCCCTGACCGGCACTGTCGGCACTGACACAACAGGAGGGCTGCCGCTTTTCGTTGCCACGGACCAGGAAGGCGGCTTGGTTCAGGTTCTTTCGGGTCCAGGCTTCTCCACGATGCCCCCGGCGTTGGGGCAAGCAGGGGCCGGCCCGGCGAAGCTCAGGTCAAACGCGGCCGTCTGGGGCAAGGAGCTTCTCGGCGTTGGGGTGAACGTGAACCTCGCTCCGGTCCTGGACACCGTTACCAGTCCGGACTTTGCCCCCTCGAACGCGGCCATTGGACATTTCCAGAGGGAATACGGATTCGATCCGAAACAAGTTTCCGGACTGGGTAACGCCTTTGCCCAAGGCATGAAGGACGCAGGAGTCATGCCGGTGGTCAAGCACTACCCAGGGCTGGGAAGGGTGGTACCCAACACCGATGTCAGCAGCAACGTCCATGATTCGGTGACCAGCCGCACGGATCCCGACCTCGCTCCTTTCAACGCTGCGATCACCTCCGGGGCTCAGTGGGTCATGCTTTCCAACGCATACTACGACCGCATTGACCCAGCCAACATCGCTCCTTTCTCGCCGGACATCATCCAAACGATGCTCCGCGGGGATGCCGGATTTACCGGGATCGTCCTGTCTGATGATTTGTGCAGCGCGGGGCAGCTGAGGCCGTGGGCCGTGGCTGATCGCGCCCTGAAGTTCTTCGGCGCAGGTGGAACCATGCTGGTCTGCGCCGAGCCCTCCAGCATCCCGGTCATGCAGCAAGCGGTGGTGCAGAGGGCCCAGGCAGATCCCGCGTTCAGGGCAAAGGTGGACGCCGCGGCGTTGACGGTGCTGCGCGTGAAATCAGGTAAGTAGGCTCTCCGGAAAAAGCAGCAGGCCCCGCCCTCCAAACCTCACTTACGTGAAGCGTTGGGGTGGCGGGGCCTGCTGCGTGGTTGGATTTACCCTAAAGCACGTCCGACAGGAATCCTTGAAGCCGTTCTGTCCGGGGGCTGTTGAACAGCTGTTCCGGCGGACCGGATTCCACTACAACGCCAGCATCCATGAACGTTACGACGTCGGACACGTTGCGTGAGAAGCCCATCTCATGCGTCACTACCACCATGGTCATTCCGCCCTTGGCAAGGTCGGTCATGAGGGCCAGGACTCCCTTGACGAGTTCCGGATCCAATGCCGAGGTCGCTTCATCAAAGAACATGACCTCCGGCCGCATCGCCAAGGCACGCGCGATGGCTACACGTTGCTGCTGGCCGCCGGACAACGTGGCCGGCCGCGCGTCAGCCTTGTGCTTCAGCCCGACGAGGTCCAGTTGCTCAAGCGCCTCATTCCGGGCCTGATCTTTGGACATGCCGCGGATCTTACGCAACGCCAGCGAGACGTTCTCTGCAACCGTCTTATGGGGAAAGAGGTTGAACTGCTGGAACACCATGCCGATGCGTCGGCGCAACTCGTCGGGGTTGTCCTTGAGCACCGATTGACCATCAAGCAGAATGTCGCCCTGGTCAGGCTCAATCAATCGGTTCATGACACGGAGCAGCGTGGACTTTCCCGACCCCGAAGGGCCGATCACGGACGCCGTCGTGCCTTTCTCCACATGGAGGTCGATGCCACGCAGAACGTGGTTGGTACCGAACGAGAGGTGGATGTTCTTGGCCGTCAACGAACCGGACGTGAATTCACTCAAGACTGGGCTCCTTTTCCAACAACGGCTGCTGCGTCATCGGGTTCCTTCTTCTCCGGCCGTCCCACACGCATGCGGGCGTCGATCCAGTTCACGAAATGCGTCAGCGGGACGGTCAGAACCAAGTAGAACAGTGCAGCAGCAACATACGGAGACAGGTTTCCGCTGTTCGCCGCCGAGTCCTTGCCAATCTGGAAGATCTCACGTTCGGATGCCAACAAGCCAAGCATGAACACCAGGGACGATTCCTTGATCAACGCGATGAACTGGTTGACAAGCGCTGGCAGCACACGGCGAATGCCTTGAGGCACCACCACCAGGCGCATCGAAGGACCGTAACCGAATCCCAAGGCCCGTGTGGCCTCGAGCTGGCCCTTATCCACGCTCTGGATACCTGAGCGGAAGATCTCGCCGATGTAGGCGCCTGACATCAAGGACAAGGCCGCAATGGCCATGGGATAGGGGCTCGTGGAACCAGTGAGCTGCCTCATGATCGGGCTGAAACCGAATCCGATCACCAAGATGGTGAGAACCGGCGGGAGGCCACGGAGGATGTCCGTGTAAACGCGCGCAACCCACCGGGCAGGTGCGTTCCGGGAAATCCCCATCAGGGCGAGCACCATGCCGATGGCCGTGCCTATGATGCCTGAAATCACAGCCAGCACGAGGGTGTTGGGTAGGCCAACGGTGAACATCTTGGGGATGACTTGGCCCATCGCCTCCCAGTCAAAGAAGGTTTTGGCTAATTGGTTGAGGATATCCATGGAACGTCCGGGTTACTTGGCGGGGAGCTGGACGGCCTTGCTGCCCGGCTTCCAGCCTTGGGGAGTCTGCTCGGCGGCCGTGGGGCGGTCCTTGTACCACTGGGACGTCAGCTTCGCCCACGTGCCATCTGCGATGACAGCGTCCAAGCCCGAGTTCAGGGCATCGATCAGAGGCTGGTTGTCCTTGTTCACGGCATACGCGGTGAAGTTCTGGGTATTGACAACCTTCTCGGCGATTTTGGTGTTGTCGCCGGACTTGACCTGTCCTTCAGCCTGCTGGGACGGTGCGACCCAAGCGTCGATCTGGCCGTTCTTCACGTTGCCGTAAACGGTGTTGTAGTCGGGGTAGCGGACCGGTTCGAGCTTGAGGGTGTTGGTGACGTAGTCGTCCTGGACCGTACCTTGAACGACGCCGATGCGCAGACCCTCTTTAAGGTCTTTGAAGCCGGTTACCTTTGAATCATTCTTGGTCACTACGGCCATGTAGCCAAAGTCGTAACCGTTGGTGAACCCGACTGTCTTGCGGCGGGCGTCGGTGGTGGAGATCGAGGAGGAGCCGACGTCGAACTGCTTGTTCGCCACTTGCGACAGGAGAGCCGAGAAGTCGGTGGAAGCGAACTCGACCTTGAGTCCGAGCTTGGCGCCGATTGCCCGGAGGAGCTCGTTGTCGTAGCCCGTGAACTTTCCGGAAGGATCGATGAAGATGTTCGGCGGGGCGTCAGACAACGTCCCTACCCTCAGGGTTCCATCGGTGATCAGGCCAAGCTTGGACTTATCGATCTTGTCCAACGGTGTCACGCTGGCGGTGGTGAACTTGTCCAGGGTCTTCTGGTCGCTACCGGCGAGGGCATCGGTGGGGGAACCGCTCGGCTGCGAGGCTCCGCCGCCGCATGCTGCGAGGGAGAGCACCAAGACTGCGGCCACCGGGGCGGCAGAGAGCCACTTAAAGGCTTTGAATTTCATGAAGAAATCACTTTCATCGGGTCACGGAGACGTTCGGCAGGGGGCCAGGAAAGTGGCTGCCGCGAAGGTTGGGCTGCGTCGCTGGGCTTCAACCTGCCAAACTTAATTATGACATCAGGGCCCAGCGGGCCCTTGAATCGAACAAATGAGTGCTTTCACTCACTAATGCCGAATGATCCGCTGGCTACAGGGCGTATTGCCTAGTAGTCATTCCAGCTTGCGGTCTCGCCACGGAATCCCGCCCATAACAAACGGAGCTTGGCGTTCGCTGACCCTACTGTGACTTACGTCGCAACGCGTGAGCGCCCTGCGCCCTGGAAGCTGCGGCCCCGGAAGCCGTGGCCCTAGAAGCCGCCCCGGCCCGCATCTTCCGGCGGTAAAACAGGCCACTGGCCTTCGATCACTGCTGTGGGCTTGCTGCGCCGCAGGTACTGTTGGAAATCAGCGGCTTGGCTCGCCGCCCAGTCCACCTGCAGGTGGTGGAGCTTTGAGGCGGGCATCTGCAACGTAGGAAACTTGCCTGCCATTGCGTCCAACACCCGCAACGTGGCGAGGGCATCGGCAGCGGAAGTATGCGCGTTGTCCAAGTCCACCCCATACTCTTCGCACAGGGCGGTGAGGGTGCGCTTGCCCTTGCGGTACCGGTCCACTTGCTTGTTCATGACATAGGGATCCAGCACGGGGAACCGGGTCAGCTGCGGGACGCCCTGGCGCGCGGATTCAGCTGCAAGCACCGTGAAATCATAACTGGCGTTGAAGGCGATGACCGGGGTTCCGGCGTCGAACAATTCCTGCAGGACTGCTGCGACTTCCCGAGTGACCTCGGCAGCGGGACGGCCGGCAGCCCGGGCCATCTCGGTGGTTATCCCGTGAACTTCACTGGCCTCTGACGGGATTTCGACGCCCGGATCAGCCAGCCACTCATGCTCGGAGATGAGCTCCCCCTGCTGATCCACAACAGTGATGGAGGCAGTGACGATCCGCGCTGAGCGGGAGTTCTTTCCCGTGGTCTCGAGGTCAAAGGCTGCGCGGGGGAGGGTATTCCAGGAACTCATATTTTTACGCTACCGGGCGGCTCCGACAGTATTGGGCACGACACTCCCTCGGGACATGACCTGGTCTGTCGAAGCGGTAGGTTGGACTGATGCGCATGGAGTACGTCACAGCGGCCCTCGCTGTCGTGGATCTCGTTCCGGCCGGTGCTGCCGTCGCCTATGGGGACGTCGCCGAGCTTCTGGGCGCCGGCGGTCCTCGGCAAGTGGGTGCCGTGATGAGCCACTACGGGAGTTCGGTCCCGTGGTGGCGGGTCCTGCGCGCCAGCGGGGAGGCGCCGCCCGGTCACGAGGCGGAAGCGCTCAAGCATTACCTTGCTGAGTCCACGCCACTTCTTGGTTCCTATCAAGCGTTCCTCAGGACAGGCGAAGGCCGTTGGCGGGTCGACTTGACGGCCGCGCGGTGGGCCCCGAGTGAAGCCGACTTCGACTACCTCGATGTGATCTCCGACCAGTTGCAGCGTGAGCTCCATAAATTGTCAGTGCCGGATGATGAAATGACTGTGTGACCGCGACTCCTGCCAAACCCCGATCCGCATCGGCATCATTGCGTCTGCTTCCGCCGCGCGAAACAAGCTTCGTGGCACCTGTCCTTTCCCCGGATCAGCGTGCCGTGGTTTCGCTCGGTCGGGGGAGCGGACCAATACTTGTCCCCGGTGGCCCCGGAACCGGCAAGTCCACCGTCTTGGTTGAAACCGCCGTGCGCCGGGTGCATCACGAGGGCGTGGACCCGGAGAGGATTCTCATCCTCGCTCCTGGCCGCCACGCTGCGGCGGCCCTTCGGGACACTTTTACCGGACGGTTGGATCGCAGCCTCAGTACCACGCCGGCACGTACCTGGGCGTCGTACGCGTTTGACGTCATCCGCCGCGCCAAGGCGGAGGGCGTCCTGCCGTTGCCTCGGCCACCCAAGCTGCTCTCGGGCCCGGAACAGGACCTCATCATCAAGGAACTGCTCGAGGGGCACGTCCGGTCCGGGAATCAGTTGCCGTGGACGGCGGACCTGGCCGCAGCCTTGCCCACACGCGGATTCCGGCATGAGATCCGTGAGCTTTTTGATCGAATTATCGAGTCAGGACGGACCGCGGAAGACCTTGTGGGGCTTGCCTATGAATGCGGACGTCCCGATTGGATGGCCGCGGCAGAGCTCTACAGCGAGTACAGGGACGTCTTGGATCTGCGCATGCCCGAAGCCTTCGACCCCGCCGGAATCATCACCACGGCCCGCCAGATTTTCCAGGATTCTCCAGCTTTTCTTGCCGCAGAAAGGGAGCGCCTGCAGCTGATTCTGGTCGATGACGCCCAAGAGTCGAACCCGGCGGTGTTCGAGCTCTTGGCCGACATCGCCGAGGGCAAAGACGCGGTGGTCACCTTCTCGCCGGACACTGTGGTGCAAGGCTTTCGCGGCGCCCGCCCGGACTTGGTGGCCGAACTGCCATCGCTTCTGGGAGGAAACAGGGAATCAGTAGTCCACCGTCCGCTATGGGTCACCCACCGGCACTCGCCGGCGGTAGCAGAGGCGTGGGTGAGGGTGGCGGCCCGCATCTCCCAGCGCTTGGGCGGGCAACTCGCCAGGAGGCTGGAACAGCCGGCTGCCGGCGACGGGGACGCTGACCGCGCTCATGGTGGTGCGGTGGAAGGACACGTGCTGCCATCACCGGTCCATGAGATGCGTTATGTAGCCCAGCGCATTCTCGAAGCGCAGTTGCGCGAAGGCCGGGAGTTCAGCGACATCGCCGTTATTGTGCGCAACGGTGGCCTGATTTCCCAACTCCAGCGCTACCTCGCGGGCCAAGGCATTCCGGTCCGGGTTCCTGTTGCCGACTCTGCGGTGCGGGATGAAGTCGCGGTCCGGCCCCTCCTCGAAGCCTTTGCCATCGCACTGGATCCGGACAAGTTGACCCCTGAGGTGGCGGTTTCACTTCTGACTTCCCGCATCGGAGGAGCCACAGCAATCGAGTTGCGCAGGCTCCGGCAGTCGCTGAGGAGCGAGGAACTCCTCGGAGGTGGGGGTCGATCCAGCGATGTTTTGTTGGTCGAGGCCCTGCTCCAGCCTGGAGCCTTGGCCTCCCTGGGCATAGAAGGCACGTCCGCGCGCAGGTTGGCTCGAGTGATCGCCGCCGGAGTGGAGGCCGTAGGGACGCCGGGCGCAAATGCGGAATCAGTGCTGTGGGCCCTGTGGCAGGCGACAGGCTTGTCCTCCCGATGGGCGGAGGCAGCCATCGACGGCGGTCCAGCGGGCGCCCGCGCAGACCGCGACCTCGACGCCATGATGGCCCTCTTCCATACGGCCGAGCGGTTTGTGGACCAGCTGCCAGGCTCAGGGCCTGAACAATTCCTGGACTACTTACTGAATCAGGAATTGCCCATGGATACCCTTGCGGCGAGAGCCCAGCTGGAATCGTGCGTTGAGATCATGACACCGGCCAGCGCCGCTGGCCGGGAATGGCCCGTGGTTATCATCGCCGGTCTTCAGGAAGGCGTGTGGCCGAACACTCGGTTGCGGGGAGAACTCTTGGGCAGCACTTTGTACGCGGATGCCGTGGAACACGGGGTCGAACACGCCCTCCAGCGCGGCCCGTTGAGCAGGTTGCGTGATATCCGTTATGACGAGCTCAGGAGTTTTTCAACGGCGGTCTCCCGGGCGCGTCAGGTTCTCATCTGCACGGCAGTATCCTCCGAGGATGAACAGCCCTCGGCATTCCTTGACTACGTAGCCCCGTTGGGACCGGGGGAGTACCAACGCGACTACACCCCCGTGGACAGGCCCATGACCCTGCGTGCCCTTGTCGCTGAGCTGCGGCAACACGTCCAGTCAGCGACCGGTGCTGCCGCCACCGAACCTGGAACGGCGTGGGAGGCTGCGCGTGTGCTGGGCCGCCTTGCCACCGCCGAACCGCCGGTACCTGGAGCTGATCCGGACACGTGGTGGGGTTTATTGGACCTTAGCTCAAGGGAACCGGTGGTACCCGTCGGAGGAACAGTTTCGGTGTCTCCGTCCAAGGTCGAGACGGTGCACAAGTCCCCCTTGGATTGGTTTGTCCAAGCCGCAGGCGGAGAGCCTGCCACCGATTTCGCGCGGAGCTTGGGCACCCTGGTCCACAGCATTGCCCAAGAACTTCCTGAGGCCTCGGGCTCCGAGTATGTTTCCGAACTGGTAAAGAGGTGGCACACGCTGGGGATGAAGGACAACTGGGAAGGAAAGCTTGATTTCCAGCGGGCCGAGCTCATGGTCCGCAAGCTTGCCTCCTACGTGATCATGATGCGCAGTGAGGGCAGGAGCTTGCTTGCCGTTGAACAGGACTTCCAAGTCCAGCTTCCCGATGTCACCGTCCACGGCGATGTCACCGTCCACGGCGACGCCAGTGCCCAAGGCGATGCCACTGGAACGGATGAAGGCCCGGAAGTGGCCGCCCGCCATGCTGTCCTTCGGGGCCAAGTGGATCGTCTCGAAATCGATTCCGAAGGCCGGCTGGTCATCGTCGACCTCAAAACCGGTAAGCGCCAGCCCGGCAAGGCAGAGGTTGCCCGGCACCCGCAACTGGGCGCATACCAAGCTGCCGTCCTGATGGGCGCCTTCCGCGATGCGGGGGCGGGGGAATCCGAGCCTGAGGCAGTCACGCTTCCGAGCGACGTAGCCCCTGGCGGTGCTGTCTTGGCCCAGTTGGGAACCAAAGCCAAGAGTCCCTCCGTCCAGCAGCAGGAACCGTTGGACCCCAGCGAGAACTGGGCCGAGGACCTTGTGACGGAGGCCGCGACTTTGATGGCTGGCGCCACCTTTGAGGCCCGTCACGACCCCGGCAAAGCAGGATACGGCGGTCATGGGTGTCGCTTGCCCGATATTTGCCCGTTATGCGCACGAGGAAAGCAGATCACCGAATGAGTACTGAACTCCTGGCCGACGTCGCAGGCGGACATGGCGATGCCGCTGGCTTTCCAGAGCCGCGGTTTTCGCCGTCGGACGTTGCGGACATGCTGGGCGAGAAGAACCGCCCGACGCCGGAACAGGCTCGGATTATCGCCTCACCCCTTTCTCCGCGCTTGGTCATCGCCGGTGCCGGTTCCGGTAAGACGGCCACTATGGCTGACCGTGTGGTGTGGCTCGTTGCCAACGGCTGGGTGCGTCCGGAGGAAGTCCTCGGTGTCACATTCACGCGCAAGGCTGCCGGTGAACTTGCCAGCAGGATCCGTTCCAAGCTCGCCACTCTTCAGCGGGTAGCGTCCGGCGGCGGGGCTGCCATGGGGTTTCCGGGCGGGCGTCTGAGTGCTGACGACCTCGAACCCAAGGTTTCCACTTATCACTCCTACGCAAGCGCCATAGTCTCTGACCACGGCCTTCGACTCGGCATAGAACGGGACGTTGTTTTGCTCGGCGGCGCACAGTCATGGCAGTTGGCCAGCGAAGTCGTTGAATCCTACGACGGCGAGTACGAGCACTTCACCGTGGCGAAATCCACCTTGGTCAATGCCGTCCTGCAGTTGGCCGGCGAATGCGCGGAGCACCTTCAGGAGCCGGAAGGGGTGCGCAACTGGGTGCTGGAACGCGTTCAGGCTTTTGAACAGCTTCCCTATATGGCAGGGGCCCGGAAGAACCCGACGCAGGGTGCTGCGGACCTCGTGTCCATGTTGCGGACCCGTGCCAGCGTCGCGGACATGGTGGTTCGGTACCAAAGCGAAAAGAGGCGGCGTGGGGTGCTCGACTTTGGGGACCTGGTAGCTCTGGCCGCGCGGATCGCCAATGACGTTCCTTTGGCGGCCAGCACGGAAAGAGCCCGTTACAAGGTGGTGCTGCTGGACGAATTCCAAGACACGTCCCATGCTCAACTTGTCCTGTTTTCCCGGCTTTTCGGTCAGGGACATGCTGTTACGGCAGTCGGCGACCCAAACCAATCAATCTACGGATTCAGGGGCGCCTCGGCAGGACAACTCTTTCACTTCGTTCAGGAATTCCCTGTGCGGCAGGTCGATGCCCAGGCCGGAACCGAGACGTACGCGGTGGCTCCGACCTCATACCTGACCACGGCATGGCGCAACGGCAGGAACATACTGGCCGCGGCCAACACCATCGCATCGCCGCTTAACCGCGCCATTACGCTGGCCGGACCGGCTGGTGAGCGGGGATCCGTGGCTACCGTTTCTGTTCCTCCGTTGGTACCGAGCCCGGTGGCTGTTGAAGGGCGCGTGGTGATCGGCCGTTTCGGTACTGACGAGGACGAAGCAGCCGCAATTGCCCGCGATGTCCGCCGATACCGCCGGACCGTTTTCGAGGAAGAGAAAGATGGGTCAGCGGTCAGGCCCACCATGGCGGTGCTGTGCCGGCGTCGGGCGCAAATGGAGTGCATCCGCCGAGAATTCGAGCTTCAGGGCATCCCTTACGAGATCGTCGGTTTGGGCGGATTGCTGGACACGCCGGAGATTGTGGACCTGGTCGCGACCCTGCGGGTTCTTGCAGATCCGGGCCGCTCAGATGCGCTGACGAGGCTTTTGGCCGGGGCCCGATGGCGAATCGGGACAGCGGATCTCATGGCGTTCGCGGACTGGTCCCGGCACTTGGCTCGCCGCCGCGCCGTTGCCGGAGGTTCCGTTGACGGTTCCGCTAAAGAATCGGGCACTGGTGTGGAAGCCGTCACGCTCGAAAGCGACATCACCGATTCTGCAAGCCTCGTGGAGGCACTTGACTTCCTCCCCAAAAAAGGCTGGTCGTCAGGACACGGCAGGTCCTTGAGCGACGCCGCATTGGAGCGCCTCAGCAAGCTATCTTCAGAGCTGAGGTTCCTTCGAAGCTACATTGGAGACGATCTCAGTACCCTCCTGGGAGAGGTTGAGCGGGCAATGCTCTTGGACATTGAGGTCGCTGCCAAGCCCGGCATCAGTATTCATCAGGCTCGTCGGAACCTGGATGCGTTTCAAGATGCTGCCGCGGGTTTCCTGCAAACTTCGCAGCGCATTGACCTGCTGGCGTTCCTCTCGTGGTTGGAAGCAGCGGCCTCCGAAGAAGGCGGCCTGGATGTCGCCCCTGCAGAAACCAACCGCGAAGCTGTCCAGTTGCTGACAGTCCATGCCTCCAAGGGCTTGGAATGGGATGTCGTCTTTGTTCCCGGGATGAATTCGGGCTCCTTTCCCAGCAACAGGGACTCGCGCTGGAGCAGCGGCTCGGCTGCCTTGCCGTGGCCGTTGAGAGGCGATCGAGCCGATCTCCCGCAATGGGATCTTGACCAGCCGGACCAGAAAGGGTGGTTGGACGCCGAAAAGGACTTCAAATCGCGGGTCCAGGCTCATGGGGAAGCGGAAGAACGCAGACTTGCGTATGTCGCTTATACGAGGGCGAAACACGTTCTGTGGGTCTCGAGTGCGGCGTGGAACGGGTCGCGCTCCGGAATGGCCGAGCTATCTCCGTTCATTTCGGAACTAGCTCCGCTGACAGTTCAAGGCGATGGCGGCGGCTCCGTGCTCCCGGCCTCCGACGGGAGCGCCGAGATTCACGCGGACTCGGTTGCCGAAGAAGCCCTGCCGGAATCCAGCCCGCTGACGACAATCCATGAAGTCGCCACTTTCCCATACGACCCCCTTGAGGGTCCGTCGGATCCCCGAACAGGGGCACGCCTGAGGCTCCTGCCTGGTCGTAGGGCCGCCATGGACAGCGGAGCAGCGATGGTCCGGGCTTTCATGGACGGGACCGCACCGGATGACCCCGTCGGTGGCCAACTTCCTGCAGGTACTGAGCGTTGGTCCCAAGAAGCAGAGTTGTTGTTGGACCGGCAGAGACAGGGCAGGGCAACCCAGGACGTTCACTTGCCCAGCCACGTCTCCGCTTCACTGTTCGTCGAACTTGGCGCAAACGCCGGAGAAGTACTGTCCCGGCTTCGCAGGCCGGTTCCCCGCGAACCCGGGATCTCGGCGCGCAAGGGGACCGCATTCCACTCATGGGTCGAAGAGTTTTTCGGCACCACGGGCATGCTTGACCTCGATGAGGCACCGGGTTCGGACTCACACATTGATGAAGCCTACGGACTCGAGGAGATGGTCGCTTCCTTCAAGGAATCCGAGTGGGCCCAGCGCGCCCCCGTTTATGTCGAAGTACCCGTGGAGACCAAGATCGGAGATATCGTAGTTCGCGGCCGCATCGACGCCGTGTTCCAAGATGCCGACGGCCGCTGGCAGCTCATCGACTGGAAGACCGGACGACGACCCTCGGGGCAACAGCTGACGGAACGAGCTGTGCAGTTGGCGGTGTACCGGCTGGCCTGGGCCCGGCTGAGGAAGGTTCCCCTTGAAGATGTCAGCGCCGCCTTCTACTACGTGGCAGAAGGATCGCTGGTGCGCCCGCACGACCTCGGCGGCGCCGATGAGCTCGAGCGGATCGTTTCCCAAGCACTGAGTAACAACGGTTAGGACGTCAGGAGTCTTTCGTGGCCTCGGTGCTGTTGACATCCTTTAGCTGCACAACGTTAATCGCGGCCGTGGAGGTCGAATCCTGGCTGCTGGTGCCGGCATCCGGCTTCCTGGCAGCCTCGTCAAAGTCACCAGCCTCGTCGACGTCATCGGGCTCGGCAGCAACTACGGGCTCGTCCGGTATGGCTGCCACCGAAACTGCAGGGCCGACGTCGGAAATCGGGACAACCGTGACTGTCGGTTGCTGGGGAGGCGCCGCGGCGGCGTCCTCGGCAGCCTGCCGGTCTGCCTCCTCAGCTGCAGCACGCGCGGCCGCTTCGCGCTGCTCCTGCTTCTCGATATCGGCGGCCAATGATTGAAGCATTGATTCAGCTTCCGACGTCATCCCCTCGTGGCCGGCCGCCATGGCTTTGACCAAGTATTGTGCCAGCGCGAACTCGGCGAGCAGCGCGGCCCTCCGGAGCAAGTGCGAATCCGGTGTCTCGCGGCGGGCCTCGGTGTAGTGATTGAGCACCGCCTGGATGAAGGCTGATTCGTTGGACGCCACAAGCCAGGCAAAGTCATCCGCTGGGTCGCCGATCCGCAGATCGGTCCAGCCGGTAACCGCAGTCACTGTGTCGTCCTGCACCATCAGGTTGTCCTCATGGAGATCCCCATGGACCACCGAGGTGTTGAAGCGCCACAGTGCCACATCTTCCATGGCGTGTTCCCACCGGCGTAGAAGCGTCGCCGGAATTTTGCCTGTTGTCGCCGCCTGGTCAAGCTCGTTGAGTTTCCGCTGGCGGAACTCGTTGGCGGAGTAACTGGGAAGGTCGGCATTGATCACCAAGGAGAGGGGCAGATCGTGAATTGCAGCCAGCGCCGAGCCGATTTCCTTGGCCAGGGCAGCGCTGCCCGCCGAAAGGTCCTCAATGGAGAACAACGAGCCCTGCAGGTGCGCATACACAAAGGTGGTGAGCTCGCCCTGGCGTACTGTCCCGGCGATGGTGGGGAGATGGAAAGGAAGCTCTGCTCGGATCGCGGGACTGAAAGCCCGCAGAACCATGAATTCCGTTTCCAACCGCGTGCTCGCTTCGGGATGGCGCGGCGAACGGACGCGCCAGCGTTTCCCGTCGGCGTCCAGCAGGAGCGCCGAGTCGAAGTCGGCGTCGTCGTCGGGGGAGTAGGCTGTGCCAGTGGGCGCCAAGCCGGGCACTGCCGCGGTTGCCACAGCAGCTAGTTCAAGCGGAGTTCTTCTCACGCCTTCCACGGTAGGGTGGCTGGCGCCTGTGGCCATGATGCAGTGCGGCGAGTCTCCAGATCTGCAGGAAATCTACCTTGCCCACCCACGGAAGAACCCACGGAATGCCTTGGATATGTCCACAAGCCTTAGGCTGCCCAAATGTTTTTTGACGGTGGTAATCAGTACGGTAGGTACATGAGCTATACGGAACCATCGGCATTGGCAAACCACCTGACGGACACCGTTCTTCCCGTGCCCCCGGCCGTGGTGGATCGGGGGTCGGCCGTCAGGATGAAGCCGGGCATGGTGTCGGAGCTCATTTCGTCGGGAACGGCCAAAGCTGTGCTGATCTCCCAGCGTAAAGCGGTGGTTACTGCGGGCGGCCTGTGGTTTGGCGAGGCAGCAGAGCTGTGGGAGGCGCTGGCAGCCGCAGGGCGCGAGTCCGTCTATCTGGGCAGAACCTTGCTACCGTCGTCATTGGCGGTCGGTACGCCGGTGCTGTTGTTCACGCTCGCCGAGCCGGTTTCCCCGGGCACCGCAACACTACCTGCCGATGCCGAGTGGGCGGGTTTCCGCGAGGTCGCCGGACGTCTGGACGCCACTGACACGGCCCTTTTCATCGAGGCCAGCGCCATTTCCAACTGGCATGCCACGCACCGGCATTGCCCGCTGTGCGGTAGCCCCACGGAGGTCGAATCCGGCGGCTGGGTGCGGCGATGCCCCCAAGACAACTCAGAACATTATCCGCGAACGGATCCGGCGATCATCGTTACCGTGGTCGGCCCTGACGGCCGCCTCCTCCTTGGCGGCGGAGGTCCCGTCGATGCGAAAAACTATTCGACGCTGGCCGGGTTCGTTGAACCAGGTGAGTCCCTGGAACAAGCGGTGGTCCGTGAAATTGGCGAAGAAGTCGGAGTCCGTGTCACCGCATGCCAGTACTTGGGCTCGCAGTCCTGGCCGTTTCCGGCGTCCCTCATGTTGGGATTCACAGCAACAACGGAGGACACCGTCGCCAAACCCGACGGTGTGGAAGTCACGCGGTCCCGCTGGTTCAGCCGTGAGGAACTGCAAGCTGCCGTGTTGAGCGGGGAAATCACCATCTCGACACGGTTGTCGATTGCGCGTTCACTGATCGAGCACTGGTATGGCGGCTTCATTGAAGACCTTCAGCCGTGACGGAAGAAACGTTCGACGCCGGGAGCTCGCTTGAGGAGCGCATCCTGGGAGGCCTTGATGAAGAACAACGTGAGGTAGCCAGCACCCTGACGGGTCCGCTATGCGTACTTGCGGGGGCGGGCACCGGGAAGACGCGTGCCATCACCCACCGGATTGCGTACGGCGTCCACTCCGGCGTCTATAGTCCGCAACGGTTGCTGGCAGTGACCTTTACTGCGCGTGCGGCGGCCGAGATGCGGAGTCGGCTTAGGGACCTTGGCGTGGGCGTGGTTCAGGCCCGCACGTTCCACGCGGCCGCTTTGCGCCAGTTGCAGTTTTTCTGGCCCCAGGCCATCGGCGGAACGTTGCCAAGCCTTTTGGACCACAAAGCCACCATGATTGCTGAAGCCTCCCGCCGGCTTCGGCTCAGCACTGATCGGGCATCGATCCGGGACCTCGCTGCCGAGATCGAATGGGCCAAGGTGTCCATGCTCACCCCGGCCAACTACTTGGAGAATGCGGTGGGCAGGGGAACTCCCGGTGGGTTCGACCTCACTGCCGTGGCGAGGGTGTTCCAAGCCTATGAAGACCTCAAGACCGATCGGAACGTCATCGACTTTGAAGACGTTCTCCTCATCACCGTGGGAATCCTTCAGGAGGACCCAAAAGTCGCAGCGACGGTGCGGGAGCAGTACCGGCACTTCGTCGTAGACGAATACCAGGACGTGTCGCCTCTGCAGCAACGGCTCCTGGACCTGTGGTTGGGCGGGAGGGACGAGCTTTGCGTAGTGGGCGACGCCTCCCAGACGATCTATTCCTTCACTGGAGCGTCACCGAAACACTTGCTTGGTTTCAAAGCTCAGTTCCCCAACGCCACTGTGGTCAAACTGGTCCGCGACTACCGTTCCACCCCGCAGGTGGTGAAGCTGGCCAACGAGCTCCTTGGCGCGCGTCGCAGCGGCGGACCCGTGGCGGATGCTGCATGGGCGGCTCCCCTGAAGCTCGTGGCCCAGCGGCCGTCGGGCCCGGCACCCCGATTCATGGAGTGCCCGGACGATGAGGCGGAAGCCGCCGTCGTCGCCGGACGAATCCAGGAACTGCTGACCGCGGGTGTGAAGGCGAGCGAGATTGCGATCCTGTTCCGCACCAACGGACAATCCGGAGCTTACGAGCAAGCTTTGGCCTCTGCAGGTATCGGTTATCAACTTCGGGGTGGCGAAAGGTTCTTCGCCCGGAAAGAAGTGCGTGATGCCATCTTGCAGTTGCGCGCGGCAACCAGGGCAGTAGCTGAGGGACCCTCAGTGCCCCTGGGGCAGATCGTCCGTGACATTGTGGCCTCATTGGGTTACACCGATACTGCACCGCATAGCGGGGGAGCGCTCCGGGAGCGCTGGGAATCGCTGGCCGCACTGGTTGCCTTGGCAGACGAGCTTGCCGTTCACCGGGGAGAATCCTTCACGCTCGCCGAATTCGTCAATGAGCTCCAGGAACGTTCCTTGGCGCAGCACGCGCCCACTGTCCAGGGAATCACCCTCGCTTCGTTGCACTCCGCGAAAGGCCTCGAATGGGATGCCGTGTTCTTGGTTGGCCTCAGCGAGGGACTTATGCCGATTTCCTTCGCTGACACGCCCGAGGACGTTGACGAGGAACGGCGGCTGCTTTACGTGGGCATCACCCGTGCACGCGAGCACTTGAACCTTTCATGGTCCACTGCCCGCACGCCGGGTGGCCGTGCAAACCGGAAGCCCTCCCGGTTCCTGGATGGACTGCGGCCTGACTCTGTCGCATCTGCCAGCGCTCGCAGTAAAACAGGGCCCGTGCGTCCAAAAGCTGCGGCCCCGGCCTCATGCAGGGTCTGCGGCAGCATGCTAGCAACGGGTGCGGAGCGCAAGATTGGGCGTTGCAACCAATGTCCACCCAGCTATGAGGAACAGACATTTGATGCCTTGCGGCAGTGGCGCAAGGACGTAGCGCAAGCTGCCGAGGTTCCCGCTTATGTTGTGTTTACGGATGCGACCCTGACTGCAATCGCTGAGGCGCGGCCCTCGTCGCTGGAGGAACTTGCGGGCTTGGCCGGTGTTGGCCCTTCCAAGCTTGAACGCTACGGCGAGGCCGTCTTGGAAGTTCTCAGCGAAAGCGCTGTCCTCTGATGGCCCGATCAACCAGCTCAGACTCACCCGTTCACCAGCTGACAGAGGATGGTTCACCCGTCGTCGTGCGTCGCTCTGCGCGACGACGCCGGACCGTAGCTGCCTTCTGGGAAGACGGCAAAGCCGTGGTCGCCATTCCGGCCAGCTTCACGCGGACCCAGGAACGGGAATGGGTGGGACGCATGCTGGCCAAGTTGAAGAATCAGGGGGAAGGGGCCGGCGGACGCGGCAAACGTCGTCCAGCCACCGACGAAGCCCTCGCTGAGCAGGCCGCACTGCTGTCGCGGACTTACCTCGGCGGCCGCGCAATGCCGACGTCGGTGCGTTGGGTTGGCAACCAGAACTCACGCTGGGGTTCGGCTACTCCGGCTGATGGCAGCATCAGGTTATCGAGCAAGCTCCAGCCAATGCCGCAGTCGGTGATCGACTACGTCCTCGTCCACGAGCTGGCGCACCTCCTGGTGGCCGGTCATAACGCCGACTTTTGGAAGTTGGTTGAGGCTTACCCTGAAACCCAGCGCGCCAAAGCTTTCCTGGACGGAGTAGCTTACGCAACATCCCGGGGCCTCGGACCGGACCCCGGCACCGAGGCACCTACTCCCGAGCCTCCAGCACCACACTGAGGGCAGGGCCCCGAGTACCTCGTGCCAGGGAGAAAATGCCTAGTTGGCCGGCGGTTCGGGGTCAGTCCCGGATTCGGGCTCGCCCTTTTTTCCGTCGTCGCCTGAGCCGTCGTCGCCCGTTCCCTCATCGCCCGGTTCGGACGTTGTTTCAAAACCGCCGCTCAGCAGCTTTTGCAGGGCATCGTCAACTTCACTGTCGCTGGCTTCGGCGAGACGGCGTCGTTCCGAGAACCCCTTGGGATCGTCGAGGTCGGCACCTGTCGGCAGCAGATCCGGGTGGTGCCAGATAGCGTCCCGGCCTTCGATTCCACGCTCTTCCTTCAGGGTTGCCCACAACGTGGCGGCTTCCCTGAGTCGCCGCGGACGCAGTTCCAAGCCCACCAAGGACGAGAATGCATGTTCGGCCGGTCCACCGGTTGCCCGACGACGGCGAACGGTCTCCCGCAACGCTGTGGCCGACGGCAGCACCCGTGCCGTGGCTTCGGCTGTCAACTCATCCACCCAGCCTTCAACGAGGGCAAGGGCAGTTTCGAGCTTCTCCAGGGCAGCTGTCTGCACAGGGGTGCGTTCGGGCATGAACACGCCGTGGGACAGTGCCTCCTGAATGCCCTCCGGGTTGCTGGGATCCAGGTCCCGGGCAAGGTCTTCGATCCTCGACATGTCTATGTGGATGCCGCGCGCGTAGGCTTCGATCGCGCCCAGCAGATGGCCTCGAAGCCAGGGGACCTGCACAAACAACCGGGCGTGCGCGGCTTCGCGCACGGCAAGGAAAAGCCGGACATCGTTCTCCGGCAGGCTCAGGCCTTCTCCGAACTTCGCGACGTTGGTGGGCAGCAAAGCCATTTCAAGGTCGGCCAGCGGAACGCCGATGTCTGTGCTGCTCACAACTTCCGCGGAAAGCGCGCCGATAGCTTGCCCCAGCTGCATCCCGAAGATGGCCCCGCCCATGTTCTGCAGCATGGACGATGCGCCGCCCATCATGGACTTCATTTCCTCAGGCATCTGCTGGGACAGGGCTTCGGACAGCGCGTTGGCGATACTGTTTGCCACGGGCTCGGTCAAACGCTTCCACGTGCCCAGGGTGGCTTCAACCCACTCAGCACGCGACCACGCCCGGCCGATGAGTCCGGTGGCGGAGAGATCCGTGACAGGATCCAGCCACAGCTCAGCAAGCCTCAGCGCCTCGTCGATCTCCTTGGACTGGTGGGCGCTGACGGATGGATCGCTGCCCGACGCTGCCACACGGCGGGCGTTATCGTGTGCGAGCTGCCAATTTACAGGTCCTTCGGAGGTGGAACTCATCATTGCTTGGACCTGCGAGAACATTTGCTGAAGCAGTTGGGGGTCGTTTGGCAGGCCGGCGGCCTTAGCCAGTTCGGCGGGATCGATGTTGCCCATCCCTTGTCCGCCCATGAGATTCTGCAGCATTTCAGCCAGCGGATCCTTGGGCGTGTCATCATCTTCTGACGGGTTGTTCGGGTTGGAAGTCATGGTGTCGCCGATCGTCGAACTGGCTGGTGATCCCTTTCACCGTACCCCGATGGGGGAGGGCTGTCTGCCCGGTTGCCGCAACGTTCGCTGTAGGCAAAGCAGCCTCCGAACTGGGGGACCGCGTAGTGTGGATGTCTGGTGCATCCTCGTCGTAGCGCCCCGGTACCAACGTCGCTGTGACGGCATAGAAAGGCCCCCATGCTTACATCGCCCCATTCAGAAGGCTCCGTGGATCCGCGCCAAGCGAACGACGCCGGTCCCGCCACAGATGCCACGGCACCTTCCCGTGACGTCAGGTACTCGATCATGGTCATCTCCGGGCTTTTGGCCTTGGGCCTGGGCGTTGGCGCTGCTGCATTGCCGGTGCCTTACGTCGTGGAGTCAGCGGGGCCTGTTTTCAATACCTTGGGTAAAGATGGAGACAAGCCAGTCATTTCCGTTACCGGCCATGAGTCCTTCCCCGCCAAGGGAGACCTTGACTTGACCACGGTGGTCACCACAGGCGGTCCGCAAAGTCCCGCGACGATCCTGGATGTCTTTCGGGGTTGGCTGGATCCTTCCAAGGCCGTGTACCCCGAGGAATTGATTTATCCCAAGGGAAGCACTGCGCAGGACACCGCCAAGCAGGGGCAGGTTGACATGGCGACCTCCCAGGAAAACGCGGTCGCGGCCGCGTTGCGCCAACTGAAGATCCCGTTTGAGCAACGGCTTACCGTGGCTGGACTCTCCGATTCGTCACCCTCTGCGGGAAAGATCCAAGAAGGCGACCGCCTTGTTTCCATCAATGGAAAACCGGTGACGTCCTTGGCCGCAATACAAGCTGAACTCGCCGCCGGGGCAGGCGCTCCGGCAGTCGTCGTCGTCGACCGCGGCGGTAAGTCGGTGACTGCGACCATAACGCCGACCAAGAACCCTTCAGGCACCTACATTCTGGGCGTGCTCCTGGCCAGCGGGTTCACTTTTCCCTTCAACGTCAATATCTCCCTGAACAATGTCGGCGGTCCAAGTGCAGGGATGATGTTTGCCCTGGGCATCATCGATACACTCACGCCGGGTGACCTTACCGGCGGAAAACACATTGCCGGCACGGGGACCATAACTCCCGACGGCGCAGTGGGAGCCATCGGTGGCATCGCCCAGAAGATGATCGGGGCCAAGCAGCAGGGAGCCACTCTTTTCCTCGCTCCGGCGGCTAACTGCGGGGACGTCGTGGGTCACGTTCCAAACGGATTGCAGGTAGTTAAGGTTGAAACTCTGGCGGAGGCGACTGCCGCGGTAAAACAGTTTGCATCGGGAGGGGACATTAAAGGACTTCCGACCTGCACAAACAATTAGACTGACCGTGGAACTTAGCTCGACTGCCACTCGTGGCACATATGACGGACTCTGCCAGGTTTCAACGGGCCGGGGATGTTAAGCACGCGCATACCGATTGTTCACTGACGACCACAATGAGGTACAGAGTTTGTCTCGTCCCGCCAGCTCCAACCCGTCCGGAAGATCGCCGCTGAGACGGGGTGTCCTGACTCCCACGCTGATCGTGGTGGCGGTCGTCGTCGTCGGGTTCATCTTCTTCGCCAATGTGTGGACTGATGTCCTGTGGTACCAGCAGCTTGGCTTTTTCGAAGTGTACCTACGCGAAAACCTGGCCAAGATCATCACGTTCCTGATCGGGTTTGCGTTGATGTTCGCCGGTGTCTACTTCGCCATCCGCATCGCCTACAAAGCCCGGCCGGTCTATGCCCCGGACTCTGAAGCGCGCGAGAACCTCAACAGGTACCAAGCGCAGCTCGAGCCGGTGCGGCGCGTGGTGATGATCGGACTCCCAATCCTCTTTGGCCTGTTCGCCGGAAGCGCGGCGGCAAGCCAGTGGCAGAAGGCGTTGCTGTTCTTCAACCAAGTGCCGTTCGGCCAGACCGATCCCCAGTTCAACCTCGATATCAGTTTCTATTTGATGTCACTTCCGTTCTTGGGATTCGTGACGGGCTTCCTGATCAGCATTGCCATCGTTGCTGGCATTGCCGGTATCTTGACGCACTACCTCTACGGCAGCATCCGCCTTTTGGAACGGGGCATCTTCACCAGCCGCGCCGCCCAGATCCATGTCGCGGTGATTGGGGCGGTTTTCCTTGTCCTGTTGGGCATCAACTTCTGGCTGGACAGGTACACAACGGTTCAGAGCTCTTCCGGTCACTGGGCCGGCGCGCTCTACACGGATGTCAACGCAGTTGTCCCCACCAAGGCAATCCTCGCCGTTGCTGCAGGTTTAGTGGCCATACTTTTCATCATCGCGGCCGTCGTTGGCCGCTGGCGGCTTCCTGTCATCGGGACGGCGATGTTGGTCATTACCGCGATTTTGGCAGGCGGTGTCTATCCGTGGGTCATCCAGCAGTTCCAGGTCCGGCCTTCGGAGAACACGCTGGAAAAGGAATACATCGGCCGCAACATCAATATGACGCGCTCCGCCTACGGCTTGGACAAGATCGACGTGTCCGCCTACAACGCGACCACGAACGCCACGAGTGGTGCGCTGGCGAAGGACGCGCAAACGGCGGCCAACATCCGGCTCTTGGACCCGAACCTCATTTCGTCCGCCTTTTCGCAGCTTGAACAGTACCGCCCCTATTACCAGTTTCCGCAGACCTTGAATGTGGACCGCTATACCGTGGGCGGGAAGGTCCAGGACACCGTCATCGCGGTCCGTGAACTGAACCCGGATGGCCTTAGCGCCAACCAGCAAACGTGGGTAAACCGCCACATCGTCTACACACATGGCTACGGCGTAGTTGCGGCTAAAGGCAACAAGTTCACCGTCGACGGCAAACCGGACTTCCTCGAGTCCGGCATCCCCTCCACGGGAGTTCTCGGTACGGACACCTCCTATGAGCCACGCATCTACTTCGGCGAGAACTCGCCGGATTACTCCATCGTGGGAGGGCCGGAGGGTGCTCAACAGCGTGAGCAGGACCGGCCGGCCGGCAGCGGAGACACGCAGTACACCTTCAAAGGCAACGGCGGCCCGAGCGTAGGGAACTGGCTGAACCGGGTGCTGTATTCCATCAAGTTCCAGTCCTCGGACCTCTTGCTGTCGGACGGCGTTAACGACAAGTCCCAGATCCTGTACGACCGCAATCCGCGCGAACGCGTAGAGAAGCTTGCCCCCTTCCTCACCATCGATGGCAATGCCTATCCGGCTGTCGTGGACGGACGGGTGAAGTGGATCGTTGATGGCTACACCACCAGTCAGTACTTCCCGTACTCCCAGCCTCAGCAGTTGCAAAACGCGACGGCGGACTCCCTCACCAGTTCGGGGCGAACGGTCGCGTTGCCCAATAGTTCGGTGAACTACATCCGGAACTCGGTCAAAGCCACTGTCGACGCTTATGACGGCTCGGTGACCCTTTACGCTTGGGACGACCAGGATCCACTCCTCAAGGCGTGGCAGAAGATCTTCCCGAACGTCATCAAACCCTATTCCGAGATGTCTGGCGATCTCATGAGCCACGTGCGGTACCCGGAGGACCTGTTCAAAGTCCAGCGCGAACTGCTGGGCCGCTATCACGTCACCAATCCGGACAGCTTCTACCAGAACAACGATGCCTGGAGCGTACCGAACGATCCCACAGTGTCCGAGGCGGTCAAGCAGCCGCCCTTCTACATGTCACTGCAAATGCCGGACCAGACCAAGCCTGCCTTCCAATTGACCTCTTCCTTCATTCCCCAAACGGTCAATGGCAACGCCAGGAACATCTTGTACGGCTTCCTCGCCGCAGACTCGGACGCCGGCAACGTCAAGGGCGTAAAGGCTGATACCTACGGCAAGCTCAGGCTCCTGCAACTTCCTACGGACACTCAGGTTCCGGGGCCCGGGCAGGCGCAAAACAAGTTCAACTCCGATCCCACCGTCTCTCAGGCACTTAACCTTTTGCGTCAAGGTGCATCGGATGTGCTGAATGGAAACCTCCTGACGTTGCCTGTAGGTGGAGGCCTCCTCTATGTCCAACCTGTCTATTTGAAGTCGACGGGGGAAACCTCGTACCCCACCCTTCAAAGGGTGCTGGTGGCTTTCGGTGACAAGATCGGCTTCGCGCCAACGCTCGACGCGGCGTTGGACCAGCTGTTTGGGGGAGATTCCGGCGCTAAGGCGGGGGACTCGGCAAACAATGGGCAAACAACCACGTCGCCGCCTGCCACGACCACCACGACTCCGCCGGCAAACACCACCGACGCCAAGGCCGAACTCAAGGCCGCGTTGGATGATGCCAACAAGGCTATCCAGGATGGCCAGGCTGCCTTGGCCAAGGGCGACTTTGCTGGTTACGGGACCCAGCAGGCTAACCTGTCCGCAGCGCTGAAGAAGGCCATTGATGCCGAGACGCGTTTGGGTGTAACGCCCAGTACCACGGCGACCCAAGGCGCCACCCCGAGCGCTACGCCTTCGCCATCACCGTCACCGAGCGGCTAAGCCACGGGCGGGTGAGCTGGGGCCGGTGCGCGTTCGTCTCTTCGGACGGCACCGGCCCCTTTCGTTTGCCCGGCAGGCGGTTGATCGCCGTCGTCGGTCCCTTAAAGCGCCTGCATCTCTCGTCCTCGTGAACCATCGGGGCGGGGGAGACGCAGGTCACGTCACCAGGATTTGGTTCGCCGTTCACCGGACGGTAGTGTTGTTCTTGCGACGCGGGGTGGAGCAGTTCGGTAGCTCGCTGGGCTCATAACCCAGAGGTCACAGGTTCAAATCCTGTCCCCGCAACTGGAGAAAAGGTCCGGATCACATTGGTGATCCGGACCTTTTTGTTTGCCCTCAAGTGCGGAAACCGCGACGCCGGAGGTCGCTTTGAGTCGGCAGGGGAGGCCCTTGGCGCGTTCGAGTGATCTCGAGCACCTTGCCCGCATATCGTCACTTGCGCCTCCCGGGGTGAGGTAGAGTAGTTCTTGCGACGCGGGGTGGAGCAGTTCGGTAGCTCGCTGGGCTCATAACCCAGA
>NZ_JARVTA010000021.1:0-111645 GCF_030208915.1 Arthrobacter sp. efr-133-TYG-104
CTCCTACATCACCGGCATCGACCTCCTCGTCGACGGCGGCATCAACCTCACCTAAACACCCACCCGGATAGACAACCGTGGCTCCAGATCCGGCAATTTTGCTTGCCGGATCTGGAGCCACACCCGTTTCCGTCGGCCTTCGCTTCCCGAGGCTCGAATAGGCAATCTTAGGACCGCCATGGTTTGGCTTGGAAGTGCAGGGCAAGCTCATCCCAGGCTTGTCATGACATACAGAAAAATAGGCTTCTTTTGTTCATGGCTCTAATGGTGTGAAGTGCTGGGACCGTCCATCATCGTTAATGCGGCCCGAAACTTAAGTTGGGTCGGGGAGCCTCCATAGGCGATCGGTTCGGCATCCTGCGACTCCGTCGAAGTCCTGAGCAGCCGACGTGGATACGTATACCTGGCAGGTGCCAGCCGTGACGTTCTTTGCGCCCCCATCTTGCTCTCACGTACTCGAAGGAAGACGATGAAAACCCAGACATTAGGGGCGGGAACCCTGGCACATCCTGTCGAGGGGGCTGCGGTCCCGTCGGGACACAATGTTGTTGCTGTTGTTGTTCAGTGGCGGTCCAAGATCGCGCTGTTCAAGCGAAGCCAGAGTCTGCGCCACGAAAGCGGCCAGTGGCACTGCATTACCGGATACATGGAACCGGGTCGCACGCCGAGGCAGCAGGCCATGGATGAGTTGCGGGAAGAGGCCGGCTTGGAAGCGTCGCATATTTCCGAACTTCGATCGGGGCCGAAGCTGCTGATGACAGACGGCAGTGGTGCGCTGTGGCTCGTACATACGTTTACGGCGGTCACCTCTAATCGCCGTCTGGAAATCGATTGGGAACATGAGGCCTACCGTTGGACACCGCCGAGCAAGGTCAAACGTTTTTCGAATCGCGTCTATTGGCTGGATCAGGTGCTGGAAGCAACTGGTTTCCACGACCAGGTATCCGCGGGGATCAGCCGCCCGGCAGCCCCGTCAGGGTTGCTGTCAGCGTAGACGGCTGGTTTACCACCGGGGGTGCGACCGGTTTTCGTCCAAAGCAGCTGGACGTTCCTCAAGATACCTAGAATCCAGGGAGTAGTTTCCATGTCGAAGAAAATTGCAATCTTGCACACCAGCTTCGTTTTCGTGTCCGTCGAACCCGTCATCACCGACCTTATCGCCGAACTCATTCCTGGCGCCGACATCATGCATTTTGTTGACTCTGACGTCCTGGCAACGGTCGTGCGAGAAGGAGGTATCTCTTCGCGGAGTGAAGCACGAATGGTCCACCTTGCCAAGGCAGCTGAAGCGGCGGGCGCCGACATCATATTCTCTGCTTGCTCCTCCTTGGGTCCAGCCCGGGATACAGCAGCCAGGAATGTCGCCACGCCTGTCGTGAAGATTGATGAGGCCATGGCGGAGCTGGCCGCTCGACGTGGCAATCGAATTGGTGTCCTTGCCACAGTGCCGACCACGTTGGGTCCGACATCTGACCTCATTCGAGCGAAAGCTGATGAAAACGGTCGGGCAATCTCTATCGAGCAGCGGCTCTGCGAAGGCGCCTTCTCTATCCTGATGTCCGGGGATCGGGAAAAGCACGATGCCATGGTCATCGAACAAGCCGTGGATCTTGCCAGGACCACCGACACGATCGTACTCGCGCAGGCATCCATGAACCGCTTGGCCACCCGCCTCGAGGAAAAAACCGGAATCACGGTTCTTGCCAGTCCCCGACTGGGCGTAACCTACCTCGGTGAGCAACTCGAGAGCAGTTCAGAAGCCCAATCCTAGCCGGCGGGGACTAGCCTGCTCCGTTCTTGCAGAGAATTCATGGCAGTAACGGCAGGGTGTTCAACCCGGGCTGCCGAAACTCGCCGCCCGGGCGACCGCTGACGTAGAAGGAGGAGCCTGGACTCTCAATCTGTTGTCCCTGGCCCTGTCCCAGGTTGCAATTCTGGGTTTCAAGTAGGGCCAATCTCTGCCGGCGGAGTTACCGCGCCGATGTTCATGTACTCGTCGTTCCAGTGATCTGTCCCGGTATTCCTTGTTGGTTTCAAACGGCTGGGGGACGGACGTCTCCTGACACTGCTGCTTCTCCGCCTGAGGAGCCTCTTGCGCTTCCTCCGCGGGCGCGGAGCTCATATCCTTTAGGCAACCAGACCCGGGTTCCTTCATCCTTGAACAGTGCTATGCGCCCGCGTCCGCCGTCGAGCCAGATCCAGACGACAGACGCATCTCTGGTTGTCTCGTCGCTTCCCCGCCAAGAACCGGACCGTTATCGCGCTCTACAAGGACGCAGACGCCCTCTTCCAGAAGCTCCCAGTCGTTGGTTGGAAGCTCGTCACCCTTCTCATCAGGGGCAGGACCGAAAGGGCTGGATCCGGTCGCCCAACGTGGAGCGCCTAGCATGCCGCGGCTGGCGCCATAAGTGATGCGCTGGCTTCCGTTGCGGCGTCGACGGAAACTGGTTTCAAGCTCGTCCGAGGGGTCTGAGTCGTAAAAGAAGGCCGAAGTAGCGACGGTGTGTTCGCGGGAAGGATCGGTCCATCATGACTCCTAAAGTGCCGGGGCCTTCCTCAGGGATGTGGCAGTGAACCACCTTTGGGGCTGATTCGAGCGCTCATCCAACTTGGTAGATGTTGAAGAGGTGACGCTTAGCGCAGACGGCACGCATTCAGCGCAGTCGTAGTTACAGTAGGCAGCCTGTTAGACGTAGCTGTACTTTTGACTCGCTATCCCTACGATCTCCAGGACCTGGGCATCAATCAGATGGACCTCTCTTGTCGGGGTACGTATAGTTACGAGCCCGAGCGCTGGATACGTCCTCAGAACCCTACCCGCGTGATAAATCTTTCCCCTGTACCAGGCCTGCAACTGGTCCCCGGCCTTCAATGCACTAAGCATCTCTAGCACTGACTGGCTGACGCCGTCGTCACCATCCAAAATCTACTCATTCCCTTAAATCTTTGGGTAGCTGCTTGTTCCGGAGGAGTTCACCAGAATGTTTCCGTCAGCCCGAACGCTCATGGCATCGCAGTCAAGTGCCGGCCGAGTGCATCCCCGCCGAACTGCCCCCAAAAGCTCGTCAACAGTCAGCTGTTACAAGCTATGACGCGTACTTATACATTGAGGGACTCAACTCCTCAATTCAATTAGAGCTCAATAGGAAACCGGAATGCACGGTTGCGGAATCAGACGAAGCGTCCTCAATGACTTCGGTCTTCACTCAGTTGTAACCGCGTGGTTAAGTCGACCACCACGGGGACGTCATCCGCGCGATGCGTCTCACGACCGCATAGGGGCTACGGATCAATCTCCAGACCAGGAATCCTGGAAAGCTACGCCCGATTGGGCACCCTTTACCTCGCGCTTGTGGATCCGTCTAACCGCGATCGAGCAATCTGTATTGGGGCATAGTGGCTGCTTTGAGGGTGATGGACGACACTTTAATTTATGGTTACCGCTTGGAAAACGCACGGACCCCCGACCTAGTCGTCAGGCTGAGTCAAAGACAGACCAGGACGCTCATCGACGATGTCGCCATGCGGGCCCGGCTGACTCTGCATCGTCAGGCTACGTCTATGGTCGGCCGTGCTTCTCCCGCAGAAAGAATCGCCATAAGTGCAGTGCCAGGCCCTCAAGACATTGCCAGCTACTTTTCCTCACCTCGGGGGCTCCAGGCGACTTGCCAATGAAGGGTACTTCCCTTCAATGGAGCGGAGACTTCCTGAAGTGTAGGCCACTAAAAGTGCGCGGCCTCGACCCGATACACACCGGAGTTTTACACTATGAAAAATCCAGGCAACTCAGCACCTGCAATCGGTGCCCACTCGATCTCATATGGGTCTCAATGGACCAAGCCAACAACCCGGGGGCGAGGGAAATGAAGGCAGCATCCACGGCCACTCTTGAAGCGCCAAAAGACGGCAAGAGCGGCTCCACGGCCAAGGGCTTGAGTGGATCAATGGGAACCTTCCGCCTTTTCGCCCTTGTCATGGCCTTCGTTTCACCACTTGTGACTGTGGCTGGGTGGGTATCGATTCTTATCGTTTACGGCGGCGAAGGAGCACCCCTTTTGATGCTCGCTGCTACGGTGCTCGTACTGGTCTTCTCCATTGGATTCGTGGCAATGGGGCACCACATGTCCAACCCCGGAGCCTTCTATTCCTACGTTGGCGCCAGCCTGGGACGGGTCATGGGGCTCAGCGCCGGCTTTATTGCGACTCTGACCTATGCCCTCCTGGGTCTTGCCTGCTTCATATTCTCCGGAATCGTGGCCTCGGGCTACGTCGTTGACCGCGGCGGTCCAGAGATCAGCCCATACTTCTACTCCTTAGCCATGCTGATCCTGGTAAGCATCTTTGGCTATTTCCATATCGAGGTTTCTGCAAAAGTCCTTCTGGTGGCGATGGCCATCGAGATCTTGATTGTCGTTATCTTCGATCTCGCCGTCTTCTCTGGAGGGACATCACCAACCGGCAACGTCTCCACGGAGCCGTTTGCGTTGACTTCCCTTCCTGAAGGGGCATCCTGGGGAATCGGGATACTCTTTGCAATTCTGTTGTTCAACGGCTTTGAGGGTACCGCCGTCTTTCGTGAAGAGGTGCGTAACCCCGCTCGAACAATCGGTCGAGCTTCAGTAGCTGTTGTAGTTTTCGTTGGCGGCTTCTATGCCATTTCATCGTGGGCGCTCATCTCATACTTCGGTGGTGACCAGGCAGTCGAACTGGCTACGAGCGATCCAGCCCACATGTTCACGAACGCCCTGGCGGGTTCTTCCGGCCAGTTGATGGTGGATATCACCAACGTAATGATTCTGACATCGAGTTTTGCCGGCGCTGTCTCGATTCACAGTATTCTGTCGCGCTACATATTCTCGCTAGGCGTCGACAGAGTGCTGCCGCGACGGCTTGCTACTGTTCACGCCCGGCACAATTCTCCGTTCATCGCAGCGATTGCGGCCAGCGCACTGTTCCTGGTCATCGCGATTCCTTTTGTTCTTGTTGGTTCAGATCCTTCTCTCCTGTATGGGCAACTTGGTGGAACCGGGGGATACGCGTACTTGCTGCTCTTCACACTTGTGAGCCTCTCCGTCCTTGTCTACTTCTGGCGTAAGCGTCGGTCTCACACGGTTAATGCATGGGTAGCGGTGGTGGCACCCGTCGTATCCGTTCTTGCCATGGGAAGCCTCTTCGTTGTTGCGATTGTGAACTTTTCTACGCTGACCGGGGGATCTGGCCCCCTAGCGGTCGCACTCCAGGGCAGCGTCTGGGGCGCTGGCGTGATCGGAGTGATTCTGGCTTTGCTTTTCCGAACAAAGCGACCGGATATCTACGCCCGGATCGGGCGTCGTACAGCTGCTGAGCCTGGATCGACTGACGCTGCAACAACTGTCGCTGAAGTCTGACGGTCTACCTCGCTGACGCCCTAGGGAGGGTAGGTTCGTTTATCGCGAACCGAATATCGGCGATACCCCTACCGGCGGTGCCCTGTGGTGCTGAAACTGTCAGCCCACAGGGTATCGGGGTTTAACGACCAATGGGCCGTCGACTGACACCTTGGATGCGAAGACGCACATGGCAATGAGAACGGACAGCCCGACCCGACGCGCTTCCTCTACAATGCTCATGCTAAAAACAGCTTCGACACGAAAGCAAGAGAAACCGCACTTCAGCCCCAAGTACCAGCCCTCGAGTGTGCCCAACAGGATACCCTTTAGGCGGTTCCCTCAGCCCCGCGCATGCGCGAAACAACAGCATCAAATACATGAATCACTCATCTGATCACACCTCAGACTTAACGCCGATTACCGTGATTTCGTCAGGTTGCCGTTTGACTTGTCGCGGGAGTACGAGCGAAGCCTACGTCGGTTGGCGTAAGGATAGAGCGAGATCCAGTTTTATTGACAGGGTCTCACGCTGTTCTTAGATTCCATCCTGACAGTCGGAGGGAAGGAAATCGGGCTGGGGGAGCTTGGAATAGTCGATATAGCCCAATGAATCTCGACTTGGCGAAGCCGGTTGGGGCAGTGGGGCGGCTAAGTCACATGTTGGGGGTGGGTCGCGACGTCTGAGAACTAGAGAAGCTCCGCCTACAGCCAATGTCCTCCCAATTCAGGCGCTTCAGGCGTCAAGTTTGGGTGTACTCAAATCGGGCGGAGCTCCCAGCCAAGACGCAGGGTTCTCCGGACTTTCCGAGCCCGGGTCCGGCTACGCAAGAGGCCGTGTTCGCCAATGTTTTGAGCAGGCCTGGTCTGTGACTGTTAGTTCGCAATGGCGGTCTTTTCACAGCTCGGTTTGTCGGTTCTAGCTGATTCCGATGTCGAGGGTTGAGCGTGCGGCCTCAATGACGTCGCCGGTGTCGGGCGCTCTAGCTGGGCAGGGCAGTTGACCGACCCCACCCCGCCTCGCTGGTTAAGTGATCCAGCAGGGGCTGGACCCGGTATGGCAGGGGAGTGGACACCGAAAGTGTGGTGTTGGAATGCCTCACGCCGCGGATCTCAACCATCCTTCCCACAGCTTCCTGCAGTTGTGCGAGGGTCACTGCTGCAACCTTAACCAGAAGATCCTCCCGCCCGGCCTGCGTCGTCACCTCGAGAACTTGAGGGATCTCGCTAAGCCCGGCGATCACCTGAGCCATCTGCCGCTGATCAAGCTCCAGTCCGACAAAGGCCTGCACCGGCAGCCCTGCGGCTTCAAGATCAATAACTGGCTTGTAGCCCTTCAGAATCCCTTCTCTCTCCAATCTTTGAAGCCTCGCTAGCACGGTGTTTCGCGATATGCCCAACTGCGCGGCAAGTTCGGCCACGCCGGCGCGCGCGTTGTTGTTGAGCCGCTTAAGCAACTCCGAGTCAAGGCGGTCAATCCTGCTCATTTTGTCAAGAAGTCCTCGCTGTTAGGTCTGCCACGTTGGCATGGTGTTCAGTTCCCACAAATTGAGTTGAACAAATCCTCAGGCCGCTTCAAGGTTAGTCCAACCAATCGCTTACTTGGTGGTTACGACGAAGAAGCCGTAAAAGCGGATATCGCCAGACAGTGGAGACCTCGCAGCCGTCCGTATCCGCGTAAGCGCCACATGTCGTCCGAGAACCTGGTGAGGGAGGACGGACTCCGACCTTCAGCCGAGCAGGGGGTCAGGACCGTCTGGGACGAGAGGAAAGGATAACCATGAACGGCGAACCAATCTCAATGTTGAGTCCGGCCGGTGTTTTCACCGCGAGCCCAGAACTGCCGCTCGACATGGGCTCTATTGACGCAGTCGGGCTTTACAGGGACATGGTCATGACCAGGACTGTGGACACCGAGGCTATTGCGCTCCAGCGTCAGGGCGAGCTGGGGCTCTGGCCCTCTCTTCTGGGCCAGGAAGCTGCCCAGATAGGGGCGGCGCATGCCCTAAAGCAGAAGGACGTTGTATTTCCCACCTATAGGGAGCACGGTGTGGCCTGGTGCCGCGGGGTCGATCCCGTTGACCTCTTAGGTCTCTTTCGGGGGACGACTCTTGGGGGTTGGAACCCCGCGGCAAACAACTTCAACCTTTACACCCTTGTCATTGGCGCCCAGACTCTCCATGCCGTCGGCTACGCCATGGGCATCGTCAGGGACGGCGATGTGGGTACGGGAGACCCGGAACGCGATCGTGCTGTCCTGGTGTTCCTCGGTGACGGGGCGCTCAGTGAAGGGGAGACCAACGAGGCCTTTGTCTGGGCAGCAGCTCAGAACCTTCCCGTTGTTTTCTTTTGCCAGAACAACCAATGGGCCATCTCAGCGCCTTACTCAGTGCAGAGCAAGGTTTCAGTAGCTCAACGAGCGCAGGGCTTCGGATTTGATGGGGTCCGCGTCGACGGCAATGATGTTTTTGCCTGTCTGGCCGCCACACGGGAAGCATTGGCGGCAGCCCGTTCCGGTCAAGGGCCCACCTTGATCGAAGCGATGACTTACCGCAGGAATCCGCACACGACATCAGATGACGACGGCCGCTACCGGACGCTGGCAGAAAACGATGCGTGGGCTGCTCTAGATCCCGTCGATCGTCTTCACCTGTATCTGAAGTCGACGGATCAATTGAACAAGGCTGTTCTCGACGGGATTTCAGGCCAGAAGAACACACTGGCCGATCACCTCAGGTCAGGGTGCCGGGCGTTGCCTGTCCCTGGGCACGCATCACCGTTTCAAAACACCTACGCCGATTTGCCGGATGAGCTCGAGCGGCAGATGAACGAACACATGGAATTTGTGGAGGCAGGGGAATGACTGCAGTAACAAGCCGTATGCCGATTGCCCACGCGCTGAACCTCGGCCTGCGACATGCCATGGAAACCGACACAAAGGTCATGCTCCTGGGAGAAGACATTGGGCAGCTCGGGGGAGTTTTCAGGGTAACCGATGGTCTCCAGAAGGCCTTTGGAGACCATCGAGTAGTCGATTCGCCCTTAGGTGAAGCGGGCATCGTGGGAAGCGCCATTGGACTGGCCATGGCAGGTTACCGCCCCGTCTGTGAAATCCAGTTTGACGGATTCGTTTTCCCCGCGATGAACCAGATCATTACCCAGCTGGCAAAATATAGGCACCGTTCGGAAGGAGCGGTCAGCCTTCCGGTGGTGATAAGAATCCCGGTCGGCGGGGGCATCGGCGCCATCGAGCACCACTCAGAGTCGCCAGAGGCCTATTTCGCCCACACTGCCGGCCTCAAAGTGGTAAGTCCGTCGACTCCACAGCAGGCATACGACATGATCGGTCTTGCCATCCGCAGCGAGGACCCGGTTATCTTCCTTGAACCCAAACGCTCCTACTGGCTCAAGGGCGACGTCACCACGGGAGCGACTCCGGAAAAACTTCACAAAGCGGTCACAGTTCGAAAGGGTGCAGACCTGACTTTGGTTGCCTATGGTGCACTGATGCCGGTCGCGTTGAAGGCAGCCGAAGTGTGTCAGACCGAAGGTCGAAGCATTGAAGTCATTGACCTTCGGTCGCTCTCACCCATCGATGACGAAACAGTTATTGCATCCGTAGAGCGGACAGGCCGCCTGGTAGTGGCCCACGAAGCATCACGGACTGCTGGCCTAGGAGCGGAGCTGGCCTCACGCGTGCAGGACGCCGCTTTCCATTCATTGATTTCGCCGGTAATCCGGGTGACCGGTTACGACACGCCATATCCGCCCAGCCGCCTGGAAGAAGAATGGCTCCCCGGGCTGGACCGCATCCTGGACGGCATCGACAGAAGCCTTACCTACTAGCAGACGGAACAAAGACATGAGCATTAAACAGTTCTCCCTGCCCGATGTCGGGGAAGGCCTTACGGAGGCCGAGATCGTCACCTGGCTTGTGAAGCGCGGTGATGTTGTCGAAGTCAACCAGGCCATCGTCGAGATTGAGACGGCGAAGTCTCTCGTGGAACTGCCCTCGCCATTCGCCGGTGAAGTTGCCGAGCTGCACGCGAAAGCGGGTGAAACAGTGGACGTAGGCAAGCCCATCATCAGCATTGCTACAGGTGATCCGACGGCAGCGCCCCAACCCGAAGTGCCGACAGAAAAACCCGGCGCCGCGCAAGACCCGGACGAGGACCCCAAGCTCCTCGTCGGATACGGGGCGCGCGAAATCGGCAGTCACCGAAGACGGCGCAAGATACACAGTCAGACCGCGACCGGTGACCCCGGCCCCGCTCCCGGGACACCGGCGGGGGGACCGCCAAAAGCGTCCCCTCCCGTCCGCAAGCTGGCGAAAGACCTTGGCCTGGATCTGACGACCATCACCCCTACGGGGAAAGACGGGGTCAGGACGCGGGAGGATGTCCTGAAGGCATCTGAGGCCTCTGCCAGCATCAACGGCAGCCAGTCCCCGTCACAACCAGGAACCGGCGTGGGAGAGGTGCGCATACCCATTAAGGGTGTCCGGAAGCAGATGGCGGCGTCAATGGTGAAGTCCGCATTCACGGCTCCCCATGTGACAGAGTTCGTGACCGTTGACGTGTCAAGGACCATTGAGCTACAGCAGCACGTCAGCCGCCGACGCGACTTCCGCGATGTCAAACTTACTCCGTTGACGTTCGTGGCGAAGGCTTTTCTCAAGGCAATGGCCGGCACTCCGGAGGCAAACTCCCGATGGGACGAAGAAGCACAGGAAATCATCCAAATGCCCACCATCAACCTGGGGATCGCGGCCGCTACTCCCCGGGGATTGATAGTACCGAACATCAAGGGCGCCCAGGGTCTATCCCTTAAGGAGCTGGCGCAGGAAATCAGTTCCTTGGGGGCAACCGCCCGCGCCGGGAAAACGCATCTGGCTGCCATGGCCGGGGGAACGGTGACCATCACCAATATCGGTGTATTCGGGATTGATACCGGCACCCCGATCCTCAACCCGGGTGAGACGGCGATTCTCGCCGTGGGTACCGTACGCAGGATGCCGTGGGTGGTGCAGGATGACGCAGGGGAACGGATTGAAATCCGTTCAGTCCTGCAACTGGCGCTCTCATTTGATCATCGGGTCATGGACGGAGAACAAGGTTCCCGGCTCTTGGCGGACACTGCTGCAGTTCTCACCGAGCCCGGATTGTCACTGCTCTAGACCACCACGCCATCAAAAATATCCAGCCGCACTGAGGTCCGGGTGAGGGCGGATGGCATCAGTACAGCTGCGGCACGAAAGAAGACGATGAAGCGATCAAAGGCTCCTGATCCGACCCTGTTTTGTGACGGACGTCCTGAAAGCCTCCCACACAGGGCAGCCGTTGTGCATGACTGGTCTTTCCTCAGGGGTTCCGGGTCCAGGTACAACGCGGAAACGTCGCCATGAGGAATGGGCAGGTTGAAGACGTAACCGGCGATGGACGCGCTTTATGGCTCTCGGCCGAAGGCGTTTTCGGTAGGCAACTCATAGATCAAGGCTCTGACTGGATCCTCATGGACCTGGATCAGTTCGCCTCATTTTTACGGCGCCGCGCGGCCATTAACTCCATCCTTTAACGAGAACCAGATTAGAAGAGATAACCCATGACACCACTTAGAGAAGGTGCACCGGTCACTGAAGAGCGCCTTACCCCGGCCACGCCCTATCCTGAAGGGGACTTCCTTTTCGTTACTGATCTGTTGACCGAAGGCGAACAAGAGCAGTACAACAATGCCCGGTCCTTTTTCCAGAGCGAGGTAAGACCCATTGCGCCGGATTACTGGAATCGCGCCGCGTTCCCTTTCGAACTGCTGCCTAAGCTGGCAGCTCAGGAACTTTCGGCACTGAACACTTCCAGCCATCTGCTTTCCGGCTTGATTCAAATGGAATTCGCCCGCGCCGACACATCAATCTCCACCTTCTTCGGCGTCCACCATGAACTGGTCACCACGGCGATCTTTGAACTTGGTTCCGACCTGCAGAGGCGGACGCTGCTGCCTGATCTCTTGGCGCTAAGGAAGATCGGCGCCTTCGCGTTGACCGAGCCTGGCCACGGATCAGACATCTCGCGGGAAATGACCACCACAGCGGAACGGGTTGAGGACGGATGGGTGCTCAACGGCGCCAAGAGATGGATAGGCAACGGCTCCTTCGCCGACTATGTCCTGGTCTGGGCGAAGGACACGTCTGATGGCGAAATCAAAGGCTTCATAGTCGAAAAGGAACGTCCGGGGTTCAACGCGCACGTCATTGCCAACAAAACGTCAGTGCGCATCGTCCAGAACGCTGACATTAGCCTCGTTGACGTCCGAATCCCGTTTTCCAACTGGCTCCCCGGCACGACATCCTTCCGTGATACCAACACGCTGCTCCGTAACTCCCGAGTGTGGGTTAGCTGGCAGGCGGTGGGACAGCAGTTGGCCGCCTTCGACGTCGCCAGAGCGTACGCCCTGCAGCGTCACCAATTCGGAAAGCCCATCGCCTCTTTTCAGATCATTCAAAGTCAACTTGCGAAGATCATGGGCAACGCAACCATGTCATTGTCACTGATGATTCAGATAGCACGCCTCCAGGACAGCGGCAGGCTCTCGATGGATCAAGCTGCTCTCGCAAAAGCCAACTGCAGCGAAAAAATGCGAGAGTCTGTTGCCCTGGGCCGGGCAATGCTCGGAGGCAACGGCATCAGTACGGACTTCGAAATGGCGAAGATTTTCGCCGACGCCGAAGCGATCTACTCCTACGAGGGCAGCTACGAAGTCAACAGCCTGCTCGTAGGCAGAGCGGTCACAGGCATCTCGGCCTTCGTCTAAAGCCATCCACCACCACGAATCCGGGCCAGGACCACGCATCGGCGTGGCAGCCTGCCCGGGAGGAGAAAACAAAATGGACCTGCGACACACATCAGCCATCGTCACAGGAGGCGCATCAGGACTCGGCGCGGCCACCGCGCAGGCCCTGGCCGCGCACGACGTCCAAGTTTATGCCATTGACCTGGAGAACTCCCTAGAACACGCGGAGTGCATTGATGGTATCCATTACCTGGCGGCAGACGTCACCGACCCCGATGCCGTGCGAAAAGCAGTTCAAATCGCCGCGGCAACCGAGCGGCCGCTCCGGGCTGTCGTTAACTGTGCGGGGATCCTTCCGATTGCCCGTATTCTGGGCCGCAGCGGACCACACGATCCTGCGCTTTTCGCAAAAGCCATCAACGTAAATCTAATGGGCACGTTCAATGTCCTGGCAAGCGCTGCCAGCGAAATCCGGAAGACAGCTCCCGATCGGGACGGCCAGCGCGGGGTCATCATCAACACAGCATCGATCGCGGCCTTTGATGGTCAGATCGGGCAGGTTGCATATGCCGCATCGAAAGCGGCCATCGTCGGCATGACACTTCCCGCCGCCCGCGACCTCGCGGAGCATGGAATCCGGGTCAATGCCATCGCACCCGGTGTGGTCGAAACACCCATGATGGCCACTGTCACCGACGAGATCCGGGCAGGCCTGGCCGCGGGCGTACCCTTCCCCCAGCGTCTGGCACGACCTGAGGAATTCGCCAGTCTGGCGTTGTCCATCATCGACCATGACTACATCAATGGTGAAGTGATTCGGATGGACGGCGCATTGCGCATGCAGCCCCGCTAAGCACCTCCGGCAAAATCGCTCTCTGGAACAAGCCACACCAATCAAGGATGTCCTCATGTCATACAGCAGCACGTTTCCCCAGCAAAGCCCCGACGATGTCGTAATCGTCGGGGGTGCCAGGACCCCGCACGGCCGGATCAATGGGCAACTGGCTTCCCTTAGCGCGGCCGACCTTGGAGCCGCTGCCGTGGCGGGCGCCTTGGAAAATGCAGGTGTACTTCCCGGGCAGGTTGATGCGGTCATCGTCGGTCAGGTAGTGCAGGCCGGGTCAGGACAAAACCCGGCACGTCAGACAGCCATCAAAGCCGGGATCGGATGGAACGTCCCGGCGATAACCATAAACAAGGTTTGCCTTTCCGGTCTTGCAGCGGTGATCGATGCCTCCCGCATGATTCGTTGCGGCGATGCCGATATAGTCGTGGCCGGCGGGCAGGAATCCATGAGCCAGAGCCCCCACCTCTTGCCCGGATCACGGACGGGATGGGCATACGGCGGCAGCGCTCTCATCGATTCCCTCGCTCACGACGGCCTGACCGACGCGCATGAAGGAATTTCCATGGGCACCCTCACTGAACGCGGCAATAGTGCATTAACCATCAGCAGGGCGCAGCAGGATGAAGTGGCTGCAGCCTCACATCAGCGGGCTGCACGGGCCGCCGCCGAAGGAATCCTTGCCCAGGAAATCGTCCCCGTTGCAGTCCGGGACAGGAAAAGGAACACAATCCTCATCGAAACAGACGAAGGCATTCGGCCCGAAACCTCGGCGGAAACTTTGGGCTCTCTCCGACCCGCCTTCGCCGACAACGGATCAATAACAGCTGGAAACTCATCGCCGCTCTCGGACGGTGCAACTTCCTTGGTCCTCGCCAGACGATCCGCTGCTCAACGGCTGGATCTGGAAATCCTCGCCGTCATAGGAGCGTCGGGCCAGGTCGCCGGCCCCGACAATTCCCTTCATTCCCAGCCAGCGCAGGCCATCAGATCTGCTTTGGTAAAGGCATCCTGGGGAGTGAACGACTTGGACTTCATTGAAATCAATGAAGCCTTCGGCGCCGTAGCAATTCAATCGCTCAGCGAACTCGGCATCCCGCTGGACCGGTGCAACGTAAATGGCGGTGCCATAGCCCTAGGCCATCCAATCGGAGCATCAGGGGCCCGTCTTGCGCTGCATGCAGCTCTCGAACTCAACCGCAGAGGAGAGGGACGCGCTGCCGTAGGCCTGTGCGGCGGCGGGGGACAAGGAGAAGCCTTGCTTCTCTACCGCACTAACTAACAGTCGGCCCGGCCCTAAGAGCCTCCTTCAACTGCACTTCCATCTGAAAGGAAAATTTCGTGACAGCTGTAAGCCACGTCCGTGTTCATAAGAGTGAAGAAAACCTGGCCCGTGAAGACCAACTGGCCCACAAGATCGCTGTGGTCGCCACAGACCCCGTCGAGGTGACTGCGGAAGTCACGGAGATGGTAATCAACCGAATCATCGACAACGCCTCCGTCGCCATTGCCTCGCTGGACCGGGCCCCGATCGTGGCCGCCCGGGCGCAGGCCCTGACCCATGGTCGCAGCTCGGGAGGGAAGTGCGCAAAGGTCTTCGGTATCGGCGAACGGGTTTCCCCCGGGTGGGAGTGGGCGGCGTGGGCCAACGGCGTGGCGGTGCGTGAGCTGGACTACCACGACACCTTCCTGGCAGCCGAGTACTCCCACCCGGGGGACAACATTCCGCCGATCCTGGCTGTGGGCCAGCACGTCGGTTCCAGCAGGCGGGACCTCATCCGTGGCATCGCTACTGGGTATGAGATTCAGGTGAACCTGGTGAAGGCGATCTGCCTGCACAAGCACAAGATCGACCACGTTGCTCATTTGGGCCCGTCGGCAGCGGCCGGGATCGGCACGTTGCTGGGGCTTGACGTCGAGACCATCTTCCAGTCCGTCGGCCAGGCACTGCACACCACCACCGCGACGCGGCAGTCGCGTAAGGGCGAGATTTCCACCTGGAAGGCGCACGCCCCAGCGTTTGCGGGAAGATGGCCGTTGAGGCCGCGGACCGTGCCATGCACGCGCAGACCTCCCCTGTGCCAATCTACGAAGGCGAGGACGGGGTGATCGCATGGCTGCTGGACGGTCCAGACGCCTCCTCTGTTCCATGATGTGGGCTGTCCAGCCGGTAATGCGGCTGGCGACGAAGATTGGCGTGAAGATGGGTGTGTCGAAGCCCAGGCATCCTATTCGAACGCAGGATCTTTCACTCCGTGTTCGCCATCTCTGACCAAAAAGAGGGCATGCGCGCCTTCGTCGAAAAGAGACAGCCCAACTTCTCTCACTGCTAAGCCGGCATTCCGGAATCGCCTGCTCGCAATGCGTCGTCCCAGCAGAACAGACAGGTCCTCAAAAATGAGCCAAAGATTTCCCGGTGCGGCAAGAAGAATCGCAACGCACAACCCGAAGGTCGGGTGTCGCGCCGGGATTCCCGCTCAAGCCAAAGCGGAGAAAGCCATTGGCGGCAAGATCTCAAAATCGAAATCAGCGACGATTTGCTGCACCGGTTACGTGTCCTTGGTCTTATTGCGCGGCGACCGAGCGCTTTGTTCGAATCAGCGCACTATTTGCTGAATGAGAACGGGATCGAGATCGGCTGCAAAATCTTAGTCGAGGGCCCAGAGAGGTCGCCATGCGTTCTAATAGGTGAGTCTTTGCGGGTCGGAATGAGCCGCACAGGAGAGCGAGGAAGTCCGGAAGCCCCTTCTTAGGGCTCCCTCGGCCATTCTGGCGCCGATAACGGATATCCCGTCAAGCCAGGGCGAGGAGCCGCGGGGGAGCGGACTATTTACTCCTCCAAGTCAGGCCGAGCATCCGGAAGGCGTCCTTGATCGCATCGCTGTCGTGGTGCAGTTCCTCGGGGCCTGGCGTGCGTTAGCTTCGGGCTCATCTGGGACGCGAAGTCAAGGGCGCACGGGTGCGCGACTGATGCTGGCCGCCAAGTCATACTCTGGCCCTACGTCCTCAGGTCCTCATCACCCGGCGGCACCCGCCGCTTCGTGCGTTGGCGTCAGAATAGGGCGAAATTCCGTTTTATTGACGGTGGCTCATGAAGTTCTCAGAACCCACCCTGACAGTCGGAGGGGAAGGAAACGGGGTGAGGTAGCTCGAGAAACGTCGAAATAGTCCAAAGAATCTGCACTTTACCATTTCTGTCATCCAGGGGCGGTGACCGTGATGTAGCGTCATTCCTTCTGGCAGTCCCTCAACGGAAGGTTTGGAGTTGATGATGTCGATGGTGATCCGGCGGCCGGCCATGGGTGCGTTGCTTATGTGCAAGTCGCCGTAAGATTCCGGGATGACGGGGTCCATCCAGAGGCCACCCAGCGCGACATGCGGATAGTATCGCATCAGATTCGTGATTATGAATATCGGGGTGGCTGCAGCCCACGCTTGGGGGGAGCAAGCAGTGGGGTAGGGGATAGGCGCTTTTAGCCGGCTCCGATCAAAGCCACAGAACAGTTCGGGTAGCCTGCCGTTGAAGTATTGGGCGGCTTCAAGCAGAGCGGTCGAGATTTGCTGTGCTTCCTCAACAAAGCCGTATCTCAAAAGACCCGCTGCTATGATCGCGTTATCGTGAGGCCAGATAGAGCCATTGTAGTAGCTTGCGGGGTTGTATGCACCCATATCGCTAGCCAGCGTCCGTATTCCCCATCCGCTGAACATTTGGCGAGACATCAGCCGTTTTACGACTAGCGGCGCCTTGTCTTCGTCCACGATACCGTTCCAAAGGCAGTGGCCCATGTTTGAGGCGCAGGCGTCGACAGGATTCTTGTTGCGATCCAGGGCTACCGCGTAATACCCGCGCTCTGGTAACCAGAATTTCTGGTTGAAGTCCCGCTTAAGCCGCTCAGCTCGTGAGCGTAGGTCGGCCGCTAAAATAAAGTCCCGTTCTTGGAAAGCCATCCATGCCCGCCAGATGTAAGCACCGTACAAGTATCCCTGCACTTCACACAATGCAATTGGTGGCTCCGCCAGGGTTCCATCGGCGAAGTTAACTCCGTCCCAGGAGTCTTTCCACCCCTGATTGATGAGTCCACGGTTGTTGAGGCGGGCGTATTCCACGAACCCGTCGCCATCTTTATCGCCATAATCCCGTATCCAGCTCAATGCGGCGTCCGCGTTCGGCAACAATGCTGAAGTAACCTCAGGGGAGAATCCCCACCGGCTCATCTCGCCGAGCACGATCAGGAAAAGCAATGTTGCATCAACACTACCGTAGTAGGCATGCTGTTCCGCCAGTGCGAGCCGGCTGGTAGACCCAAATCGAACCTCATGCAATATCTTCCCAGGTTCTTCCTCGTTTATAGCGTTGACCACTCTCCCTTGGTGCTCGGCGAGCGTCTGGACTGTTCCCAACGCCAATGAAGGATCAACTGGCATGGCCATTACCGACGCCCAAAGCGAGTCCCGCCCGAACAGAGTCATAAACCATGGGGCGCCCGCAGCTACAACGACGCGATCCGGGTGGTTGGGATCCTGAATTCGAAGTGCGCCGAGGTCGTCGTAGCTGCGGCGTAAAGTCCGCTCAATGGAAATGTTGCCCATCTGCAGTACAGGTATCTTGGCGACCCATTCCTTGCGCCGCTGATCACTTGGCAACAATTCGCCAGCGGCATGGTCGAAGAGCGCAGTCCTGTCATCATCGGCGCTGGCAGGCTCTGCAGTGAGCCGGGCAGTCCACTTTTTGTGAGGTGGGATGACTATGCGGTAGGTCAGCGCATCCCCTTCAACAACTGCGCCGCTGGCCGTTACGACGAGCTTTTTCCTGATGTCACCCCAAGACCCTCTTATAGTCAAGGTGCCAGGGCCAAGCTCCAGCGCCGTATCCCAAACTCTCTTGATCTGGGCCTCCTTAACTTCGAAGAGATCCGCGAAATCGACGCCAGCCTGTAGGACAACATGACAGGCGGCACTTTCGGCCGAGTAGTTCCAGATCGTTATTTCTTCGGCTATACCACCGCTCAACTCTCGGAGGCGTTCCACGACGAGAGGGCTGTCTGCCAGGCCATCGGAACGGGGCGCCCGGCACACGAACAAGCCTCTATAAGGTTCCGTTGCCTCAGTTGCAAGAGGTTCAAGCGTCTGCCCGTTTACCGTCAAATTCCAAGTGGATAAGTAGCGGCTGTCCTCGTAAAACAATCCATTGGGAGTTAGTGGTTGCATATCACCATTTGCAAGGGAAATGCAGAAAGAAGAACCCTCAACCAGAGTGACCGAACCAGGACCCAGTGGCCCTGCGGCAGTGTCGGCGTTCCATCCCGTCATGCTGGCCTCTTCAATCCAATGTGCGGACAGAGTATCGAAAATCTCTAACCTGCAAGCTGAAGCGTGAGGCTACGTTACTCTCACTTTTCCGGGTGGACTAGAGCCCGTCGCCTCACCCTCCCAGCAGGAGCCTCAAACGGGCCCTTCGCAGATGAGCGTGGTTAGGGCCGTCTGACGCCGAGGGCAGGAGCGTGTCCGGATGCAGCTGCGGCGTGGTGCGGGAGGAGAGAGGTCAGGGCCTCTTTGAATTGGTAGCGACCAAGCTTCCAAATAAAAAAGAGACCCTGATATGCCCAATGCTACTTCCTGCCCGGGTGGTCGCTGGTGCGAGCGGGCCGACGCGCTTCTTGGTGTCGACGGCATCCACGTCTGCTCTGTCACGACCGCCGGTACCGGCCTGGTTCTGCACGTCGAGACAGCCGAAACCGTTAGCGGTTGTCCGGACTGCGGTGTCGTCGCGGTCGGGCAGGGCCGCCGGCAGGTCCGGCTCCATGACACCCCGTGTTTCGGGCGGCCGGTGCGGCTGCTGTGGGCCAAACGTGTCTGGCGCTGCCCGGACCCCGACTGTCCCAGAACCACGTTCACCGAAGAACACCCTCTGGCAGGACCGAGGGCGAAACTCACGGCCAGGGCCGTTGCGTGGGCGACCGACGGCCTGCAGCGCTTCGATACCTCCGTCTCCGCCCTGGCCCACCAGCTCGGCGTCTCCTGGCACACGGCCTGGGACGCCATCAAGGCAGAGGCTGCCCGACGGATCGCAGCGACCGGCAGGCTGGCAGGGGTGAACGCGCTCGGTGTTGATGAGCACGTTTGGTCCCATACCGGCCCGCCAGGATCCGGGATGGTCACGGGGATCGTGGACCACGCCCGCGACGGGAACGGTGTGGTGCACGCCCGGCTGCTGGACCTTGTTCCGGGCCGGTCCGGGAAGGCCTATGCCGACTGGCTCAAAGCCCGCGGCGAGGAATTTCACCGCCGGCATCAAAACAGCGGCGCTGGATCCCTTCCGCGGCTACGCGAACGCTATCCGCGACGAACTGCCCGAAGCCATCACGGTGCTGGACGCGTTCCATGTCGTGAAGCTCGGATCGGCTATGGTCGATGAGGTCCGCCGCCGGGTCCAGCAGGAGACCCTCGGGCACCGCGGCCGCAAGGGAGACCCGCTCTACGGGATCCGCCGGACCCTGCAGATCGGCGCCGAACACCTCACCGACAAACAATCCGCCCGGCTCGATGCGAAACTCACCCTCGGGGACCCGGACCACGAAGTCACCCTCGCCTGGCAGTGCTACCAGAAGCTCCGCAACATCTACCACGCCAGACCCGAGCGGGGCAGGGAACTCGTCAACGAGGTAATCTCCTCATTCCCGTCCTGCCCGATCCCCGAGGTCTCACGACTGGGCCGGACCCTCAAGCAATGGAAGGCGACGATCCTGGCCTACTTCGACACCCACGGCGCTTCCAACGGACCCACCGAAGCGATCAATGGCGTCATCGAAACCACCCGCAGAATCGCCCGCGGCTTCCGCAACTTCACCAACTACAGACTCAGATGCCTACTCGCCGCAGGAGGCCACCGCTCCTACCGGATCAAACAGACCAACCATGCCTAAATGCGAAGAGCCCTCAAACGGCACCCCAGGTAACCAACTCTCCATATCCACGACTACAAGGCCCTCTTAGAAGGACGAATGCGCCCTCCACTCGCAGGAACTAAAGTTGCGTGATGGATCATGAGAATACGCCAGTGGACGGCATCATCGAGAGGTTCCCATTTATCGATCCCCCGCCTTAGACTCCGCGCCTAGACAGCTTGAACAGTGATCTGGGCCCTCGCGACCTCGGGGCTCAGGGTGAGTGCGTTGATCATTTCCCGTTTACCCGATTCCGCGCGGACCTGCATTGCGTGCCTTGCTGCGTCCGGATCCCTGCTTGCTATCGCCTCAGCGATCGCCGCCCGCTCCCTTATCCTGTATGGCGTGTTGGTTGGGGATATCTGAACAGAGATCCTTGCAATTCGCTCAATTTCGTCGAGAACTTGGGCGATAGAGTTAGCCAGGCGATCGTTCCCAGCACCATTGGCAATAATGGATTCAAATTCGAAGTTCATACGCAGCCGTTCGGACATTTGAGGGCCGGCCAATTGCACAAACTGGGCATCCGATGCCAGTTCCGACAAGCGAGCGATTTTATCGGCGCCCAGGCCACGATCTGCACAGCGAGCAGCAGCCTCTCCCAGTAGAAGTGAGCGCATGTCGCACAGGTTAGCGACATCCCCTAGCGTAACCGGCGCAACGACGTACCCCGCCCTCGCGATGGGCTCAACGAGCCCGTCGCGGTGCAGGCGGGCGAGCGCTTCTCGGACAGGAGTCTTGCTGATGCCCCAGCTCGCGGCGACTTCTTGTTCGGTGAATTGGTGCCCAGGAGGCCGCCTGAGCTCGATGATCTCGCGCTTAAGTCGGTGATATGCCTGGTCCATTAGTGTCAGTCCTTTTACGGGCTTCACCAGTTCAGGGAAGTGTTCCATTCGTCCTCCTTCGCCACGTGCCCTCGCATCTGACTGATATCTTACGGGACGCAAACATCGTAATGATGATCAGAAACGCCTCTCGGACACGAGATAGGGCTGGACTGACTCTGAAGCGCCCGGGAGAGCGCATCCATAGTCCCGAAGCCTCTCATCCTTCCCCCTTGTCATCGCTGCGCCGCTTTGTACAGTTGATATACACGAGCCCAGCGTAATATCTTACGACGCGAAGACTGAATGAAGCGTTTATCCCACCAAGAGCTGGCAGCCCACGCCTCAGCGACACTGCGGGACTTTTGAATTACGCACGAACGGAAGGGCGAACCCGGCTATGTTCGGCGGTACAAAGGGAAGACAGTCGGGTCTGCTGCACGGATAGGTGACAGTGGTTAGTCACGCTGCCAGTGTGGCCTGCGTGTTCATGATGGACTCGTATTCGATCGGGGTCAAACGGCCGAGGGCGGCTTGGCGTCTGCGGCGATGGTAGGTGCGTTCGATCCAAGTCACGATCGCGATCCTCAAGTCCTCCCTGGTAGCCCAGAAACGCCGGTCCAGGACGTTCTTTTGAAGCAGAGCGAAGAACGATTCCATCGCTGCATTGTCCCCGCACGCCCCGACCCGGCCCATCGACCCGGTCATGCCATGACGATTCAGGGCATGGACGAGTTTCCTGCTCCGAAATTGAGACCCGCGATCGGTATGCAGAATGCAGCCGGCCACGTCACCGCGTCGGGCGACCGCACTGTTCAGTGCTGCCAAGGCCAGGCGGGACTTCATCCGTGAGTCGATCGAATAGCCGACAATCCTGTTGGAGTAAACATCCTTGACCGCGCACAGGTAGAGCTTGCCTTCGGCGGTGGCGTGCTCGGTGATGTCCGAGAGCCACAACTGGTTGGGACCCTCGGCGGTGAATTCGTGCCGGGTTCGGCCTTTGCTGTCGGTCACCGCGCACAGGTCATCGTGGACCGGAGGGCCAGCCTTCCTGGATTTGCCGCGTTTCTTCCCAAAGACCGACCACCAGCCGTTGTCCGCACAGATCCGCCACGCGGTCCGCTCAGACATCGGCTCACCCGAGGTGCGGGCTTCATCGACCAGGAATCGGTACCCGAACTCGGGGTCGTCCCGGTGGGCATCGAACAAAGCATTGGCCCGGTAGGCCTGTTCGTACTCGGCATCGGTAACCGGGGTGGCCAGCCAGCGGTAGTAAGGCTGGCGGGCGATCTTCAACACCCGGCACGTCACCGTGACGGGAATACCATCAGCGGCAAGGTCTTGGACGAGCGGGTAGCTCATTTTCCCGGCAGATGAGCCTGGGAGAAATATGCCGCTGCCCGGCGCAGAACCTCAACCTCCTGCTCCAACGTCCTGATCCGCCGCTTCGCGGCCGCGAGTTCCGCGGCTTGCTCACCCGTGATCCCCGGACGGTTCCCCGCCTCAACCTCGGCCTTCTTCATCCACCCGTACAACGTCGTGAAATGGACCCCGAAATCCTTGGCGATCTGGGCCAGCTCAACCCCGGGCTCGCGATTCAACGCGACCCGGACAACATCATCGCGGAATTCCTTCGGGTACGGCTTGGTCATAGTAGACATCCTCCCAGCCCAGTCCCGTTGACTAGGCACAACAGATGTCACCTATCCGTGCAGCAGACCCGTCCTCGTGACGGGGGTGGGCCGAGGCCTTGGGCGGGCCATCGCTGAGAATGTGTTGGCTGAAGGCGGAATTGTGTATGGAACAAGTCGCGACCAAAAGACCGCGATCGCCATCGCTAATCGGTACAAAACCGTTCCAATCGTAACGGACATGCGTGACACCGTCTCTCCACAGCTGATGGGGTCAAGTGCGTGATCGCTGCCAGCGGTCAGGTCCATATGCTCGTCAATAACGCGGGCGCCAATGCTCCTCGGCCTGCGCTGGAAGTCAGCGAGGACGAGTGGGACTTCGTCCTCGAAACAAACCTGAAGGGAATGTTCTTCGTAACCCAGGCCCTTGCCCGGCACTGGATAGAGAGGAAGGTCCTGGAACCCTCGTTAATTTGGCATCGCAAGCCGGACTTGCGGCAATCGAGGAGCGCGCAGCTTATGGTTCAAGCAAGGCGGCGGCGATCCACCTCACGAAACTTTCCGCATTGGAGTGGGCCAAGCACGGCATCCGGGTCAATGCCGTAGCCCCGACCTTTGTCCGGACGGAACTCACGGCCAGCACTCTCGAGCGCCCAGAGTGGTCCGCAGAACTTTTGAGCCGAATCACCCTCGGCAGGTTCGGCGAGCCAGAGGAAGTGGCGCGCGCGGTTACCTACCTGCTGAGTGACGCTGCCTCCCTCGTGACAGGCCACACCCTCGTCGCCGACGGGGGATATACAATCCGCTGATTGTCCACCGCGAACGATGCCGAAATAGGCAGAATAGGTCGCTAGAACATCGGCAGCCATCCCAGCTCAGCTCGGCTACTTCTTGTCAATGACGAATGCCGGGGGTGGCCGTACCGAGGCCCTTGCGTTCGCAGTTGGCCTTTGGACTTTCGGTTCGGCGGTGATGGCGTTGATCCCCGGCCGCGGGCATGCCCGGTCCGAGACAGGAATGCTGATTCTGACAGGAGGTGGGTGAAGATGCCACTACCCGGGCCGCCCACTCTGGACGGGGGAAGATGGCCGCGCCATCGGCCGTCGCAGGTGGTGGAGGGTTGTACCTGGTCCGCCACGGGAGCGCTCGACGGTGTGGCCGTGTCGGTGATGATCGAAAACTCAGCCGCCCGTTTCAAACGATTGGGTGGGCGGTCACTGTGGAAGATTGGGCGCTTATTCGGTGGTTGCATCTTCAGAGATTGGCGTAGATGTGCTGGGAGCGGTCTCATCGCTTCGGCCAGTCGATCGCGCAGATTCTCAGCTACGCGGTTTCCTGCCAGGTGTACGAGGATGATGAAGCGTGGTCCGTTCGACCAGTGTGGCGATGGAAGAGCGGCCTCCCTTTCCAATGATTGAGTCCCCTCCCCAATGCCTTGGTACTAATCTAGCGATCGCTTCTGCAGGCCTGTTCCGGATCATGACCATGTCCGGGAATCGCTTGGTCCGGTGTTCTTTCCGACGACGCGGGCGGCGACCGGTCCGTCCGCTGCGCTGGCATCCGCCCAGCGTCCTCGGCGATCTGCTTCACCAGCTGGTCCGAGGACAGCACCTGGCGCGCTGCTTCCTCACGGAAAGCCGCATCATATTTTCTTCTGCCCATGGTCATCTGAAGTGATGCTTCCATCAAGCTGTCTCAGAAAACCATACGGCCGCACCCGACCACACGTTTAGGCAAAGAGGGCGTTGAACGATGCGAGACACTTAGCGGAAAGGCTCGGATGACTTCCGCGATGATTTCTTGTCCGTCAAACTTCCGGTAGATCGACCCTTACCAGGCGCGAGCGATCCCAAGTCGCCAGCACTATGAGTGTCTTCGTCCCCGCGACGAAGCCTGTTCGACGAATAGCATTAACGACTCCTTTGAGATGCTCGACGTTACGTACGCGAAATCGCACCAGGCCATCCGGGTCACCAGCTATGGTGTAGCACTGCTGAATCTCGGGCACTTGCCTGGCAAGCTCTTCAAGCTCTCGGTTGTCGCTCCCGCTGTTCAATCGAATCTCAGTGAAGGCATCTATTTCACCTAAGGCACCCTCGTCAACGATCGCGCTGTATCCCAGAATGACGCCAGTATTCTCCAATCGCTCCATTCTCCGGGAAACGGGAGCAGCGGACAGCCCGACCCGCCTAGCGATGTCTGAGACAGGCATCCGTCCATTGTTCCGCAACAATTCCACAATCTGCCGGTCGATGTCGTCCATGACTCCCTCATTGCTCTACTCCAAACGATCCCTCCGACCGCGGGCGGATTATCCGTCTCGCCCGCCTCGGAACTGCCCAAAAGGTCACTCTTGAGCGAGCATGAATCATGCCGTATTAAGCAGCATACGTTCCCAATACAGGGACGCAAAGGTTACATAGTCTGCGACTAGAGCAGATCTCACGCGTGAATATTCCTCTCATCCTCTCTGATTGAGATGCTTGCATGGCACCTGGTGAACAAGGCCGCCAATCAAGTGGCGTGTCGCCCCCAGATTCGAACGGAAAGGCCTCTTACCGTGCCATGCCATCGCAGGAGAAGCACCATCTGTCCTGAACCCGTCCACACCTGGACAGTCACCCGTTTGGAAGTGGCCGAAGCATGAGCGACACCGAAGTCGACGCTCTGGTTCGCCGGTATTACCTGCTCGTAGACGCTGGCGACATCGAAGGTCTACTTGCGCTCTTTACCGAGGACGCCGTGTACGAACGCCAAGGCAGCCAAAAAATGAACGGAAAAGAGCAAATGCGGCTCTTCTACCAGTCTCAGCGGGTAATCGAATCAGGCAAGCATTCGCTGGAAGCGGTCGTCCCCGGCGACACATGGGTGGCAGTACGCGGTGTATTTCGCGGAACTCTCAAAGACGGGGAACGCGTTAATGTCCCATTTACAGACTGGTACAAATTCAACGGCCTCAGAATCGCTCATCGGCAAACGCTTTTTCCAGCCAGAACTATCTAGTTGAAAGGAACAAAGATGTCACAGCTTAGATCAGAATATGACTCCCTGTTCACCGGCGAACAAGTTATCATCTGCAGCGATGAAAGCCTTGGCCTGAGAGCGGTGATCGCAATTGACAATACCAACCGTGGACCGGGGTTCGGCGGAGTAAGGCTCCGTTCGTACCCAAGCCAGCGGGAAGGCATTGTCGAAGCGCAACGCCTTGCGCGGGCGATGACGCTTAAGAATGCTGTCGCAGGAATTCCCTACGGAGGAGCCAAGTCCATTATCTTCGCAGATGAGTGGCGAGACCGCGGGGCAGTGATGCGTAGGTTTGGGGAGTTCGTTCATCGTCTCGGAGGCGCATACATGCCTGGGGTCGATATGGGCACCACAACGGAAGACCTCAAGTTGATGCGGGCTGGAGGCGCAGTTGTTGCTTGCAGTGAAATCGATCCCTCCGGCTGGACTGCACAAGGCGTAGATGCTGCTATTGCAGGCGCCGTCCGGTTCACATACGGCACCTCGTCCATGCAGGGTCTCAAAGTGCTTATACAGGGCGTTGGCCATGTCGGAGCAAAGCTCGCCTCCTCGCTCATCGGACGGGGGGCAGACGTTTTCATCAGCGACATTAACCCAGAGGTAGCTCAAGTCGTATCCAACGCCACAGGCGCAAGGATTGTCGATCCCGATAAAGTCATAGGATACGACTGCGACATATATGCGCCGTGCGCATCGGCCAAGACAATCAATGACGATTCCGTCGAGCAACTCCAGTGCAGGATCGTTGCAGGCGCGGCCAACGATCCTCTCGCCCATGAGGCGATCGCCGTCCGTCTCCAAGAGCGGGGAATTATCTACGTCCCGGACTTTGTCAGCAGCGCCGGCGGAGTGATTCACGTGCATTGTGACCTGGAAGGACTGGGCAATGATGCCACCTTCACAGAGATCAGCAAGATTGAAGGACGGGTCACAGCCATTCTGCGAGAGGCAAAGAGAAACAACAAGGCTCCTCTGGAGGAGGCTCTCAATCTCGCACGGAAGGCAATCAAAAACCGAGAACCCGGCAGCACGTCCCTTTGAAAACAACAAGCCTTCTCGTGATAGCGCCCAACCCAAAATAGAGCCGTCCTACCATCTGGGATAGTACGCTCCGAGATGCCGAAGGCAAGGAACGCAGCTTCGCCGTCTCCAACCCCGCCGAGCCAGACCGCGGCAGTGCAGTTGGCCTCGCCTCCGGCGCCCCAGCCGCTCATCGACGAGGCCTCTGGCACACTCCTTCATGTCGGCAGCTCACAGATGCCTTTGGTGCAATTCGCCTGCTGACCGTCAGGCCATCTCCCAACAGCTTGGTCGTGCTGGCGGCAGCGATCGCAGGCGACCGGCCAGCGTATGGGCTCGTGTGACCTACTAACTGTCGTCAGTCCCGACGGGTTGGGTGCGCTTAGCGATTCCGACGTCTTAACTTCACTCCGTTACGGTGCGTTGGCTATTGCGGCGGCGTGCGTCTCAACGAACGGTTCGAACAGGTCGTTCGGGGTGCAGTACATGATGTCGCAGCGCGGTGAAGTGAACTGGTCCCCGAAAGTTGGACGGGCCAATTGAGAGCCCAAGCCGCAAGGGCCTGAGCACGATATTGCACCGGGCTCAGACCCTTGAGCTTTCTTGAGATTCTGACGGTGCTGTACCAATGGACGTGTCGTGCAGCGCTGTTTCCAGTGCGTCAGTCTTCCGGAAGCGGACGTGATGGAAGAGCTCTTCCTTGAGGTGTTCGAAGAATTTTTCCATCACCGCGTTGTCGTAGCATTGCCCTTGAGTGACATGGACTGCACGCGTCGACACGCGCGATAAGAGCCCGCCAGAAGGCGTGCTGGTCCTGAAACCCTGGTCTGAATGCACGAGTGGCTGCTGCCCGGGTTCAAGGCATGTGAGGGCCGACCGCAGGGAGGAGGTGTCAGTCAGCTCAAAGGTTCGGGGAGTCCCCAATGGTATAGGAAATGATTTTGCCGGTCGAAAAGATCCATGACCGGTGAGAGGTTAAGTTCCCGGTCGCCGACGGCGAACTCGGTCACATCTGTCACCCACTTTTGATTTGGGGAATCCGGCCTCGAACTCCTGCTTGAGTTCGTTCGGAGCAATCCTGCCTTGTTCGCCCTGGTAGGACTTGTAACGCTTCTTCCGTCGGACCTTGCAAACGAGGCGCAGAGCACGCATCAGCGCCAACACGGTCTTCTTCGCGACCGACCACCCTGCTTCAGCAGTTCAGTATTAATCCGCCGATGCCCGTACAGGGCAAGATTGGCCTAGAAAATCTCCCTGACCGCGGCCTTTAGTGCTTCTTGCGGATCGGGGGCCTTGAATCGACTCTGGTGATCGAAGTACGGGGACCGTGGACCGTGCAAGCCCTGCGACATCAGAAGCACATCCAGTCGATGTTCGGCCCTTGTGACCGATGACAGCACGGACCCGCAGCGCCGTTCCTCGTCCCTGTACTGCTGCGCCCATTTCTCCATCAACCTCGGAGATGACAAATAGTTCCTTAGCCAACGCGACCTTGCTCTTGCCAGAAAGGTAACGTCGCATAGCCTCACGTTTGAACTTGAAGGAAAACAATGGCTTGGTTGGCTTGGTCACCAGTGCCGTACCTCCACGAACCCGCAATCGCTCGTGCAGCCGGACGAATCGGTCCTTTGTTCACCCCGAGCCGAGCTGCCACTGCCTTTTTATCCCCACCCAGCATCAAACAAAGAGACCGCCGCCTGGCATTGCTCCTCGGATAACAGACTGTCCCCAGGCAAAAAATGCTCCCAAAAAGTCGGAACTGAAATTCTCGGTCCAACTTTCCGGGAGCAGTTCATGTTGGGGGGCCCCGGACCGCTTCCTCTCGCTCATGATAAACGAGAACTACATATCGGCTGTACTGTCCCGTCAGGTTGGTGACAGGGAATTGATTTCAGTCACAGGTGGACTTCCGTGTGTTGTGCGGTGCTTGTCGGCAGCAAAACGCAAACCAGGAGGTACTCGTGTCCATCCGTGACGCGACGTTTAGACCGTGGTTATATCAATCGTGTGAGCCATGCATGAGTGTCAGAGACAGCCCCCATTTGGATGCTCAAGAGTTGCTCACGGATCGCCATCGTCGTCTCCCCTGCAAGGGCGTTCTCGTGGCCGATGGTTTCGAATGTGTCCCTGAGAAGGCCGATCGGTGTGATCACGGCCGCCGTCCCACATGCGAAAACCTCCGTGATCTGCCCGGATTCCACACCGTCGCGCCATTCGTCCAAGGTGATCTGCCGCTCGACGACTTTGAGGCCCATGTCTTTGGCTACTTGCATGACCGACATCCGGGTGACACCTTCAAGAATGGTACCGGTCAGCCCCGGGGTGGCGAGCGAGCCGTCCATCATCACAAAGAACAAATTCATACCACCCAGTTCTTCAATTGCGTTGTCGTTGAAGGGGTCTAGGAAGAGAACCTGATTACATCCGTTGGCTTCCGCTTCTTGCTGGGCTACGAGCGATGCAGCATAGTTCCCTCCACATTTGGCTGCTCCGGTTCCGCCGCGACCGGCCCGGGCATATTCGCGGGAGATCCAGATCGAAATGGGCTTCACTTCGCCACCGAAGTAGTTGCCTGCCGGCGAGGCGATTACACGGAACGAGAACTCGCGGGCAGGGCGGACGCCCAGGAAGGCTTCCGTGGCGATCATGAAGGGCCTCAGGTAAAGCGCCTGGCCGTCACCAGCCGGGACCCAATCCCTGTCGGCACGGACAAGCTCACGGATGGCTCCAAGGAAGTACGCCGGCGGAAGTTCGGGCAACGCGAGACGGCGGGCGGACCGGTTTAGGCGGGCCGCATTGGCTTCTGGGCGGAAGGTCCAGATCGATCCGTCTGAATGGCGGTAGGCCTTGAGTCCTTCGAAGATTTCTTGGCCGTAATGCAGCACCGCAGCTGACGGGTCCAGGTAAATGGGCCCATACGGTTCGATGCGAGCATGCGCCCAACCGCCTGTGCCCGTCGCATCAACTTTGTAGTCGATGACGGCGGTGTGGTCGGTGAAATAGTCACCGAATCCAGGATTCGCCAGGATCAACGCACGCTCTTGATCAGGGACCCTGCGGTGGGAGAGTCGCTGTTTAAATTCGACGCCATGGGCAGTCTGGGTCATGGTTTCTCCACATTCGGTCTTGTATTCAGCGGTGCATTTCACGGCAGCATTAAGTTGTTCGAGAAGAGCGCGCACCTGGTTCGGAATGTCGGTCTCCGATGAAGGCTCCCGACGGGGCGGCTCATACTTTTTTGATATAAGTAAGCCCCGGCATGGCGCACTGCCATATGAAGCCAATGGCTACGGCAGTTCACCGAAACTCAGCAATGACGGACGCCAGGTTACTAGCGGTCGGTCAGGGTCCGTCTGAGGCGCGTACGCCAGGGCGAGGGTGCCTATATTGGCGAGGTTGCTTTTGAGAGGCCCCAACTTTCCATTCCGCGACTAAACGGAGGCTGATTCTTGCACGTGTAACAATGAGAGAACCTATTTCGTAGCTGCCCATATACGCTTAAAAAATCTCGGCGTCTCCAAATAGGGGGCGTGTCTCCTGAGCTGCCAGCCCGATGCTGATCGCCCGGAGGACCGCTCCGCCGCGGTAGGAGAGGGCGGGTTTGTCGTAGCGGTTGCCAGGGCTCGCCATTGCTTGAAGGTGGTGAGGTGTCATTCGGCGTTGCGCCCTTGTAGTCCTCTTTGTCGAACGCAGGGGGTCTGCCACCGGTGATTCGTCCGCGTCTCTTCCGGTGACCAATCTGTTGATGACGACGGGATGACGGCCACGAAGTTGCGGACGCGAAGGCGGGTTCGGATGGCCCGGGCCGACTAGGCGTTGTCGCCGCGAACATGGTCTGGGCGGGTACACGGGCTGCCCCGAACTGCACCGGTACACATAATAATTGAACTGATTCAATCACGTGACCACAACGTGCGGACGTTCAAACCCGAGATCCAGGCAACCCTCGGCCCAATCCAAATGCACCACGGCCCAAAGTAGAAATTGGTGCTGCCCTCGATAATCTTACTTTCGGGGGCAGCACCAACTACAAACACTACGATTCAACAATGGCTAGGTATTCGCCTTTTTTTCCGCGAGGTAACTGTTGTCTCCAACCTTTTCCGCTCGGCGTCCGACTGTTAGCAGTATCACAATCCCAACAATCATCACTGCCGCTATAAGCAACAGGGCAAGGGTATAACTTCCTGTTTGGTCCTTGATGAGTCCCGTAATGTACGGACCAACCAGTCCACTTGTATTGCTCACCGAGTTAATCAGCGCAATCCCCGCTGCCGCACCGGCCCCACTCAGGGCAATGGCTGGAATGCGCCAAAATTGAGCGAACGCAGAATACATCCCTGCAACACTGACGCATACGGCAACGATGAAGAGAGCGCCATTTTGGGCGAGGGTGGCAGAGACCAAGCCGATGACTCCAATGACCATGGGCACGGTGGTCGCAAACACTGCCGATCGTCGGGCGCCCACACGCCCCCAAACAATCATCGCCAAAAGGGCGACGTAATATGGAATTGCTGCCAACAAAACCCCCGAAACATCACCGGGTTTCGCTCCGAAGGTGTTATTAAGAGTATCGATCATAGTCGGAAGGAAAAAGGCCAAGGGGTAGAGGCCGAAGACGACTGCGAAAAAGGCAGAGGCTAACGCCCAGATTCTTCCGCTGGTTAGCGCTTGGCGCACGCCCGTAAGGGCGCCATGGGCAGTGTGCTCCACTCTCTCCGCTTCCAAGCTTGCTTCAAGAAAGGCTCGCTCTTCAGAAGAAAGCCACTTTGCTTTGCTGGGCCCGTCAGGGAGAAACGCCAGGACTACGATTCCTATGACAATCGTCAGCGCCCCCTCAACGATGAACAAAGAACGCCACCCTGCTATCCCCAGCAGACCTTGCCCCCAGGTGAGCAGAGTTGCTGCCATGGGAGAGCCCACGATACTACCAATGGGAATCATCAAGAAAAAAGTTGACATTGCCCAAGCACGAGCCCTTTTGGGATACCAATACGTCAAGTACAGGATAATCCCCGCCGAAAGTCCGGCTTCCGCTATGCCGAGAACAATACGCGCAATCAGGAGTTGGGTTGTAGATTCAATAAATCCAGTTACAACAGTGACAAGTCCCCAGCTGATGATTATCCGGGAGATCCAGACGCGTGCGCCGAATCTCTGCAGCATCATGTTGCTTGGGACCTCCATCAAGATGTAGCCGATGAAGAAAAGGCTACCTGCAAGCCCAAAGGCAGTGGCCGTCAGGCCGAGATCAGCGGACATGCTCTTGGCGACATATCCAAGGTTGGCCCGATCGACATAACTAACGACGAACGCTAGGCCGATAATAGGCATGATTCGGAAGCTTATCTTGCGCCACAGGCGGCGCTCAGTTTCGACACCCATGGTGGGAACCAACTGAGAGTTAGTCATGATGATTGCCTTTCTCTTGATCGTCGGCACTGGGCGACATGGCGTTCTTGACTCGCTCCCGGCGAATGCTCGCCGTTTCGTCTTGAAGGACCGAGGAGCCACTTTGGTCTACGACCACCCCGTAATCGCGAAGGGCACCATCAGGCGTGATCTTGCCGTCGAGAAGATCTTCGAGCACCAGGTCGGTTTCACGCTCGAGGGGATCACCATATCCGCCGCCTGATGCAGTGATATGACGATGTGTATCACCTTCATAAATGGTCAGGAAGGGCTTCGTGTCGAGAACCCGTTCCTGATCAGTATCTCGGTTGAGAAGATTAAGTGAAGGCTCACCCGTTAGTCCCCCCTTGAGACCGTAGGGGCGTGAGGTGCGGCGATCTGAACGGATCTGCATAGTTGCTTCGGAACACAGAAGCGTCATGTCTCTGACCACGGACAAGCCACCACGGAATCGTCCTGGGCCCGCCGAGTCGGGGAGGAATCCGTAGGCATCGATGCGCACGTGGCCAGACGATTCGAGTTCCTCGACCGGAATGTTCGCCATGTTGGCACCCAATGGACTAATACCATCGTTGCCGTCACCAGAGCGGGTGGCACCCCACGAACCCATCATGAAGTCCCAAAGAACGACCTGCGATCCGTCCGGTTCGGTGATTCCAAGAGCCACGGACCCGGGTCCCCCATCACCTGCTGCTGGGACGTGCTTTGGAAGCGCAGGCGCCAGAGCGCCAAGGACAAGATCGATGATTCGATAGGCGACGAGCCCACGTGCGCCTCGTGCTGCGGGACGCTGAGCATTCAAGATTGAGGCTTCAGGAATAGTGAAGCTAAAGGGTCGGTAGAACCCGCTGTTGGCTGGGACATCTGACCCGAGTGCTCCTTGGAGAGAGGCATACGAAGCGGATCGGGTAAACGACGAGGTTGCGTTCAATGCGGAGGCGACCTGAGGTGAAGACCCTGTGAAGTCGAAGTGGATATCCGTCCCCTTGATGGTGATCTCGACCTTGAAGGGGATCGGGCCTGATCCCAGCCCATCCTCGTCAATCTGATCTTCGAAGGAGTAGATGCCGTCGGGAGCGTGCTCCAGGGCATTTCGCACGAGCGCCTCTGAGTAGTCGAGCAATTCATCGAGGAGAGCGCGGTATTCGACGATGCCATAGCGCGCTGCGAGGTCTTTCATTCCGGTTCCACCGGCATGGCACGCAGCTAGCTGTGATTCAAGGTCCCCTCGCAACATGCCGGGCTCGCGTACGTTTCTCAAAATGAGGCTATAAAAGGTCTCATTGACGACGCCGGCATCGACCAGACGCGAGGGGGGAATCTGAATGCCTTCCGCGAAGATGCTCGTGGACTGCGAAGCCATGGAGCCGGCAACCCACCCTCCCACATCGCTGTGGTTCACGACGGTCACGACATAACCCAGTAGTTCGCTCTCGTAGAAAACGGGCGAGATAATGAAAATGTCAGGCAGATGCATGCCACCTAGACTGGGATCGTTCAAAATGTAGACGTCGCCCTCGTTGATCTCGCCACCGAATGCTGCTAAGACAGCTTCCATTGCGTCAGGGATTGAACCGAGATGAACTGGACATGTGTTTGCCTGCGCAATTGTTTGCCCGCTGGCATCGCATAGGGCGGCGGAGAAGTCCATGCTCGAGGCCACGATTTGCGAGTGGGCTGTTCGGAGGATTGTGATCGCGAGTTCGTCGGCTAGGCCTGCAACTGCGTTACGAAAGACCTCGAATGTCGCAGCGTCGCGAAGAAGCGATGTATTCATTCTGCTACCCCATTAATGTCCCAGTTGATAATGATGTTGTTGTATTTGTCGAGATGTGCCACGGCTCCAGGGGGAACAAGTGTCGTCGAGTCCATGTCTTCCACGACCAGAGGACCTGCCTTTGGCTTCATTCCAAGGTGTGCCCTGCGAATGACTGGAGTCTCGATTTCAGTGTCGAAACGGCACAGCCGTGTCTCCACCGCGTTGGCCTCCATGAGCGGAAGAGCGAGCGCCTGATCGATACTCACAGGATTGGGAATCGAAATGCGGACGCGGACGTTGACGATTTCCACGAGCTCATCCCCGCTTTTCCGACCGTAGGTCTTCAAGTGCTCCGCGTGGAAACGAGCGAAGGATTCAGCTAGAGTATTTGCGTCGATCTGTCCCTCGGGCATCGGGATCCTCAGCTCGAAGCGCTGGCCCCTGTATCGCATATCGAGAAGGCGTTCGATTTTAGTATCAGCCGACTCCGATGAGCCCAGACCATCAAAAGCCTCCGCCTCGAGGGTCTCAAACTGGTGAATCAACGCCGTCAGGTCTTGCAGTTGCGAGGTGTAAGGGGCGACAACCTGGTACTCCGTGTCGGCCACCAGCAGTCCCAGGCTGCTGAATAGTCCGGTATGGACAGGGACGATCACTGTATTGATTCCCAGTTCACGCGCAAGCGAAGCGCCGTAAAGGGGCCCCGCCCCACCGAATGCCACCATGACAGAATCACGAGGATCCCGGCCGCGTTCACTGGTGACAGCCTTCACAGCGGAGGTCATGTTGGAGACGGCGATTTCGTATGCACCCCTGGCAGCCTCAAGCACCTCTTTGTTGACTTCCCTCGCAACTGGTTCCAATGCGCGGACGGCAAGATCAGGGGAAATCTCAACGCGCCCACCAGCTATAGATTCAGGGTTCAAGTAGCCCAGCACGACGTTGGCATCCGTCAGCGTGGGTTGTGCCCCTCCATTTCCGTAGCAAGCAGGTCCTGGACGTGAGCCGGCGCTCTGAGGACCAACCTTCATCGCACCCGCAGCATCTACGTTGATGATGCTGCCGCCCCCGGCGCCGACTTCGGCGATGTCGATAGAAGGAACCCGAATGGTGTAACCCGCGCCCTTACCCATGCTACGAGTGATGTTCATCCCTCCGCCCACTTCATAGTCACTTGCTACAAACGGGCGGCCGTTCTCGATGAGAGACGCCTTCGCAGTGGTTCCACCCATGTCAAACGCGACTACGTTGTCAAGCTGGAGCAATTGAGCAAGCTTCTGGACAGCAATAACACCGGCAGCTGGTCCTGATTCTATGATCTGTACCGGCTTTTCAGAGACGGCTTGCGCATCAAGCAGTCCTCCCGAGGACTGCATGATTGAAAAGGGTGCTGTAATTTCCTGATTTCTGAGGCTATCACTCAGTTCATTGATGTAGACGTGGACAAGAGGTCCGACGTAAGAGTTGACTGCTGCGGTGCTAGTTCGTTCGAACTCTCCCTGCTCCGGCGAGATGTCCACGGAGGCCGTGACATACAGGGAGGGCAGCATTCCCCGCAACTTGTCCGCCACCATGCGCTCCTCTTCAGGGGACACATGGGAATTAATGAGGCACACGGCCACCGATTCGATGCCATCCTCGACGAGTTGCTTGGCGAGAGCCTCCAACTCCGCACCCTCGATGGCCTCCAGCACCGTGCCGTCTGAAGCGATCCGCTGAGAAAGCTCATGACGATTTCGACGCTTGACCAATGGGTCCGGCTTCTTCCAAGACAGATCGTAGAGGAGAGGCCGTCGCAGGCGACCGATTTCCAGCACGTCTCGGAACCCCTTGGTCGTAACGAGCGCGGTCTTGGCTCCCTGCCTCTCGAGAATGGCGTTCGTTGCGACGGTAGTTGCGTGCAGGACGCCAACAACTTCGGTGGCATGTGCGCTGGCAGCAGATAGCGCCTCAACTGCTCCGTTAATGACGCCTGTGCCGAAGTCTGGAGGAGTGGAAAGAACTTTCACCGGAACTACGCGGGCGTCCGGGCCCAACGCGATGATGTCGGTGAAGGTTCCCCCGATGTCAGCGGCAACAAGCCATCCACTGCGGTTCCCCGCAGGGGTCGTAATCGGCGAAGGCATAAGAGCTTCCTAACTGAAATGTAGATGGATGTGTTGAGGTACTGGGATACTTCCCAAGCGTGATCGACCTCACATAACCAAAGCCTAGCGGACCTGTGAGATATTACAAGGGTCTTTTGAAGATATTACTTCTTCGGCCGCCGCGGAGAGGTTTAGACGAACAGTTGTGGGATCGGCTATCCGTAGGAGCGGTTCGTCGACGATGCCTGCCCGTGGTTACTAAGAAGGTAGCGGGGGATGGGACGCAATAAAGTGCACGTCCTGGATGGGACGGGAGAGAGGACCCGGCTGTTGTGTGGTGCTTGAGAGCAAACAAAATCCAGGAGATCCTCGTGTACCGCCGTAACGCGTTATGGCGAAGCCTTCGCCGGGCACCTGAGCGGTTCAACGTGGCCGTCCCGACGGCCACCCGCTGGTCACCCAGGTACCGGGGTTCAGGTGAAGCGGGGCTGGAAGATCGCAAGAGCAGGCCAGCCATATGCCCCCATCGGGACCGCTTCGGGCCGACGCTATTGCGGCCTTGCCGCCCGCGGCGTGAGAATCGGCAGGGTCCTGACCCATAACGGCGCCTGCTACCGCTCCCACATTTTCGTCGCGGTCCTGGTCGGATTGGCTGCGCAGCATGAGGCAGGCGACCAGCTTTACTGACGTCTACTATCGACGCGACCTAGGTGAGATTAAGACGACGGAGAGGCAGTCTCGAAAGTGGAAAAGCTTTCTTTCGTTTAGATCATCCCTGATCCACATAATGAGCCCGTCCTTTGTCTTCTGCTCCACTGTTCCGACATAGTTCCGGTTCCCTGACGTTCGCATCGACACGACGTCCCCGGAGTCCAGTGCTGTCCATATCAGCAGAGGATGTTTCGCGCTGTCATCGCATCGCTGGTCTGCTTTTGCGTCATCTTCTTGCGTTTCCCTCAAGCGGCCATCAGTCGCTCCCAGAATCACACTTTCGTTCACATCAAATCGACTTCCCGGGTTTCGCCGTAGGCGACTTCGGGGCTGAGGGCGATCGTAAATGTTCTGCGGTCGACCCTGGTTACGACAATGCCACGATCAATTGCCTTCTCACGGAGTAGTGCGGCGGCCTGGTCCAGTTGTCGGTCTCGTTGAGCCGGGTGGGTGGCTGTGACAGTGATTGTTGAGGTGGCCGTGGGCATTGTCGTTCTCCTTTTCCTTCAAGTCAGCGGCGTGGTTCTGCGCACCACCTTTTAGGGCAGTTGGGGTTTGGGATAGTATTCTGTCGATTCGCATTGACTAGTTGCCTAGGGCAACTTACTGGCACCCCTGCGTATCGAGTTGGAAGGGGAGAGGCTCCAAGGAGCACATGCGCACTCTCTTTGTCCTTTTCCATCTAAGGTGACGCAGTTCCAACTTATTTGACGCATTCTCCGGCTTTTTCATTACAGTTGACGCTCTTCCCGCACCACGCCGCAACTGCATGAGGCCACGCCCTGCCCCCGGTGTTAGACGGCCCTAACCCGGCTCATCGTCGGAGGCTCAAGGTGACCGGCTTCCCGGTGAACGCTGCCGCAGGCTCCGGACTCCTCCGGCCGTCAGATTGTATGCTCGTTAATATCGAGCAACTTCCGGCCTGGCGGGCAGCGGGGCAGAGCAGATTAAAAACGCTGCCGGCGGGCGCGCCGGAGAGATCGCCCTGCCATCCGTTCATCGCAGCCCGCTCCCCCACCTTTCGATTGTCAGGCCCGGGGAAACGTCGATACCATTTACCGTTGCCGTGACAGAGCTGACGAGAAGGCGCTCGACGCCCCAGCAAAGTGTCCGTACATGAGCACCAACGGCCATCGGACGAGACAAAGAGTCATTCATGCCGGGTCTCTTCGGTTACTGGTTTGCTTAATCACTACCGATACAAAGGGGCCCCGGCATCTTCCTGCCGCACCACGCCGAGAAGTAAACGTCCCAACGACAGCGGCGCCCGCCTCAAAACGCTATAACCACTCTCGTCTGCGAAGGGCCGTTAATCCCAATCCTAGGCGACCAGCAGTCCGCCAAGCTCACAAGGCAGCCGACAGTCCAAGTCGGCCCGGGAAAGACTTTTCGTTAACCAAGTGGATCTCTTGGCTACCGAAAAAACCTTCCTTCCACGTCGTTAGATTTCTCTCGCAGAGAAATTAAGAAGAGAAGATTCCAATACGTCTAAACTAAAGCTTTTGGAGCAAACTCAGCCGCTCTCCCACGCGCATTATGTTCTCAGCGGTACCGCCATAGAGAATGCGCGCATATCCGCCGTTGCCGTAGAAGCGATCGCCCGAGGAACAGGGCACGCCGACATCAAGCAATGCCTCCTCTAGGGCGTGACCCTGGAGCCCAGTGGGGGTGAGGTCTGCATAGCAAAAGATCCCGGCTCGCGGCGTTACAACCTGAAATCCTGCGCCGCGGATCTCCGCCAACAGAAGATCTCGCCGCGAGCGAAACGAAACGAATTCGACGTCAAGCCAGTCACGAGGTCCAGTGAGTGCAGCCTCTGCGGCGATCTGGGGGATATCCCCGACGTTGATTGCGTCACATTCAAACGCAGGGTGAATCGCCTCCAGTATATCGCTGGGAGCATGAATATATCCTACTCGCCAGCTCGAAAAGGCATAGTTCTTGCTAAGGCTTGTGACAGTTATCAAACGGTTGTGGATGTCAGCCAGGGACATTTGCGGCGTGTAACCTGGACCGTCGTGGAAATAGTCCTCATAGGATTCATCTGAAAAGACATAGAGGTTATGCACTTTTGCAAACTTCAGCAATGCTGTCAGTTCTTCGCGAGTTGGAACATTTCCCGTCGGGTTGTTCGGATTGCAGATGATGATCGCACGAGTGGCAGGCGTGACCGCTGAAGAAAGTGCATCTATCGGTAAGGCCCATCCGTCACTGGGGTTCGTTTGAACATAAATTGGATGTGCACCCGCCATTTTCACGATAGCGTCAAAGAAGTAAGTGGGGGCGGGGACCAAGACTTCATCTCCGGGCGAGAGAATGCCTCTGAGCGCGATGCTCATACCGTGCTGAGCACCGTGAGTCACCAGTAGATCGGAGTCCTGATTTACGCTCAGGCCATGTCGCCGACGCAACTGGTCGGCAATCGCCGACTTCAATGCATAGCACCCGCGCGTCTGTCGTGGAAACACCTTACCGGCGGACCGAGCAACCGCATCGACCACATGGGGCGGCATGGGTAGCATCGGTACGCCTTGCATGGGTATCAGGTCCTCCCCCTTGTCCCTGCGCAAAGCAGTCCGCTCCCATAGTTCTAGCGTAGGCAACCGCTCGTACATCTCCAGCACTCCTTCGTCTCGGTGTTCTTTCGCCCCTCAGACAAGGCGTCCGCCTCGAATGAGTCAAGCTTAGTATATTTGGAGGCCGTTCGTAATATCTTTAGACACCGTAGAGCAAAAAGATGACCTCGGGTTCGGCATGGAGACGCGACGCGGGTAATGGGACCAGGGCAGGCGCATTGCCTGGACCGTCAAGAGGGGCGATGTTGAGCAAATTGAGCCCCGGTCATGTTCCGACTCCCTCTCTCGACTTCGACCATCGCGTCAACATTGGCCAGGAGGGGGCTCAACTCCTGGCAGATGCCCGGCGGTGTCCTGGCTGACCCCGGCCCAATAGTCCTAACCTCGCTCCCCTGAGTCGGTCAGACCCACCTCAGGGATCCTCGCCGAAGACGTCGGCAAGTACTTTCGAGGACGCCGCGCATCTGGCGTCCTTGGGACATTCCCTTGGTACCTGAAGACCCAGGACCAAAATGCGCGGCGGGCACGCCCCGCGCTAAAGGAAAAAGCGCGTCAATCGCGCCCTTGCCCAGACCAGCCGTCCCCGAATCCATCCACTGATGAATCCACCTGCGGATGCGGGGCCACATATAACCGTCACAAGATGCCCGGCGACTCTGAAGTGGACCCAGAAGTAGCCGACCTGCCGAGGCCATCCAAACCTGTCATAGTCACTCACGGGCGTTTATACAACGGGAGTGGAGGTAGCTGCGACTAGCGGTGCTCACAAACGGTGTAACCGCGTGCAATATCGGGGGCGGTTTCGACACTGTAGTCTCCAGGGCCGATTCGGGTCACCCTGATGCCATGGTCGAGTGCAAGGGCGACAGGGATGAGCCCTTCGACCGTAAGGTTCAACAGATCCTCGATCTTAGCTGCATCCGCGGTGGTAACGCGGCGTAAGGTGTGAGGCGTTTGAAACATGGTCTACCTAAATCTTGTTGCTTTACTGCTGTTCTGCTTTGTTTGCGTAGGTGAGGAGCTCTGGGAAGGGGGAAGCCTGACGCCAGCTCAGCTCTGCGCGAAGCCGGAAGGCTCCTCCCACGCCGTGAATACCCGTGCATGCCAGTTGAACAGGTATGGGTAAAAGCGGAAGCGATTGAGGACCACCGCTTGCACAGCAGTTGTCCGAGCAACTCAATTGTTCAACCGGAGCTCCTAACTCCGACGATCGTTCCATTCAGAGCCTCAGCTTGCGTATGGCCTGTGGGTCAATGCCTGCGCCCCGGCGGCGACAATTGGGGCACGATTCAGCGAAGCGATCGCCACGGAGGCGTTGTCGACGATTCGGTTAATGACCATATGGGTTACCTCCCGAGTCACCTCGACGGGGTCGGCTGCGACTTCCGCGATCTTATATGCGAGCTGGTCTTCGCGGGGGAGGTACTCTTCGCTCTTATAGACGCGAACCGTATTGGTAGTCGTCACGACTGTCCTTTCAGATGGGGTGGCAGGGGGTGGTGGATCCTGAGGAATTAGTTGCGGTACAGGAGCCGGGCTTCGCCCTGGCCGCCACCGCCGCACAAGGCCACGGCTGCGCGGCCTTTGCCTCTACGGTCGAGTTCGAGCGCCGTATGGACAGCGATCCGGGCTCCCGATGCTCCGATCGGGTGCCCGAGGGCAATCGCGCCGCCATTGATGTTGCATCGGTCGAGGGGCACGTTCAGTTCATCCAGTGACTGGAGGGCAACGGCACCAAAAGCTTCGTTTATCTCGATGAAGTCCAGGTCATCGACGGCCCACGAGGCCTTGGCCAATGCCGCGTGGATGGCCTCCGCGGGCCGTGCATGGAGCGAGTTGTCCGGCCCAGCCACCTGCCCGTAGGTTCCCACCACGGCAAGGACGTTCAGGCCCAGGCGTTCGGCGGTGGAGCACCTTGCGAGAATCAGTGCAGCCGCTCCCTCAGAGAGCGGGGAGGAGTTTCCGGCGGTTATCGAACCTCCGTCGACGAATGCGGGCCGGAGGTTCGCCAATGTCTCCGTGGACGTTTCCGGACGGATGCCTTCGTCCACTCGGACAACGACCGTGCTGTTCTTCCTAGTGCGTACCCTTACGGGCACAATCTCCTGAGACAGAACGCCATCGGCTACAGCTTTAGCTGCACGCTGGTGCGATGCGGCGGCAACTTCGTCCTGGCGTCCCCGGGTGATGCCCAATTGACTGTTGCCCCGTTCTGTGAGGGTTCCCATCGGGATGCCTTCGTGCGCGTCTGTCAGACCGTCGTGCGCGAGCGAATCCACGAGCGAGGATCCTCCGTAAGTCCATCCTTGCCGCGCCCCGGGCAGGATATGGGGGCTTTGGCTCATTGACTCCTGTCCGCCGGCGACCACAATATCAGCGTCTCCGCACCGGATCATTCGTGCAGCATCGATGAGGGCCCCGAGTCCGGAGAGGCAGACCTTGTTGATGGTGACCGCTGGCACGTTCCATCCAATGCCCGCTTTTATGGCCGTCTGCCGCGCCGGATTCTGGCCGGCCCCGGCCTGGACGACTTGGCCCATGATGACGGCGTCAATCATGTTCGGGTCGACGTGGCCCCTTTCCAGGGCTCCTGCAACGGCAATGGCCGGGGCGCTGAGGGGAGCAAGCTGTCCATTGATCCTCCCATGACGGGTCCGGGCACCACCAACGATGACTACGTCATCGCTAGTGGGAACGGGGAGTGAACTGCTATCTGCCATATGGGTATTCCTTTGGCGGGCAGCTTGGAGTGGGGTCTGTACGGCTCAGCGCGGCTGCATCCGCAAGGCCCCGTCCATGCGGATCACTTCGCCGTTTATGTAGTCGTGGTCGATGATGGACAGGGCCAGTTGAGCGAATTCTTCTGGGCGTGCGAGGCGCTGGGGGAACGGCACGCCTGCGGCCAGTCCCTCCCGGATTTCCGGTGTAACAGTGGCCATCATTGGTGTTTCGACCACCCCCGGGGCAATGGCGTTCACCCGAATACCGTGTGTGGCCAGGTCACGCGCCGCCGGCAGGGTCATCCCGGCGATGCCTGCCTTGGATGTCGCGTAGGCCACCTGCCCTACTTGTCCCTCATAGGCAGCGATGGAAGCAGTATTGATGATGACGCCACGTTGGCCTTGGGCATCTGGCTCTGTCTTCTGTATTTCCGCTGCGGCTATTGCCAGAACGTTGAAGGACCCGATCAGGTTGACTTCGAGCACTTTCGTGAAAAGCGATAGATCGTGTGGGCCGTTCCGGCCAAGGATACGGGCCATAGGCAGGATCCCTGCACAGTTTATGTCCACGCGAAGCGGCAAATGTGCTGCGGCACGTCGAACGGCTTGCCTTACGGCTTCAGGGTCCGTCACGTCAGCTGCCAGATAGGTGACGCCTTCGACCGGCTGTGCATCTTCCAGAGACTTCGCCAGGTCAATGGCAAGTACTTGGACGTTTTGCGCGGCCAAAGCTCGTGCGGTGGCCGCTCCCAGCCCGGATGCCCCGCCGGTAACGATGGCTGAAGTGTTGTGGATGTCCATGAGTTTTTCTCCTCTCGGCTACGTCTCTTGATCAGGCGTTTGCCCAGACGTCGGAAGTCAGTGTTCGGCAGGGGTTAGACGAAGGCAGAAATACCGGTGACTGCTCGACCAACGAGCAGACTATTAATTTCATAGCTGCCCTCGTAGGAGTAGATCGCCTCGGCGTCGGCAAAGATTTTCGCCATTTCATAGTCGGTACTGATGCCGTTGCCGCCGAGCATCGCCCTGCCCAGAGCAACCGACTGGCGCATCCTGTCACTGCAGCTCGCTTTGGCCAGAGCGGCGTGGTCCATTGTGAGATTTCCACTGTCTTGAAGCCGCGCCATCTGAATCATCAGGCCAAGGACATGGTTGCGTTGGCTATGATCTTGGCGAGCTGGCCTTGGATGATCTGGAACGAGGCGATCGGTTTTCCGAACTGGTGCCTTTTCAGGGCGTATGCCCTGGCAACGTCGAATGCTGCGAACTGCTGTCCAACGGCCTGCCAACTGACCCAGATTCGGGAGTTACGAAGCAGGACGTTGGTGTCCTTGAAGGATTTCGTTCCAGGCAACCAGTTTGAATACGGGATCCGGACGTCTTCGAGGGTAATGTCTGCGTTTTGAACGATGCGCACCGCCGTCTTGTTCTCAGAGACCGGCCACCGGGCCGCCACAGCTCAAACCTGAGGAACGCTCAAACAACTACCGACCCACGTACCTAGGAAGCAGGGGCTCGATCCGGGACCACTGATCATCACTTAGTAGAGCTGTTCGTGACACCCCTCAAGGGTTCCAGTCAGCACCCCGCACATTTAGGAGACACGCCCTAGGCCCCCGGAACTGCGCGGCGGGATGCGCAGGCGTGCCTCTACAGTTTCAGTCCAGGAGAGTGGTTTCGGCTGCTGCCTCGGCAGCAACGTTCGGGCTTGATGCGGCGCTCTGGTTGGTGCTGCCTCTGACCACCAGCTCGTACGGGAAGTCAACGCGCCGGGACGGCAGGCCGGGCGAGTGGATGCGGTCCAGCAGGAGCCGAACTCCCGCCCGTGCCATCTCACGGCTGGGTTGGCGCACGGTGGTCAGGTTGAATGATTCCCACGCCGCCATCTCGACGTCGTCGTATCCGATGACCCAGCAGTCTTGCGGGGCGTTCAGCCGGCTGGCGCGCAGGGCATCGATGGCACCGAATGCCATATAGTCATTACCGCAAAAAACAGCTTGCGGTCGGTCCGCCATCACCAGCAGCCTAGTCATGATTTCTGCAGTCAGGTCGTGGGAGAACTCGCCGTGGAACTGTAACGTGCTGGGTACGGCGTGTCCCGAGTCAGCCATTCTTCCCAGGAATCCAATGCCGCGGTCCCGCGATGTGCTCGCCTTTTGAGGGCCACCAATGAAGGCTACCCGGGACTTTCCGTGGCTCAGGAGGTAATCGGCCACCGCGGCGCCGCCGCTGACGTTGCTGCTGGTCACCTGATCACAGTCCAAGCCTTTGACCACGCGGTTGATGAGGACGATGGGGCTGTTTCTTTCCACTGCCGCCTGCAATTCAACGGAGTCCTCAGTCGCGGTCGTGAAGATAACGCCATCGACGGCTCGTTCGCGGATGGCCCGGAGCGCATCATGCCGGCTGCCCCCGCCCGTGTTCCAAATAACTACGCGGAACCTGGCTGTGTCCAGTGCGCGGCTGAGTTCATCAAGGACTTCCGCGTAGAAGGGATTGATCAGGTCGGCGACCACAACACCTACTGTGTTCGTCCTGCGCGTTTTCATGGCCTGGGCTCCGGCGTGGGGCACATAGCCAAGCGTCACCATGGCAGCCTGGACTTTTGCCTTGGTGGCCGGTGAGAGTTTGGCAGAGGAGGACATGACGCGGGAAACCGTCGCTTGGGAGACGCCCGCCAGTTGCGCAACGTCGCGGCTGGTAACCACTTTTCCCGACCTCCTGTAGCTTGGCTTAGTTCTACCGGAGCTAGCTTATACGTATGCACAGCCATCTAGCAGCTGTTGTTTCGTGAAGTGTATACGTATACACTTCCGTGAAGTAGTTACCGATGCCGGGCTGGGCGCTCCACGAGCCGCCCATCGATGAAGATGGAAGTGTTTTGGATGACAGTTGAAACCCTTAAAAGTTCAGTGCCCTCTGTCCTGCTAAAGACGCCGGCCCGGAGCAGCGATATGCGGGGGAGCACGTCTGAAATCCGGGCAACCGTAGAGAGCGTCATCGCTGACATCCGCGAACGCGGCGACGCAGCAGTGCGGGAGTACTCCGAGAAGTTCGACAAGTACGCACCCGAGTCCTTCCGGCTTAGCAAGGAGCAGCTGGACGAGATCATCGCCCGGGTTCCGGAGCAGACCATCGAGGACATCAAGTTCGTCCAGGAGCAGGTCCGGACGATGGCGCAGAAGCAGCTCGAGTCATTGAGTGACTTCGAAATCGAAACCCTGCCGGGTGTTTTCCTCGGCCAGAAGAATGTACCGATCCAGGCTGCCGGCGCCTACATCCCCGGCGGGAAGTACCCGTTGCTGGCCAGCGCGCACATGACCATCGTCACCGCCAAGGTTGCCGGCGTCGAGCGCGTTGCTGCCTGCACCCCCCTTATCCAGGGGGAGGTTCCCGATGCCACCGTTGCCGCCATGCACCTGGCCGGCGCCGACGAGATCTACCTCCTCGGCGGCATCCAGGCCGTGGCGGCCCTCGCCATCGGCACCGAGACCATCAAGCCGGTCAACATGCTGGCCGGGCCCGGCAACGCCTTCGTCGCCGAGGCAAAGCGCCAGCTCTTCGGCGAAGTCGGCATCGACCTCTTCGCCGGCCCCACCGAAGTCCTGATCGTCGCCGACGAGCACGCTGACCCGTTCATCGTCGCAGTGGACCTGCTGTCCCAGGCAGAGCACGGCCCCGATTCACCAGCCGTCCTGATCACCACCAGCGAAGAACTCGGCCGTAAAGTCATCGAGCACATCGACACAATCCTCGTGGACATTCCCACCCGCGACTACGCCGGTGCCGCATGGCGGGACTGGGGCGCCGTCCACGTGGTCGAAACCCTCGACGACGCCTACGCCCTGGGAGACGAGTACGCCTACGAACACGTACAGATCCTCACCGAAAACCCCCGCGAAGCGCTGGAGAAGATGCACGACTACGGCGCACTGTTCCTGGGCGAAGGAACCTGCGTCTCGTACGGAGACAAGGTCATCGGCACCAACCACGTGCTGCCCACCCGCGGCGCCGCCCGCTACACAGGCGGCCTCTGGGTCGGCAAGTACCTGCGCACCGTCACCTACCAGGAAGTGACCAACACCGAATCCAGCGCCTTCTTCGGTGAACTCTGCGGACGCGCCTCCCGGGTAGAACGGTTCGAAGGACACGCACGCTCCGGCGACGTACGCGCCGCGAAGTACCGCGGAACCAGCCTGCCTTGGTCCGACCACACCTTCGACAACTAAAGGAATACCGGTGCCCGACTTCCGCCTGGACGGCAAGAAAGCACTGGTCACCGGAGCAGCCGGCGGACTCGGCAAAGCCATCGCCGATGGCCTTGCCGAGTCCGGCGCTACGGTCTACGGAACCAGCCGCGACGCCACAAGTGCCCGCCAGATCACCGAACGGTACGGAACCCCGTGCCTTGCCGTTGACCTGGGTGACACCACAAGCATCCGCGACTTCGTCGATATCTTGATGCCCTTGAGCGGTGGAATTGACCTGCTCGTCAACAACGCCGGGCTCAACGTACCCAAACCCGCCCTGGAATTGACTGAGCGGGACTGGGACAGCGTCTTCGACACGAACCTCAAAGGCAGCTTTTTCCTGACCACAGCCTTGGCGCAACACTGGGTAGATCGAGGATCCCCCGCAGCGGTGGTCAACATCGCCTCACAGGCAGGAATCGTTGGTATTGAGGAACGGGCAGCATACGGCACCAGCAAGGCCGGGTTGATCCACCTGACGAAGATCCTCGCCCTTGAATGGGCGCCGTCAGGGATCCGCGTGAACGCTGTCGCACCAACATTCGTCCGCACGGAACTCACCGCATCCAGCCTCAGCAGGCCCGAATGGGCTGCGGAGTTGCTGTCGAGGATCCCGATCGGTCGATTCGGGGAACCCGAGGACATCACTGGTGCCGTTACGTTCCTGCTCAGCGATGCTGCGTCGCTGATCACCGGCCATACCATCGCCATTGACGGCGGATACACCATCCGCTGAACAATTGAGGAGCCTTCAAGGAAGAAAGCTTGCAGCGTCACCGGAACAGCTCATATCCCCCCGTCTTACTGCTGGAGACAGCTCCCAGGTATGGAGCCCCTTAAGACGAGTAAGTGTGCGTGGCCTCGTTTCCGTGGACAGGCCTCCGATCGGCGTGCCCTAAGGCTATTTCATCGTCTGAGCGTGCAGCCCGAGAGTATGACCGAAGAAAGCGCGGGCCCCAGAGGCTACTCAAGCATTTTCCTGACGGGTCCCGCGAGCAGTGAACCCATGTTATTTGCATGGTTGTGGATTCCCGCCGGGCAGGTTAGACAGACGAAAGAGAATGATCGTGACACGTATTGGCATTGTGGCCGAGTTAGGCCAGGAGACGATGGTGGCGGCGACGCCCACCACGGTGAAGCAGTTGCTGGGGTTGGGCTACAAGGTCGTGGTCGAAAAGGGCGCAGGTGAGTCGGCGTCCTTCCGTGACGAGGCCTACGCCGAAGCAGGCGCACTGATCGTTGGGGCTGATGAGGCCTGGGGCAGCGACGTCGTGCTGCGCATTAATCCGCCCAGTGAGGAGGAGATTTATCGACTGGCTACGGGCGCGACATTGATTGGCTCACTGAGTCCGGGGTTGCGGCCGGAGCTGGTGGACGCGTTGGCGGCGCGTCCGATCACGGCGTTGGCTTTGGATGCGGTGCCGCGGATTTCACGGGCGCAGTCGATGGATGTGCTGAGCTCGATGGCTAACATTGCCGGTTACCGTGCTGTGATTGAGGCGGCGCATGAATTTGGCCGGTTTTTCACGGGCCAAGTGACCGCGGCGGGCAAGGTCCCGCCGGCTAAGGTGCTGGTTGCCGGGGCCGGTGTCGCGGGCTTGGCGGCGATCGGGGCGGCGTCCAGCCTGGGCGCAATTGTGCGTGCCACGGACCCGCGGCCTGAAGTCGCAGATCAGGTGAAGTCGATCGGCGGGACCTACCTCAAGGTTGAGGTGGGGGAGGAGATGGAGTCCTCCGACGGGTACGCCAAGGCCACCTCCGAGGCCTATAACGCCCGTGCCGCCGAAATGTACACGGAGCAGGCGGCAGATGTCGACATCATTATCACCACGGCACTGATCCCGGGGCGCCCGGCGCCGAAGCTGCTCACCGCCGAGGACGTCGCGGGTATGAAGCCGGGCAGCGTGATCGTGGACATGGCCGCCGGGCAGGGCGGAAACGTCGAAGGTTCGGTCGCGGGGGAACGGATCGTTACCGATAACGGTGTGGTGATCCTGGGCTACACGGATCTTCCGGCGCGGCTCCCGGCCCAGGCGTCCCAGCTGTACGGGACGAACCTGCTGAACCTCCTCAAGCTCCTCACCCCGGACAAGGACGGGGTCCTGCGGATCGACTTCGACGACGTGGTGCAGCGCTCCGTGACGGTGGTTCGCGAAGGTGAGAAGACCTGGCCACCGCCACCGGTCCGAGTCTCCGCCGCACCCGCAGTGAAGACCGACGCCGAAACGGCCGCCAAAAGTACGGCACCGAAAAAGAAACAGGGCCTCAGCCCCGCCGGCAAGGCAGGACTCTTCGCCGCGGGCATCGCCGCGCTGTTCCTGGTCAACGCGGTCGCCCCGGCGCCGCTGCCGCAGCACTTCACTGTGCTGATGCTCTCGGTCGTGGTCGGGTTCTATGTGATCGGGAAAGTCCACCACGCCCTGCACACCCCGCTGATGTCGGTCACGAACGCGATCTCCGGGATCATCGTCGTCGGTGCCCTGCTGCAGGTCACCTCCGACAACATTGTTATGCAGGTCCTCGCCACCGTCGCTGTGCTGCTGGCCAGCATTAACATTTTCGGCGGCTTCGCCGTGACCCGGCGCATGCTCGCCATGTTCTCGGCCGGGAAGGCACGTTCATGAGCGCCGTCACCCCCACAGCAGCAGCAACACTTACGAGGAGCTTTACCGTGACTGACCCCGTCTCCGGTCCTTTGACCGCCGACTCTATTGCGGGGGCGGCCTACATCGTCGCGGCCCTGCTGTTCATCCTGTCGCTCGCCGGGCTGAGCAAGCACGAGAAGGCCCGCGCCGGGGTCATCTACGGCATCACCGGGATGGTCATCGCCCTCGCCGCGACCATCTGGCTGACCCTCCAGGATGCCTGGGGGACCGGCCACGCCCTGACCGGCCTGGTCCTGCTCATCGCCGCGGTGCTCGTCGGCGGGGCCATCGGGCTCTGGCGTGCCCGAGTGGTCGAAATGACCGGCATGCCGGAACTGATCGCGCTGCTGCACAGCTTTGTTGGTCTCGCCGCGGTCCTGGTGGGCTGGAACGGGCACCTCGAAGCCCCGGCCCTGTCATCCGGGCTCATGGCCATCCATCATGCCGAGGTGTTCATCGGCGTGTTCATCGGAGCGGTGACCTTCACCGGATCGATCGTGGCGTTCCTGAAACTCTCGGCCCGGATGAAGTCCACGCCTTTGATGCTGCCGGGCAAGAACGCGATCAACCTCGGCGCCCTTGCCTCGTTCGTGGTCCTGACCGTCTGGTATGTCAACGACTCCCAGCTCTGGCTCCTGATCATTGTTACCCTCCTGGCCCTGGGGCTTGGCTGGCACCTGGTGGCTTCCATCGGCGGCGGCGACATGCCCGTTGTTGTCTCCATGCTCAACAGCTACTCCGGCTGGGCAGCCGCAGCCGCGGGCTTCCTGCTGAACAACGACCTTCTCATCATCACCGGCGCCCTCGTCGGCTCCTCCGGCGCCTACCTGTCCTACATCATGTGCAAGGCCATGAACCGGTCCTTCATCTCCGTGATCGCCGGCGGCTTCGGGATCGCCGCCCCCACCGGAGCGGACAAAGAATACGGCGAGCACCGCGAAATCACCGCACAGGCCACCGCCGACATGCTGACCAACGCCTCGTCCGTGGTCATCACCCCCGGCTACGGCATGGCCGTCGCGCAGGCCCAGTACCCCGTCGCTGAACTCGCCCACCAACTACGAGAGAAGGGCGTAAACGTCAGATTCGGGATCCACCCCGTCGCAGGGCGCCTCCCAGGGCACATGAACGTCCTCCTCGCCGAAGCCAAAGTCCCCTATGACATCGTTCTCGAAATGGACGAAATCAACGACGACCTGAACGGCACCTCCGTGGTCCTGGTCATCGGCGCCAACGACACCGTCAACCCCGCCGCCGCTGAAGACCCAGGCAGCCCCATCGCCGGCATGCCCGTCCTGCGGGTCTGGGAGGCAGAAAATGTGGTGGTGTTCAAACGCTCCATGGCCGCCGGCTACGCCGGCGTCCAAAACCCGCTATTCTTCCGCGACAACTCCCAGATGCTCTTCGGCGACGCCAAACAACGCGTCGAAGACATCCTCCGAGCCTTTTGACAGAAGACCAATGCAGTTAAGAACCGGGACACCAAGGTCACGTCTGGCCCTCGGGTCTTAAAGCAAGACATTTTAGTAGGGAATTCGAGAGAGGAGAACAGGCCATGCCCCGTCCTCGAATCTTGGCCATTCAGCAGGCGTTCCCACCCAAGCGCGCCGGAACGGACACACGGAGCAGAGAAAGAACGAACAGTCCACGAGGCCATCAACATCGATGAATTTTTCGCGTCCCCTTGGATTGGACTGCACTACCACTACGAATTAATGCTCCACTACAGCCACGAACTCTTGGAACAGCATCACAAGAAATGAGTGATGGCTCAGGCGGGAGGAGCCTCTGCGGTCATATTGCTCCGGTCCGAAGATTGGCCGCAAATGTTCCACCCGCCTCGTTCCTGCGTGGCCGAGCACGCACGCATCTGACTCAAGGAGTCCGGGGAGAAAACGCCACGAAATGACTGCATGAGAGGCGCCCTCTCCAGGCACCCCCGCCTGTTTCAACTGGCATGCCCGGTTATTCATCGGCCGGGAGTAGCCCAGAATCGGAGGACGATAGTTCCGTTGATGGTCCGAGGTCTTCCGAGCGTGAGTCCTGCCGAAGCTGCCAGCCGCCTTATCGTTACATCGTGAGATTCAGAAGAACGCGTCAAGACCAGGGAGCCCGTCGGGCGCCCCGTGCAGACACCTTCAGATCGCGTGACTTAGTTGATGTTCTTCGGCCGGGTTTAGGACCTTGGTTGAAGGAAGAAGGGTTCAAGCGACTGGGCAGCAATGCCTGGACTCGGCCATGGGCTGATGATCACCTCATCATTGCCGTCCAATGCGGCCAAAGCGGCTGGGATACTCGCGCAGGCAACCGATTCGTAGTCGAGTTCGAGCAATCAAGGACGCCGGAACGCGCAACCGGCTTTAATCGGGTCCGTTTATGGCCCCTCCTTGATGAGCTTAGGCGGCGAGAGGCGCTCCAGATCATCAGCCAAGTCGCCGTCACGTTGCCGCCTCCAGATGAGCAGTTCCTATCCCAACTTCCCCCCGACGTGCGAGAGCACTACCTTCGATCGTTTGCACCAACTTCCGCAACAACCGACTCAAGCGATGTTTGGTTCGCATACTACGACGAACATGACGCGGCGATCTGGACGGAGTTTCTCGGCCGCGTCTTGGGACCGGCCCTTCAGGAGTTTCTCGATCGTCCGACACGGTAACCGCTCCGCCGGTCGCGGTCTCCCGTTGTCCGAGACTCGTGAGCGGCTGCTATGTATTGGGCTAGCTGGCGGCTGAGCTGGTGGCGTGGCGTTCGATGGTCGTGGGGGAGTATCCAAGTGTCTCGGCGATGATGGCGACGGGGGGCGAGTTTGGTGAGTTCGTGGAGTGTTCCGAGCCGCGCGGCGCGGGTACTGAAGATCCGGGTCAGGCGTTGGGTTAGGTGGCCGGGGTGGATGTGTTTTCCTGGGGATCGTCCGGTGAAGACCCAGTTGCTGTTGGGATGTGCGGCGGTGAGGCCATGCGTCGGGTTCTCTGCCAGCTCCCGCCACGGCTCATCCAACAGGTTTGGCAGCGATGTTTATTGATCCGAGCTGGACCGTGACGAGTTCTTCGGTGACCGTCACGTCTTCCCAGGCGAGCTGGGCAATGCGTTCGGCCTGTTGCCCGAAGACGAGGATCGCGGCGGCCTGATCGCGTGCCTCGATTTGACCGCCGGCGTTGAGCACGCGGTTCAATGCTTCGGCCTGCCCTGTCTTATCGAGTTTGGCGCTGGTTCCACGAGGATGCGAGATGATAGTCAGCCCTGCAGGAGCGGCCTTGGCCTTGATGGCCCATTTCAGGAAGTGTTCGGCGATCCGCCTGGTGGTGGGTCCTTCTGCTTGCCAGAGGTCGAGATGAGCTTGGGTCAGCCCGTCGAGGCTGGAGCCGTTGTCGGTGAGCCAGTTAGGCATAGCCAACCTTGAAGGCCACCGAGTCGCGGAACAGGGGCAGCCAGCGCTTGGTGCCGGCCGCGTATTCTCGGTCGATGAGATCGTCGATGTGATCGAAGAGCCGTTGCAGTTCTGCCTTGGTGAATGACCGCCGCTGCGCCGGCACCGCCTTGTCGGTAGTGTGCCTGGGCATGTTCCACTCGAAGCAGATTTGGCTTGGCAATCGCCGAATGTGCGTTCGCAGAACTCGCCCCAACCATAACCAGGGTGCGTCAGGTAGGAGCAGAACATCACCACGGCGTTGCTGTACGAGCGCAGCGTTTTCAGGCTGATGGGCTTCTCGCCGGACCGCAGATCAGCCAGGAAATCCTCAATGTCCGCCGGGCGCCATTGCCACGGAAACTCACCTGTGAACTTCTGAAACCGTTCCAGCAGCCGGCAGCGCTGTTTGATGGTTTCGGTCGTGAGGGCTCGCGCGAGCATCTGTGCGCGCCAGCCGTCCAGCATCGCAGTGAAAACCCGTTCGTCGGCCTGGAACAGCCCGATGTCTTGATCAACCAGCATCCGCGGGACGAAACCATTCACCGCAACCCCTAAACCGTGGAAACATGCATTAGATGCAGGAAACCTATAGCTTTCGCGGTGAACCGCGGTGAACGCGGCAAATCCGGCTAGCTTCAACGTGATTCGATTCGAAGGAAAAGCTGCTCCTGACCTGCGCAAACGTTGAATACGTCGGGAGGCGGGAGTTCTCGCAGCTACTTCTTCTACTCCCGTTGCTAACGCCGATAATGGTGATTCCGTCAACCTATGGCGACGTCCGGTTGTGGCAAAACTGCGGCACGGTGGGGACGGCTTACTCCCGTTTCTCAGTGGCGGCACTGGGGCGTCAGTGGGGGAGGAGGCCGGAGAATCCGTGATTTTGGAAGACGAGTGGGTCTGTGCGACTGCCGGTGCTGAGGCCGAGGACTCGGGCCAGGACGAAGGCGTGGTCCCCGATGGGCGTAACGTTCTCGATTTGGCATTCCATGGTTGCGACGGCGCCTGTGACCAGTGGGGCACCGTAGGTCCCGTGGGTCCAGAAGGGGTCGGCGAAGCGGTCGGCTTCCTTCTTACCCAGTTTGCGGCAGAAGCCTGCCTGTGCGGATCCCAGTGTGCTGATGCCGAGCACGGTGGCTTTATTGAGCTGTGGCCAGGTGGAGGACTCGTGGCCGACGAAGAAGCCGACCAGGCAGGGGTTTGCGGAGATGAAGACGAATGATCCGATGATCATGGCGGCGCGTTCACCGGTAAGTTCAGGCTGTCCGGCGACGACGGTGACGCTGGTGGGCACCCTGGACATGACGTCCCGCACGTGGGTCGGGTCGATGGTGCCGGGCCGTTCGGTAACGGTAGTCATGGCTGCCCCCTTCGGTTATCGCTGTGACGGAATGTAGTAGAGCTGGTGGGGGTCGATCCACACTTCGTATCCGTCGAGTTTGTCGATGAGGATGCGTGAGTCGACGCCTTCGGGTGAGAGCCAGAGCATCCGGGAGTCCGGGGTGGCTTCTTCGACGCGTGCGGTTCTGACGTAGGTGCCGTTTCGGCGGATTTCCACTGTTGCTGTGGGGAGGCGGAACCAGTCATCGACCCTGAAGGACCGTGCTGGCTGGGATGTGGAGGTTCTGTGTTCGATCGGGTAGGACCCGGCGGCTGCATGGGCGGTTGGTGCGTTCATCGCGGTTCCTTTAGGTGGTGGCGGTGGCGGGCTGGGTTGGGTTCAGGTGCCACCGACCGCCGGGGAGCGTCGCCGGTGGCACCTGGGAGGGGTTGGGCGGTGGAGAGGCCTTGCTGTTGTTTTAGGCGACGGGTTGGGTGTTCGCGACTGGTGCGGGTGTTTGGTCTTTTTTGCGGGTGGTGGTCAGGATTCCTGCGGTGTATTCGGAGAGCCAGCCAAGGCAGGCGCCGGCAATCAGGGCCAGGCAGGTGCCGGCTGCGTCGAAGGTGGTGCCGAAGTAGGCGGCGCATCCGGCAAACGCTCCTGGGATGAAGCCCAGGACGCTCCAACGGGCCTGGACGCACATGGCGAAGGCTGCGATGGCGACGGAGATTCCGAGCGCACCGGGGATGGGGAGGTTCGCCGCTGCCCAGAGGATGACGGCGCCCCATAGGACTCCTGAGAGGTTGGCGGGCATGGTCTTGAGGAGCCCGGCGCGTTTCCCGCCGGCGGCGAAGAAGCATGCCCAGGAGAGGAAGCCGACCCAGGTGATAAGGCCAAGGGGTGTGCTGAATTGGGTCCAGAGGCCGGCGAGGATCCCGGCGGTGATTCCGATGATGATGAGGGGCTTCATTGGTGGTTCCTTAGGGTCAAAATGGCGTCATTGTCTTTTTGAAAAGGAAAGCTAGGGGAGGTGCACGCTTCTCAGCGCGCACAGAATGCGGGAGCGTTTGATCATTTTGGAGGGGTGAACGTGGTTCTATGGCCCCGGCCGGGGGCCGGGGCCATAGAACAGGGTGTTAGAGGTGGGTCAGGGCGAGGTCTGCGGGGTCGGCGCTTTCGGGGGCGGCTGGTGTGTTTTCGACCGGTTCGCGGTGGAATTCTCCGTTTTTCATTACGGCGGTGATTTTGGTGATGTCCTGGAGGATGGTGATGTCTTCGAGCGGGTTGCCGTCGACCAGGATGAGGTCGGCGTAGAATCCGGGCAGGACCTTGCCGAGCTCGTTGGGCTTTTGGAACAGTTCTCCGCCGAGGGCGGTGGCGGCGATGATGGTCTCCATTTCCGTGTAGCCGAAGAGCTTGACGAAGTGCTCCAGGTCCCGTGCGTAGGTGCCGTGGGGGGTCCAGGCGAAGCCGTAGTCTCCGCCTGGCAGGACGCGGATGCCGCGGCGGCGCATTTCCTGCATGCCTTTGATGGCGACTTCGAGTTCGTGGACGTAGCCGGCCTTTTCGGCGTCTTCGTGGGAGTAGCCGAAGGCTTCGGCGTCGTTGATGGTGGCGACGAGCCAGTTGATGGCTGGGGCGACGAAGACCCGGTCCTTGGCGGCTTCGAGCAGGTCCATGCCTTCGTCGTCGATGTAGGAGGCGTGGTAGATCATGTCCACGCCGGTCTTGATCGAGATGATCACGGAGTCGCGGCTGCGGGCGTGGGTGCAGACGCGCACGTGACGGCGGTGGGCTTCATCGACGGCGACCTGGAGTTCTTCTTCGGTGATGTAGGTGTCGGTGGCGGCCTGCGTCCCGGTGATTTCCTCGCCGGAGATGCTGAGTTTGATCTGGTCCACGCCCAGGCCGATGGTTTCACGGACGACTTTGCGCATCTCCTCGACCCCGTCGGCGACCTGGGTGATGCCAGGGACGAGCTCGCCGGCGGTCGTGGCGATTTCCTGCCCGTTGGCCAGGTACCTGGGGCCCGGGACGTCACCTGCGTTGATGGCGTTGCGGACGACGACGTCGAGGCGTTTCTTGGCGCTGGCGGCGCCGAAGCACATCGTATAGCCGTAGTCGATGTAGGTTTTCGCGGAGCGGATGGAATGCAGGAGGTGCTCCTCAACATGCATGGTGCCCAGTGCGTCCAGGGACCCGTTGTTCCAGGTGAAGTGGGTGTGCGCGTCGCACAGGCCCGACATCAGGGTCTGTCCTCGGCCGTCGATGATCTTGGCGCCCTCTCGGGGCAAGTTCCCGGAACCGGGGCGGACGTCGGTGATGCGCTCATCGACAATGAGCACTTCGCCCAGGAAGGGCTGGGCGCCGGTGCTGTCAAGGATGTTGACGTTGGTGAAGAGGGTTTTCGACATGACTTCGTTGTCCTTATCTTGAGGTGGAGACGGTGCGGGGGTTGTTATGGTGTTTTGCGGATCTGCATGGTGATGGTCTGCTGGCGGCGTGACTGGCAGCCGGGGCTGGCGATACTGCACGCGCACGTCTTCTTCATGTCTGGCTTGAGTGTCGTGGTGGTCAGGAAGTCGACGACGGCGGCCGTGACGAAGTCCGGCGCCTCGGGTACCGTCCAGTGGCCGGTTTCGGGTGCGATCAGAAGTTCGGCGCTGCCCAGTTCTGCGGACATGGCTTCGTTGGAGGCCGGGGTGCTGACTTTGTCCTCGCTGCCGGTCAGGAGCAGGACCTTGGATCGGATTGCGGTCAGGTCCGGGTTGGTGGCGGCGGCCAGGGCTTCGCAGGCCTGGGCGTACGCTTCGGGGTCCTGGCCAAGGAGAAGTTCACGGACGAACGGGCGGACCAGAGGGTTTCCTAGGGCTGCGTAGTCGGCGGTGGCGGCGTTGGCGATGGTGTCTGCCACAGCCGCCATGCCCTTCGCCCGGACGAGGGCTGCGCGTGCCCGGGTGGCGTCCTTGGCCGCCTGCGACTGCTCGCGGACGGGGCCGAGCAGGACGATTTCCTGGACCAGGTCGGGCCGGGTTGACGCCAGTTGCTGGACGATGAGGGTTCCCATCGAGTGGCCGACGAGGTGTGCCCGGCCCGAGGCGGTCCGGGATTCGATGACCAGGGCCAGTTCGGCGGCCAGGGATTCCAGGCTCAGTTCCCTGTCCCTGGGCGAGCGTCCGTGTCCGGCGAAGTCGTAGCGGGTGACCCTGAACCGTTCGGCAAGTGAGGCGACGAGGGGTTCGTAAAAGCTGGTGGTGCCGCCGAGACCGTGGACCAGGACAACATCGTCCCCGGTGCCTGTGGTCTCGACGAAGAGGTGCTTCGTTCCGACTTCTGTCAGTCCTGCGGGGAGGGTTGCGGTGCTCATCGTCCTTCTCCGATCCGGTTCCTCAGTGTGCCGAGCTTGCTGATGCTGATTTCGACGACGTCTCCGCTGGTCAGGAACCGAGGCGGGGTGAAGCCGATGCCGACACCGACCGGGGTGCCGGTCGCGATGATGTCGCCAGGCTGCAGGGTGATGCCGGCGCTGATCGTTTCGATGATCGTGGGAATGTCGAAGATCAGGTCTGCGGTCGTGGCCTTTTGCCGGGTTTCGCCGTTGACGGTGCAGTGCAGGTCTAGCGGCGCGTCACCGACCTCGTCCCGCGTGACCGCCCACGGACCCATCGGGCAGTGGGTGTCCAGGCTCTTGCCCAGGAACCACTGCTTGTGGTCTTTCTGCAGGTCGCGGGCGGTGACGTCGTTGATGATTGTGTAACCCCAGACATGGTCCAGGGCATCGCCCTTGCTGATACCACGGCCGCCTGTACCGATGATGACGCCGAGCTCGGCTTCGTAGTCGAGTTCTGAGGTCACCCCGGTGTGCGGGTCAACGTCCGCGCCGGTGCCGATGACCGTGGAGGGCGCCTTGGTGAACACCACCGGGTATTCCGGCTGGGCTGTGGCGCTTGCAGTTGCGTCGTAGCCGGAGTTGGCGAATTCCTTGGCGTGTTCAACGTAGTTGCGGCCCACACAGAAAATATTCCGGCGGGGGAGCGGAATGGGAGCCAGCAGATCAACGTCCGCCACGGGGATTGCTTCGCCGGTCACGGAGGCGAGCTCGTTAGCTGCCTCGGCCCAGTGGTCGATGAGTGAGAGCAGGTCCTGCCCGCCCGGCACGGCAGTCACCGCCGAGACGTCATCGTTCAGGACTCCGGTCTGCTGAACTCCGTGGCGGCGGAAGGTAACGAGTTTCAAGATGATCTCCCTTGATCGATTATCGATAATTGATGAGAACGACTCTACATGCTTCGTGACCGGCGTCACAACCGATTATCGATAATTTTTTAGGAAGGTGCTTCGCGGGGAGAAGGAAGGGAGTCTATCCCTGAGGAAGGATGGAGTACTCGTGCTGGTGCTCGATAACGAGCTTGGTGCAGAGATCCGGTGTGCCGCTCTCGAAGGCTTCCAAGATCGGGACGTGGGCTTCGGCCGCTTCGTGCAGGGCGACGTGGCCGCGGACGACGGTGGCCATGGTGCGGGCCTCGACATGAAGGGAGTCCCAGATCTCCAGCATCAGCCGGTTATCGGTCGCAACCACAACAGCCCTGTGAAAGTCCGTACTGTATTTGGCGATGCCATGGGCATCGTTCGTCAACGCGGCCTCACGCATGCCGGCCAGCGCCTCCCGCAATGGCGAGGGGTCAGCGTGCAGTGCCGGATAGGCTGCCGCCGCCGCTGTTCCCTCCAGCGCGAGGCGGACAAAGTAGACCTCCGCGAGGTCATCCTGCGAGGCTGACCGGACGAACGTGCCGCGGCGGGGGATGTTTTCGACCAGCCGGGTTGACGACAGTTGCCGCAGCGCTTCACGGACCGGCGCCTGGCTGACGCCGAACTCCTTTGCGAGCTGGAGCTCCACGAGACGCATCCCGGGAGGATATGTACCATCAACGACGCGGTCCACAATCGTACGCTTGACCTTTTCCGAAAGGCTCTCGTTCTCAAACGCTGCTGACCCCGCCATAAACCCAGTCTTTCACACCGATTATGGATACTCGATAATCAGCGGGATAGGAGCATTGCGCTGTCCGCACGAATTAGCGCCGTGGATGGGCTAATGTGCTCGTCGGGCTTCTTATGTCGCCCTGGCCCGGGACAATGCTCCGCCGTGAGCCAAGCTCGCAGACGTGAAAAGCCTTCTTAAAGGGGGCCACCATCACATGGATGGACAGAATCGGGAACGGACTACTTGTAGTCTCGTAGCCCCTTCGGAGCCCCTCTCCGTGCTCATGACAAAGAGCCGATAACCGCGATTCTGTAAAGCAATGGTCGTGCAGACCATGGCACATCGACGGTGCAGGAAGGGGAGCGGATCACTCCAACTTTGCGTGGCGGATGTACTGGTAGACGGTCTCCCGGCTGATCCCGTAATCACGGGCCAGGAGGGTTTTTGGAACACCGGTGCCGGCGCGCTGAACGAGTTCCGCTGCCCGTTCCGGCGGGAGGGTCTTCTTCCGTCCTTTGTAGGCGCCTCGCCGTTTCGCGAGGGCGATGCCTTCCCGCTGGCGTTCCCTGATGAGGGAGCGTTCGAATTCGGCGAAGGCGCCCATGACGGAGAGCATGAGGTTGGCCATGGGGGAGTCCTCACCTGTGAAGACCAGGCTCTCCTTGACGAACTCCACCCGCACACCTTTGCGGGTGAGGCCTTGGACAAGGGCACGCAGGTCATCGAGGTTCCGCGCGAGCCGGTCCATACTGTGCACGACCACGGTGTCCCCATCCCGGGCGAACCGCAGCAACTCCGTAAGCGCCGGCCTGGAAGTGTCCCGGCCGGAGGCCTTGTCCGTGAAGACTCGGTCCAGAACCTGGCCTTCGAGCTGGCGTTTCTCATTCTGGTCAAGAGTGCTTACTCGGACGTACCCGATCCGTTGTCCTGCCACCGCCGCCTCCAACCGTCGTCCTTTCAGGTTGAGTCCTAAGCTCCTCTCAGAAGAAAGCCAGGACAAAGTGTCCCGGTCGTCTGGTTGGGGTGTACTCCAATGGCAGATGTTGGTGAGGCCCACCATGCTTCTATGTCCGACGGACGTTTCATCCGGGACCGCCTTGGACGGGAGGCCACGTGCGGCTTGCTCTCGTAGCCGCATCGTTGCCCGACAGTCACGTCGGCAGGCACAGACAAAAGGCCTGACAGGGTGAAGGATGTGAGGGGCGTGATCCTGACCGTTGGCTATGCTGGCACTTTCATGTCCATTGAACTCCTGGCAGCCTACGCCGACGTTATCTATCTGCCCCGGCCGCCACTACGACCCCTGACGTAGAGACTGTAGCTACACCGTTCCTGACCGACACGGCACCGGCACGGCTCCCCGCAATTTGTCCAAGCTCGTGGTGCCCGCGGGCCTGGTCGGCATCCTAGTGCGCTGATGGTGCCCATCTGCATGTCTGACATTCGATGCCGACAGGTGCAGCGGAGGGCGGACCGCCTACCTCACTGTTCCGCCGCTTCCTGCCCACGGTTTGGTGATCAGCTGTCGCTGCCCAGGTGAATGGTTACTACGGTCCCGGGCCCGGACGCCGGACCGATCTCCAGGCGGCCGCCGGCGGCCGCCGCTATCCGGGCACAGGTTGCCAAGCCCAGACCGGTTCCTGGCGGGTCGCCTTCCCTGTGTAAACGGACCAGCGGGTCCAGGACCCGTTCGCGGTCGGATTCGCTGATTCCCTTCCCGTTGTCGATCACCCGCACGGCCACACTCCCGTCTCTGCGTTGGCCTGTGACCCGTATGACCGGGGGAACGCCGGGCCGGCAGTAGGCGACGGAGTTATGGATCAGGTTCTGCAGCAATACCCTCATCTGAACGGGATCGGCACTGAAGCTCAAATCATCACAGTCCACCACGGCGCTGCTTGCCTCAAGGCTCGCGTCCAGATCCTGAAGGACCTCACTGACCAGGGCCGTGAGGGAAAGCGGGACCGGCCGGACATCTCCGCCGACGGTGGCATAAGCAAGGACGTCTTCGACCATGTCGAGCATCCTTTGCCCGGAACCGGCCACCACGTCCAGGTACTGGGCGATGTTCGCATCAGGAGTGTTCTGGGCCTCCGCCTGGCTCAGTTCGACGTAGCCAAGGATCGATGTCAGGGGATTGCGGAGGTCGTGGCTGATACGGCCGGCAAACTCGGCAAGTAAGGTGTTGCTGCGCTGCGCTTCGGTCAGCGCGCTGGCCAGTTCCCGCGCCCTGCGCTCCAGTGCTAGGGCTTCGACGACTTCTGCTGCCAGGATCTCCAGGCCCTGGCGTTGCCGGTCGCTGAGCTGGCCGGGTTCTCTTGCCCCGGCGCAGAGCGTGCCGAGGACAAACCCGTCGTCGCTGACCAGCGGCACCGAAGCGTAGAACCTGACCGCACCGCGGGTGCCGTCAACGTACGGGTTGGAGCTGTACCGGGGGTCAAGCGATGCATCCTCCAGGACCGTGGAGGTTCCGTTCAGGAAACCGACCGCGCACATGGAATCCTCGCGGCTGCACACGTACGGTTCCATCCCGGCACTTGCCACCTGATACTGCAAATCTTCGGTGATGATGTTAATCGCTGTCACGGGCTGGCCGCTCACCGTGCGGGCCAACTCCACCAGGTTCTGCAGGCGCTCCGAGGGCACCGGAACGGCGATCCGGAGCCCTGGCCCGGGAATAGGCAAACCCTTCCGGGACAGCACCGCGTCCCTGGCCAGCTCACCTACCCTCACCACTGGCGCACCGGCCGGGACGACCCAACACATCTCATGTCACCAGGGCTCAATACCGGTACTCGGGTTACGCACATTCAGCCATCCTGTCAGATGAACACCACCCCACCCCGTCACAAAACAGCCCGGTTCTGGAAGCACCTCCTCACCACCCACTCAAAACCGTAAACAGGACATGTCGGTCGGGCAGGGCGCGCCCTATCTCAAGGGGCATTCGTCGATGGCTCCGCCTCACCCCGAGCCGCCCGCCGGGCATCGGACGGCGCACGCGACATAGATCAACCAATGCTCAACAATGCTTCGACGATCTCTTATTTAACACCTGCCATCACGATCGGGATGGACGGCACCTGCCGGAACAACACATTCGAAGGCGACGTCGAGCTGAACATGCAACAGGGCCTGGCGCCCGAGAAAGTTCAAGACTGGTTTGAACCCTTCAACGGCGCCTTCGTCCACCCTACGTGCGGTGAAACTCTTCTTGAAGGCCGCCTCTGCCACGGCTTGAAAAGCCGATAAGCACCCTTCCGTAAGGTTACGGCCGCTTCGGCCCGGGTCTGACGGCCGCGCTGATGGGGGAGGGGGTTGGGCTAACCCCAGCTTGGCGTAGCGCAGGTACTGGTGGACCGCCTCTTTGCTGATCCTGTGATCGTGGGCAAGGAAGGCTTTCGGTACACCGCTGCCGGCGCATTGAGCTAGCTCGGTCGGTCGTTCCGGCGCTAGAAGCTGTAAGTCCTCCCGGGGGGCCAGCACCCGGCCGCTCACGCCGGGCCAGGAACCCCTGGATCTGTCTGTCTTGGGAAGGGACGGGATTTGCGAAGCCTGCCCGAGTGTTGAATGGACCGGGCCTTGCACCAGTGGCCCTCGTGGGGCCATTAAGTGGGGCCATAAACTTGCTCAGTTACTTAGCTCTCACGCGGCATGTCCGTAGAGTAAGTTGTCGACGAAGTGAAACGCTTAGTCAGAGCCTGCTCTGGTTCGCAATTGGAGAAGAGCGGGCGGCGAAGGCTCCTTAGCTCCCGAAGGAGGGAAGAACCTACGATGCCCGCTGCTACTCGGAACGCGCCGGCGCGCCGCACCGCCGGGATCGGTTTTGCCTTCATCGGGGTTCTGCTCATTGCCGTTAACCTTCGGGTGTCTTTTGTCAGCGTGGGACCGATCCTCGCGAATATCAGTAGTGACCTGGGCCTGTCCAGCGCGGCAGCGGGATTCCTCACGGGTCTTCCGCTCATTGCTTTCGCGGTCTTCTCACCCGTGGCGCCCCGTTTCGCTTCCCGCCTGGGTCTGGACCGCGCGCTATGGATGTCACTGTTGATCCTCGCCTTGGGCATCGTGCTCCGCTCCTTACCAGTGCCTGGCTTCATTTGGGCGGGCACGGCACTGATCGGCCTGGCTATCGCGTTTCTCAATGTCTTGGTCCCCTCACTGGTGAAGCGTGATTTTCCGACGAGGGTCAGCCGGGTCACTGGATTTTATACGGCCACGCAAGCCGCCTTTGCCGCTGTGGGGGCCGCCGTCGTCGTTCCGGTTGCACAGACGTCGCCGGAAGGGTGGCGGCTTGCCCTCGGGGTTTGGGTGGGTCTGGCCCTCATCGCCTTGGCCGTGCTCATGCCGTGGCTGCGCCGGCACGGGATAAGCACCACGCGTGGCACCGCGAGGGACCCCGCCTCCTACCGGTCGCCCTGGGCCTCCGCCTTGGGCTGGCAGGTGACGATCTTCATGGGACTGCAATCGGTCGCCTTTTACGTCCTGATGGCATGGCTCCCGACCATCGAACAAAGCCGCGGTGTCCCCGCTGCCACCGCTGGCATCCACCTTTCCGTTTTTCTGCTCATCAGCGTCTTTGCCAGCCTTGCCACAGGGGGAATCCTTCACCGGGGTTCGGACCAGCGGCTCGTATCCTTCACCAGTGCCGCGCTCACGTTCGTAACGTTTCTCGGGCTCGCACTCGCGCCGGACCTCATATTGCTGTGGGTCCTACTGGGGGCAATCGGGTGCGGGAGCCTCATTGTCATCGCCCTGTCTCTCTTCAGCCTGCGAACCGTGAATTACCCGCAGGCAGCGTCGCTATCGGGCATGGCGCAATCCGTGGGTTACGGACTAGGTGCAGCGGGCCCAGTCATCTTCGGTGGCCTTCGCGACCTAAGCGGAGACTGGGAACTTCCGCTGCTCCTCACGGCGGGCGTTATGGCGGTCCTTGCCGCGACGGGTGTGCTCGCCGGACGTAACTCGGTGATCAGCAGCCCAGCAAGATTCCACTAGGCTTCCTGAGCCTGAACTGGGTTCGCGACCGACCGGACATGCTTGGCACGAAGCTGGTGGCCTATGTCGGCGCAGTGAAAGAAGCCCAGGCTGTCCCACAACGGGTCGACGGGTAACAGAAGCCTGCGCAGGTCACGTCGGAGCCGGTGGGGGAGCGGTTTACTCCAGTTTGGTTTGACGCAGGTACTGGTAGACGGTTTCCCTGCTGATTCCGTAGTCGCGCGCAAGTAAGGCTTTCGGGACACCACTGCCCGCGCGCTCGACCAGCTCAGCGGCCCGTTCCGGTGTGAGGGTCTTTTTGCGGCCTTTGTAGGCGCCGCGCTGCTTTGCCAGGGCGATGCCTTCCTTTTGGCGTTCCCTGATGAGGGAGCGTTCGAATTCGGCGAAGGCACCCATCACGGAGAGCATGAGGTTGGCCATGGGGGAGTCCTCGCCGGTGAAGACCAGGCTCTCTTTGACGAACTCCACCCTTACGCCCTTGCGGGTGAGGCCTTGGACGAGGGCGCGCAAATCATCGAGGTTGCGCGCGAGCCGGTCCATGCTGTGCACCACCACGGTGTCGCCATCGCGGGCGAAACGCAACAGCTCGGTCAGTTCTGGCCTGGAAGTATCCCTGCCTGAGGCCTTGTCCATGAAGACCCGGTCCAGAACCTGGCCATCTAGCTGGCGTTTCTCGTTCTGGTCCACCGTGCTTACACGCACGCACCCGATCCGCTGTCCGGCCACTGTTCGCCTCCAACTTGAGCCCGTCAGGTTGAGTTCTAGGCCTGTCTCAGAAAGAAGTCAAGGCGAGCACGGCAACCTGTCAGATTGGGATGCGGGGAGCCTGACGATGAGCTCCAAGCCCTCATGGCGGACTGTTGCGGATGTTCGCTACTACAGAGGATGGAGACATCGGAATGCCTTTGCTCTCTCTAGAGCGACGTACAGCCGTAGGCTGCGAAAACAGATGCGACCGCGAATTCGGTGAGGACCAGGGGAGGCCAGCGCGCCGACGCGGAATCGATCCGTTATCGGCGAGCGTCCGCGGCGTCTGGCGATCGAAACCTGCTAAATCATTGCGGGGTGACTCTTCCGTGATGTCCGGAGCCTCGCTGCCGCAGCATTGTTGTCCCGCTTCTTTGCGTGTGCTGGAAAGTCAGGCACCCAAGTGTCCGGTGAGACGGCGGTGGAAGCCGGTGCTGCGTTCATCGAGGCCTTCGATTGCCACCGTGGCGCCGTGGTCGGCGTACTTGGTTTCGATGGAGTCAAGGGCGGCGACGGTTGAGGCGTCCCAGATCTGGGCGCTGCTGAGATCGATGGTCACCGAGGCGGGGTCGTCGGCATAGGCGAAATGCTCCACCAGGTCATTGCTGCTCCCGAAGAACAGTGGTCCCACCACCGCATAGCGGACGCTTTCGCCGTCGCCGGCCACGGTCCGCTCAACGCTGATGACGTGGGCCACCCGGCGGGCGAACAGCACCATCGCCAGGATGACGCCCACCAGGACGCCGTAGGCCAGGTTTCCCGTAAAGACCACGACGGCGACGGTGACACCCATGACCGTCGTCTCCGGGATGGGCATCCTCTTCAGGGTGGATGGTTTGACGCTGTGCCAGTCCACGGTGGTAACGGCGACCACCATCATGACCGCGGCGAGGGCCACCATGGGGATCTGTCCCATCATCGAGCTGAGCCCCGTCACCAGGGCCAGCAGGAACAGCCCGGCCACGAAGGTCGAAATACGGGTGCGGGCCTGGCCGGTCTTCACGTTGAGCACCGTCTGGCCGATCATGGCGCAACCCGCAATGCCGCCGTAGAAACCGGCGAAGATGTTTGAGACACCCAGGGCCCAGGATTCGCGGCCCTTGTGCGAGGGGGTGCCGGTGATGTCGTCAACGAGTTTCGCCGTGAGCAGGGTTTCCATGAGGCCGACGAACGCCACGCTCAGCGCGGTGGGAAAAATCAACTGGAAGGTGGCAAGGTCAAGCGGAACAAGGAAAAGGGTGAGCCCGGGCAGCTTGCCCGTGAGCGGGCCCTCGTCCGCGACATTCGGAACGGTGAGTCCGGCGAGAATGACGATTGCGGTGACGACGACGATGGCCACCAGCGGCGACGGGAGCACCTTGGTGAGGCGCGGCAGGATGAAAATGATCGCAAAGGTTAGAGCGAACAGGACGTAGGCGAGCCCCGGGACATTGAAGACGTGGGGCACCTGCGCCATGAAGATCAGCACACCCAGGGCGTTGACGAACCCGATCATCACCGACCGCGGAATGAACCGCATGAGGCGGGCCAGGCCGGCAAGGCCAAAAGCTACCTGGATCACGCCCGCGAGGAGCACGGCTGGCAGGACATATCGGACACCGTGCCCATGCACCAGCGGGGCGATCACCAGGGCCACGGAACCGGCTGCCGCAGTAACGACGCCCGGCCTTCCGCCCAGGATGGACATCGCCAGGGCCAGCACGATGGAGGCGACGAGGCTCACCATGGGGTCCACCCCGGCGACGATCGAGAAGGAGATGACTTCCGGTACGAGTGCGAGGGTGGTGACCATTCCGGCCAGGACCTCGCGGCTGAGTTGCCGCGGGGAGTGCAAGGCCGTAAGGACGGTGACGGCTTGCCTGATTGGTCGGGTACGGTCGGCGACGGACAAAGAGCGACTCCAGGGGAATTGGCCCTCTTTTGAAGAGAGCGGTTTGCAACGTTTCTGCGCCGCGCTGCACCCGTCAAGCCTCCCATGAAAGAACATTGGGGCTGGAGAACGGATGCGCCAGGGACTCGCGGCTGCAGAGTGAGCCGAGTTGGTGACGTAGAGTTCTCCACCGGCTAGGCGGGGCATTACGCGCGACATGAAGACCTCTTGGTCGTTGGCTGCGTGTGGTAACCACCAAACGAAGAGGTCTTCACGTATTCACGATGTAACGAACGTCCTGACTCCTACAGCTAGTTTGCCATCAGTTCAGGGGCGATTACCCGTCACTTCTGCATTCGAGGCTAACCAGCGAGGCCGGGCGTGGCTGTGCTCGGGGACACGGTCGCGGCCGTAAGAACTGCGGTCTCCTGCTCGCCCTGCTGGACCTCGTCGAGTTCCTTGAGTGTGTAATTTTTGGTCTCCTTGGCGGTGAGGGCTGAGATTCCTGCCAGGACCATGAACCCGAGCGCGACCATGGACGGCCCAACCCAATCTTTCAGATCGGGGCCAGCGAGTGCTGTCGAGAGAACGGGGCCGATGACGCCCGAGATGGCGAAGCCGATCTGGGTGCCCAGGGCGAGTCCGGAGACGCGCAGCCGGCCGGGGAACATCTCTGCGAAGAACGAGGGCCAGGACGCGTTCACCATTGAGTAGAAGAGGGAGTAGTTGATGATGCCAAACAGGAAGATCAGCGACCAGTTGCCGGTCGTGATTGACCATAGGTAGGGCACCATTGTGATGCCCGCGCCGCCCGTTGCGATGAGGAACATCGTTTTGCGGCCGATCTTGTCCACAAGGAATCCTGCCAGGGGCGTGATTCCGAGGGCGATCACTGCCGAGACTGTGGTCGTCAGGAGCATGGTCGGCTTATCGAGCTTGTATCCGGCGGTCCCGAATGCTACCGAGAAGGTTTGCATCATGTAGCTTGTGCCCGCGATGAGCGCACAGAATACGATCCGCAGCACCGCGCGCCAGTGGAAGCGCAGAAGGTGCCTGAGGGGGGCGACGTTCACCCGGGCGGCCTGGACCTTTACGAACTCGGGCGGCTCTTGGATGTGGCGGCGGATCAGGTACGCAGCGACGACTACGACGGCGGAGGCCCAGAACGGAAGCCGCCAACCCCAGGTCAGCAACTGCTCCGAGGGCATGGCCGCGACAGGGATGAAGACCAGCAGGGTGAGCAGCGTGCCCGAGGAGGAGCCCAAGGTGGTGAAGCTTGCGAGGAAACCGCGTCGGCCCTCGGAAGCATGTTCCAGGCTCATGGTGATGGCACTGGGCTGCTCGCCGGAAAGGCACAGTCCTTGGATGACCCGGATCAGCACGAGCAGGATCGGAGCCAGAGGACCGATTTGGGCGTACGTGGGGAGGCACCCGATAAGGAAGGTGCAGCCGCCGATGCCGAACAGTGTGATCATCATGACGAATTTGCGACCGCGGCGGTCACCCATTGGCCCGAGGATGAGAGAGCCGAGGGGGCGTACCGCGTAGCCGACCGCGAAGGTGATCATGGCAAGCAGCACGCTGATGCCTTGGGGAAGCTTGGGCGAGAAGAAGAGGACGTTCAGAATCAACGCGGACGAGGTGCCATACACCGCGAAGTCGTAGTACTCCAGCGTGGTGCCGATCCAGGCCGCGACTGCGGCCCTGACCGGGGTCTTCCTGGGAAGTGTGGTTTCTGTCATTTCGTCTCCGGTGGCGGTGGGTGAACGGCGGCCTGCGCCTACACGTGGGCTGGAAAAAGATCTCGATTGAGAGCGCCTTATTGGTACTGCTGCGGGCTCCCCGGTAGGACATCGTGTGTTTCTACGGCTTAGCGCGCTGGCCTCAGACATCACGTTAACGTTTATGGCGCGGGTCACACAAAGACAGCTTTTTTGTCCCTACATAGCGATTTCCTATGGAGGATCTCGTTGAGTAGGGAGGCGTTGCACGCCGGAAGTTCAACGCGGAGCGGGGACTCCGCGGAGCTGTCCCTCCAACCCGGGGTAAGTAAGTGGCCTACACCCGGCTGCGGCAGCAGGGCAGCGCGGCCAGGCACGCAGCTCATCCGGGCTTGCGGCAAGCCGGTCTACGGTGTGCGCCACCATCTGTGACTTGCGCTGTCTACGGGACTGGTAAACGAGCGTGCACCCTGTTGATACACAACCCGCGGGCTTCGGTTGTTCGCGGCATAAGTCCTCTAGCCAAGGGGCGAAGACGACTGGCAGCGGACCAGCCGGGACGGATCATCCTGGCTAGGTCACGCGCAATCTTACGCCCCTTGTCATTTTGCGGATTTCGTCGGGCTTGAGGCCGCTTGCCCCGGCAAGTTGGTAGTCGTCCAGCAGCCCGGATTTCCTGGCCAGGGCGAGTACCTGCCTACGTTCCTCTTCTACGGCGGTCCGGGCGCCTTCTGCCGCTGCCCGCTCCGAAGCCAGTCCTGCAATGAGGTGAAGATGGCCGCTCCGGCTTTGGCCCGACGGATACAGCTCCCCTCGGGCCGCCGCGGCCGACCGGATACTGGCGGCAGGCAGGCCGGCGGCCTGCGCGAGGGCGGCGACCTTCACGCCGTCGCACAGTGCCTGGGCAACGTAGTCACCGAGCTCGGCGTTGAGGGCACGCACCCGGCTGGAGCGGAGGGCGAGGGCCGTCCGCAGCTGGGCCAGCGTGGCCAGGGATTGTTGGGCGCGGGCAGTGGCGGGGTCCGGCTTCGGCGCGCCCCGGTACCGGTAGGCGGCCCTACCGGTCCTGCCCGTCCGGGTCTCCGGTGTCCGCGGAAGTATCCGTTCCTGAATCTCTCTGCCGGGCACCCCTGCTCCTTGTCTTTCGTTGGTGCTTCAGTGTCAGCGCGCTTCCGGACAGTGGGGGCATCTTTCCGCGGTGCGCCCCGATGGCGTGGGAGGAACGTCGCGGGGGGTCCGTGCTTTCTTGGGTCCGTTGTCCATCCCGCAGGTTACGCCTATGGCGAGCCGGGACGGCAATACCGAAAGTGCGTGGGGCGATACGCGAAAGTTCTGGCTGCTCGGTCATAAGAGCTGCTTATCTGTCCACGCACTTTAGGTCTTATCCAAGAGGGGCGTTCCTTCCCTAGGCTCGGATGAACCACCCTCATAGCTCCGGAACCCTGGAAGAGACCATGCCTGAATTCGTGCCCGCATTACGCGTAACCCGTATCAAGTCCTCACCCAGCGTTGCCGCGGCGGCACGTGTTCGGGAGCTCAAGGCCGAGGGCCGTCGGATCCTGGACCTGACCGTCGGAGAGCCGGATTTTGATACACCGCAGCATGTCAAGGACGCCGCCATCGCTGCCATCGGCCGCGGCGAAACCAAGTACACATCGGTTACCGGCACGCCCGAACTGCAAAAGGCGATTCTGCAGGCCCTGAAGCGCAAGACCGGCCAGCAGTACACGCCCGCCGAGATCACGATCGGAGGCGGTGGGAAGCAGGTTATTTTCACCGCATTCATGGCCACCATGGACCAGGGCGACGAGGTCGTCATCCCGGCACCGTACTGGGTCTCCTACCCGGACATGGTGCTCGCCAACGAAGGCACCCCAGTCATTGTTCCCTGCGGCGAGGACACTGACTTCAAACTCACCCCTGAGGCACTGGCCGGGGCACTAACGGACCGCACCAAGTGGGTCATCCTCAACACGCCCTCCAACCCCACCGGAGCGGTGTACTCCCGGGAAGAACTGGCCGGCCTGGCCGCCGTCCTCAGGGAGCACCCCGCTGTCCACGTCCTCACTGATGAGATCTACGATGAGATCCACTTCGGCGAAGAGCACATCACCAGTCTGGTGACCGTTGCCCCTGAGCTCAAGAACCGTGTGCTGGTCACGAATGGCGTTTCCAAGGCCTATGCCATGACGGGCTGGCGGCTGGGCTATGCCGGGGGACCTGCACCGCTGGTTGCGGCCATCAACAAACTGCAGTCCCAGATGTCGTCCTGCCCGTCCTCCATCAGCCAGGCCGCTGCCGCCGCGGCACTGACCGGGGATCAGGCATTCGTCCGTGAAAGCGTGGACGTGTACCGTGAACGCCGCGATAGTGCAGTGGCGGGACTCAACGCCGTCAAGGGCCTGCAATGCACGACGCCGGAGGGCGCCTTTTACGCCTACGTCAACTGCGCCGGGGTCATCGGCAAAACGACTCCCGGGGGCCGGCAGATCACCAACGACGAGGACTTCACCCTCTACCTTCTGGAAGCAGCGTCTGTTGCCGTCATCCAAGGTTCGGCCTATGGACTGAGCCCCTACTTCCGGATTTCCTACGCCACCGGGTTGCCGGTGATCGAGGAATCCATTGCCGCCATCGAAAAGGCCGTCCAGGCACTGTCCTGATTTCCCTTCCCCTTTGAACAACAGGAGCACCCATGATCCACGTCAAAACGAAATTCGACCGGCCCTCAGAGGACGCCATCCAGCGTCTGGCCAAATTCTCGTCCGCCACAGTGCACGAAGCACAGGGCCGCAAAGGTGCCCTGAGCTCGAAGATCAAGCCCATCGACCGCGGCATGACCTTTTGCGGGCCCGCCGTCACCGTGGTCTGTGCGCCGCGGGACAACCTGATGCTGCAAGTGGCCATCCACTATGCGCAGAAGGGTGACGTTGTCCTGGTAGCAGCCGGCGAGTATGAAGAGGCCGGCACGTTCGGTGACGTTCTGGGCAACGCCATGAAGGCGAAAGGCCTGGCCGGTATGGTCACGGACTCCGGTGTCCGTGACACCAAGGACCTGATCGAACTTGGATTGCCCGTGTTCTCAGGCAGTGTCTGTATCAAGGGCACCGTGAAGGAAACGATCGGCCCCATCAACCACCCCCTGGTGTTCGGCGATGAGATTGTCTACCCGGGCGATGTCCTCCTGGGGGACGCCGACGGTGTGGTGGTGGTCCGCAAGGACGAGATCGAGGAAGTCATCAAGCTGTCGCAGGCACGCGTGGACGCGGAAGACGACCTCATTCGCCGCTACAAGGATGGGGGCACCACCATCGAGTTGTGCAAACTGACGGACGTGCTGAAGGCCAAGGGCCTGCTGGTGGAGGACGCCGAACTGGAGCCATCCCTGTAGTCACCCCTCGCATCGATTGCCGGGTACTTGTCGTTTTGACCCCTTCCTAGTAACGGCAGGTACCGGCATTTGACGCGGTTAAGCCAAGAGGCCCGGCGTTCCTTTCGGAACTCCGGGCCTTGCCTCTTGCCGTTTTGAGTCGATGAGCCGATCAGTTCATGCCGGGCAGCAGGTGCGCCGTCGGTCCCGCCTGGGCGTCGTCGAGGTACCACATGGTGGAGCCGCGCCTGCCCGGGGGCATCATGCTTCCCTCGAACACGAAGACGGGCTCGGTGGCGGGCCCGTCTTCGGGACGCCAGAAGCCGTTGGCTGGGCAATGCGAACCGGTGCTGGCTTTCAGCTGGATTCTTCCTTCAGTTGCCTTCCGGTACTGCGTGCTGGTGATCTTTTTCATGGCGGGGCTCCAGGGGGATTTTGTTGCCGGGGTTTCGCGTTGGCGAAACCTTTATGGTCTTTATCCTAGAACTTACGCAATTCCCTGAATAAGACTGAAGCGGAGTGACCTGATAAGCCCTGCTTATGATGCCTCGAACGGTGCGGTGGGGAGCGGAGAATATTTACTCCGGAGTATCTCCTGCAGCATTTCCTTGAGTACCAGCAGGACGGCGGACGCGGCTTCGGATAGGGGCTCATGGTCGGGCGTGCATAAGGCAATCCTGCACTGCAGTGCAGGCTCGACGATTCTCAGGACCCGGAAGTCCTCCTCATGGAACAGGGCATCCGCCGCTGACTTGGGCAGGATGGTCGCTCCGAGGTCCGTGCGCAGCAGCCGGGTGAGGGAGGGGACCGATTCCACCTCGCCCACCAGCTTCAGTTTCAGGCCCTTGCTGTCGATGCCCGCCTGGACCACCTGGCGAAGGGTATGGATCTGTTCCGGCAGGAAGAGGCCCACGGCAGCCACCTCGTCCAGGGTGATGGTGTCCGCGTCGGCGGTAACGGGCAGCTCCCGGCGGGAGTTAACAATCAGGTACAGGTCCTCGACGATGAGGGTGGTGAACTGCACCCCTCGGACGGGGCCAGGCTCATAGATGAGTGCCATGTCCAACCGGCCGTTCTTGATGGCCTCGCTGAGCACGCCGCCATATATCTCCGTCAGGTGCAGCACGATGTCCGGGTATCGGCGGCCCACTTCACTGATGATCCGGGGAGTGAGGCTTGAGGCCATGCTGTACGGGGCGATCGCTATGGAGACGCGGCCCGAAGGCGCAGCTCCTGACGCTGCCACATCCATCCTGGCTTGCTCCACGAGTCGCAGGATGGTCTGCGCGTGCCGGTACAGCGTGTGGCCGGCGGCCGTAGGCTCCACTCCCTGCTTGCTCCGGATCAGGAGCCGCTGTTTCAGCTCCGTTTCCAGGGCTGACACCTGCTGGCTTAGCGCGGGTTGGGCCACGTGGAGGGCGGCGGCCGCTTTGGTGATGCTTCCTGAGTCGACAATCTTGACGAAGTACGCCAGCTTACGGGTGTCCATAGCGCTCCTCTTTTCCAGCGGGGATGGCACAGCATGCGGGGTCATACGTTGGCGCTATGGCGGGACAGGCATTACGTCTTTGTGTGATCCGAGTCTCGGGCATAGGTTAGTTGCAGATGACTTTCCAATGACCAAGACATTCTATCCCCGCCTAGCCATCGCCGATTTTGATGGCGGCATATGTTTTTTGCATAAGTGAGGGAAGGGTTTATTGTTCGGCACGATTTTTGCAGTTACGAATCGAGAACTGAAAACATCTTTGGGATTGGTGCCAATAACGTTTTCACGGTCGTAACTGTTCCCTATAGGGGATATAACATTCGTTTTTGTGTGGTTCAAATTCCGATGCCACGCTCATTTAGACCCGCAGTACCCGGTATAGAAAGGCCCCTAATGCGCACAGTCGATCTCGTAGCGGATCTTGGTGAAGGTTTTGGTGCCTACTCGATCGGTGACGACAAAGCCCTGCTGGAGATCGTGTCCAGCGCCAACATCGCGTGCGGCTTCCATGCAGGGGACCCCGACATCATGGACTCCACTGTGGCTGAATGCGTCAGGAAGGGAGTCAGCATAGGCGCCCATCCAAGCTTCCCGGATCTCCGCGGCTTCGGCCGCCGGGCCATGGACCTCACCGCTGATGAAGTCCGCAATGACGTCATCTACCAGCTGGGAGCCCTCTCAGGGTTTGCCACCTACCACGGGGGTTCCGTCTCCCACTTGGCCCCGCATGGCCGTCTCGGAAACCTGGTGGCGACACGCGCCGACTATGCCGGAGCCGTAGCCGATGCCGCCGTGCGGGTGGATCCGGCCCTGATCATCCTGGCGCAGGACGGTGAACTCGCCACCGCCGCGAAAGAGCGCGGCCTGCGGGTTGCCATCGTCGGCATCGCGGACCGGGCCTACCAGGATGACGGCACACTGGTGCCGCGCAGCCGGCCCGGCGCTGTGATCCACGACCCCTCCGTCATCGTCCAGCGCACCGTGCGGATGGTCTGTGACGGACTGATCGAGACTGCCTCCGGCAGGGACATAGCTATCCAGGCAGACACTGTGCTGTTGCATGGCGACAACCCGGGCGCCGTCGATCTCGCCCGCCTGATCCGCAGCGAACTGATCGCCGCGGGCGTCACCATCGCACCGCTGGCGCAGGTCCTCGCCGCAAAGCAAAAGATTTCCTGACCATGGCGATCCCAACGACGACCAGCCGGACAAGACTAGACATCTATGAGTCCGGTGACGCCGCCCTGCGCGTGGTGGCACAGTCCAGTGACGCGGAAACCAACTGGACCACGGTCCACTCCCTGGCGGGCTGGCTGGCCACCGCCGACGTTGATGGCCTGCGTGGCGCCGTTCCCACCTACGACTCGGTCCTGGTCGAATTTGACCCCTACCTCACCTCCGCGCGTCAGGTCCGGGCGTTCGTCCTCCTGGCAATGCGCCAATTGGACTTTGTCGGCACCACCCTGCGCGAGCCGCGCCGCTTCGACGTGCCCGTGGTTTACGGCGGCGACTATGGGCCCGACCTGGAGCGCGTTGCGGAGCACCAAGGCCTGGGCGTTGAGGACGTCATCGCCCGGCACACCGCCAAGACCTACGTCATTCGCTGCCTCGGGGCGCCGGCAGGATCTCCCATGATGGACGGACCGGACTTCCCCGTGCCGGTACCCAGGCTCAAGGACCCGCGGTTGTCGGTTCCCGCCGGTGCCGTATCCGTGGCAGGCCGCCAGGCCGTGATCGCCCCAGCCGTGGCCCCGGGCGGCTGGTGCGTCATCGGGCAGACGCCATTAACAGTCCTGGACGCAGCACGCGAACCTCTGGTGCCTTACGTCCCCGGCGACGAACTGCGCTTCTACCGGATTCCGGCAGATGACTTCGGAAGCTTCGCCGGGCAGTTCTTGGAGGCGCGGCCATGACCGGTTCCCTGATCATCCTGCAGCCGGGCCATTCCGTGGTCACGGACCTGGGCCGGACGAGGGGCCCCGCCTACGGACTCCCTGTCAACGGCGCCTTGGACCAGTATTCCGCCAAGGCCGCGAACATCCTCGCCGGCAACGACGACAACGACGCCCTACTCGAGCTCACGGCGCTGGACTTCCGGATGCGTGCCACCACGGACGTGCTGATCGCCGTCACCGGTGCACCCCTTGACCTCACGGTGGGTGGACGCGAGTGCCCGCAATGGGAGCCGGTGTCCGTCCGTGCCGGCGAAGTCGTGGCCGTACGGGGAATCCGGACCGGGCTCCGCGCCTACATCGCCGTCCATGGATCCTTCACGGTCCCCAGCCTGCTCGGCAGCTGCGCCCCTGACACCGTCGTGGGGTTCGGACTGAAGCTCGCAGAAGGCTTCCCCCTTGAAACACGGAAGACCACAGCTCCCATCACCCAACCGCACTTTGGCCTGCCGCTGTTCCGGCTGGGCCTCACCAAACCCGCCTTCACCACCAACCTGGTCATCGATGTCACCGACGGTCCGGACGTGGCGGAATTCGGAGAAACGGCAGACCTGCTGTTCACCACGCAGTACACCGTGAGCCCCCGCAGCAACCACATCGGTCTCCGGCTCGGTGGGGCCCTTCCCGAACGCCAGCTCACATCCGAAGTCCTCTCCCGCGGCGTTCCGGTTGGGGCCATCGAGGTCCCGTCCCGGGAGGAGCTGCTGGTGCTGCATCGGGGACGCGGCGTAACGGCGGGCTACCCCGTCCTGGCGGTGGTCACGAGCCGCTCCCTGGACCTCCTGGCCCAAGCCAGGCCAGGACACACCGTCAGCTTCAGAAAGACAACCGTGGCGGAAGCAACGGCTACCCACCGGACAGCCTGCCTGGAACTGGACAGGCTCCGGAACACCATCAACACAGTCTTCGGCCTCCTTGGCATCGGCGCTGGCCAGCGCTGGTACGAACTCAGCCCAGCGTCCGGAGCCTGAACCACATGAATGCTTCTCCCACCGCCAAGCTCCGCGCCCACACGAACCACCACGCGATCCCTACCCCTGCCAACCCCCCGCTACTACGTCCAGCCCCATAGCCGGACGCACGAGCCCGCCCGACTTCCACCACTTTTGGAGTACCAATGCCCTTTTCCGACTACACCACCGCCCTCGTCACCGGAGCTTCTACCGGCATGGGTGCTGCCATCGCCGAACGACTGGCCAAGCGCGGCCTCACGGTCCACGCGGTGGCCCGCAACGAGGAACGCCTCACCGAGCTTGCCGACCGGACGGGAGCAGTCCCGCACGTGGTGGACCTGACCGACACCACCGCGCTGGCCGCCGTCGTCCGTGACCTGAAAGTGGATGTCCTGGTCAACTGCGCGGGAGTCTCCCGGCCGGGCAACATCCTGGATTCCTCGGCGCAGGACATCGACGAACTGGTGGACGTGAACCTGCGCGGCCTGCTGCAGCTCACCCGGCTGGTGCTGCCAGGCATGGTGGAGCGGGACCTCGGCCACGTGGTGAACATCAGCTCCATCGCCGGGACCTACAACTTCTACGGCCACACGGCCTACCACGCCACCAAGGCCGCGGTGCACCAAATCTCCCGGCAGCTCCGGAACGACACCGTGGGCAAGCGCATCCGCGTCACCGAAATCTGCCCCGGCAGGGTGGAAACCGAGATCTTCGGCCGGAATATGGGCGGCAGCCCTGAAGCCATGGAAGAAGCCTGGCAAACGTACTACGAAGGCTACGAGTCGCTGACCACCGACGACATCGTCAACGCCTTGGACTACGCCATCGAGACCCCGCGGCACGTCAATGTCGGCATGCTTGAACTCATGCCCACGTTCCAGGTGCCTGGCGGCCTGACCTTCGACCGCCGGGGGAACTCCGACTAAAACCGCGCCCGACACCCAAACCCGGGGAACTACCTTCCCACCGCCAACCGATAGGCCCTCACGATGCAATTAGTACGAACCGTCAGTTTCCCGGACTCCCGGCTCCTGGCCGATCTCTCCCCGCTTCCCGGCGGCCTCCGCGGCGTGGTGTGGGACATGAAGGACGAGCCGGCAGAGGAACTGGGTGGCATCGACGGCGTCATCCTCCCGTACATCGACGCAGGGGCAGTGCTGGGTTCGCTGGGTAAGGTCCCGGACCTTAAATTCGTGCAAACACAGTCAACAGGGTACGACGGCGTCCGCGAGGCCGCCGGCCCGGGCGCAGCAGTGGCAAACGCCTCGGGCGTCCACGCAGCCGCCACCGCCGAGCTGGCCGTGGGGCTCATTCTGGCCAAGCTTCGGGGCATCGACCAGGCCGTCAAGAACCAGCAGATTGAAAGCTGGAAACCGCAGCGCCGCCAGTCCCTGGCCGATCGCAAGGTCCTGCTGCTGGGCATCGGCGGAATCGGCAAGGAACTCGCCCGGCGCCTGGAACCCTTCGAAGTCGCCATCACCCGGGTGGGAAGCACGGCCCGCACGGACGCGGACGGACAAGTCCACGGCCCAGAGGATCTGGTAGCCCTGGCCGCGGACCACGACATCCTGGTCTCCGTCCTGCCCCTGAACGACAACACCCACCACCTGGTGGGCCGGGACGTCCTGGCCGCCCTGCCCGACGGCGCCCTGGTGGTAAACGTGGGCCGCGGCGCCGTGGTGGACACCGACGCCCTGACCCGGGAAGTGGTATCCGGCCGCCTGCAATGCGCCATCGACGTCGTCGACCCCGAACCGCTGCCCGCAGGCCACCCGCTGTGGTCCGCGGAGAACGCACTCATCACCCCCCACATTGGCGGCAATGCCTCGGCCTTCGAACCACGGATCCTGAAACTCCTGAAGCAGCAGCTCGAGGCGCTGGCCACCAGCCAAAGCCCGGCCAACCTTGTCCAGAAGGGACCGTTCGCATGAGCGCGCTTTTTGATTTGACCGGCCGGGTTGCCCTGGTGACGGGTTCCAGCAGGGGTATCGGTTCGGCGTTGGCACGGGCCTTGGCCGACGCCGGAGCAACGGTAGTGCTCAACGGCATCAACGAGGAACGTCTCAAGGACGCAGCCGCTGCCATGGCAGCGGATTTCCCGCCTGGCCGGATCCACAGCATTGCCTTCGACGTGACCGACGACGGCGCTGCCGCCCGCAGCATCCGCTGGATTGAAGAGAACGTCGGCCCGCTGGAGATCCTGGTCAACAACGCCGGAATCCAGCACCGCGTCCCGATGCTGGACCTGGACGTGGCTGACTGGGAGCGCGTCCTCTCCACGGACCTGACCAGCGCCTTCCTGGTGGGCCGCGAAGCTGCCCGGCACATGATCGAACGGGGCCGGGGCAAGATCATTAACATCTGCTCTGTCCAGACCGACCTGGCCCGGCCCACCATCGCCCCCTACATCGCGGCGAAGGGAGGGCTGCGGAACCTCACCCGCGCCATGACCGCCGAATGGGCGGCCTCCGGGCTGCAGATCAACGCGATCGCGCCGGGCTACATCCACACCGAAATGACGCAGAACCTGGTCGATGATGAGGAGTTCAATTCCTGGATCCTCGGCAGGACCCCTGCCCACCGCTGGGGCACCGTGGAGGACCTGGCCGGACCGGTGGTGTGGCTGGCCTCGGATGGCTCCAACTTCGTGAACGGACAGACCATCTTCATCGATGGCGGAATGACGGTGGTGGTCTGATGGCCCTGAATGCTGACCTGACGGCAGAGCTGGAAGAACTGCCCGCCACCGGCCCGGCGCTGGTGGCTCACGGCGCTGGCGACCTGCGGATCGAGGAGGTCCCGCTGCCCCAACCGGCAGCCCATGAAGCGGTGGTGGAGGTCCGCTACGGCGGGATCTGCGGCTCTGACCTGCACTATTGGCTGCACGGCGCGGCCGGGGAGTCCATCCTGAAGGCCCCACTGGTGCTGGGCCACGAAATTTCCGGCACAGTGGTTCGTGCCGCTGCCGACGGGTCGGGACCACAGGCCGGGACCGCCATCGCAGTCCACCCCGCCACACCCGGCCCAGGCGCGGCCAAGTATCCCGCGGACCGGCCCAACCTCTCCCCGGGCTGCACCTACCTTGGCAGCGCTGCCCGCTACCCGCACACGGACGGCGCGTTCAGCCGGTACGTCACCCTCCCGGCGCGGATGCTGCGGCCCCTTCCCGACAGCATTGACCTGCGCACGGCGGCCCTGATCGAACCCACGTCCGTGGCCTGGCATGCCGTGTCCCGGGCCGGTGACGTCCGCGGCAAGACTGCGCTGGTGATCGGGTCCGGACCCATCGGCGCCCTGACCGTCGCCGTCCTCAAGCGCGCAGGCGCCGCCCGGATCACCGCCGTCGACCTGCACCCCAAGCCGCTGGAGATCGCCACAGCCGTCGGCGCGGATGAGGTGATCAACGCCGCGGACACCCCGGCCATCGCCGCCGTCGAGGCCGACGTCGTGATCGAGTCCTCCGGAAGCCACCACGGCCTCGCTTCCGCCATCAACGGCGCGGTACGCGGCGGAACAGTGGTGATGGTGGGCCTGCTGCCCACCGGCATGCAGCCGGTGCCCATCTCACTGGCCATCACCCGCGAACTGGACCTCAAAGGCTCCTTCCGCTTCAACGACGAAATAGACCAGGTGATCGCCGCCCTCGCAGACGGCTCCCTGCACATCGAGCCCGTCATCACCCACGAGTACCCCCTATCCGACGCCCTGCACGCCTTCGAGACCGCCAAAGACTCCACCACCTCAAGCAAAGTCCTCCTCAGCTTCGGCAAACCGGGGGATGCCCAGTGAGCGGGCATCTGCCTCCTTTGGTAGTGATGGGTGTGTCCGGCTGCGGAAAGTCCACCGTCGGCGCCCTCCTGGGGCAGCGGCTGGGCATGCCGTTCTTTGACGGGGATGATTTCCACCCTGCAGCCAACAAGCAAAAGATGGCCGCCGGGGATCCGCTGACGGACACGGATCGAGAGCCGTGGCTAGCCCGGCTAGGGGAGTTACTGGCTGGACGGGCCGAGGGCGGTACGACAGTTCCGCCGATTGTTGCCTGCTCCGCGCTGAAACGCCGGTACCGGGACCTCCTTCGCAGCTATGCACCGGATGTTGTCTTCGTCCACCTCGCCGGCACTGCGGCAACAATCGGCGCACGGATGGACGCCCGTTCCCACGAGTTCATGCCGCGCGCACTGCTGGACTCCCAGTTCACCGCGCTGGAAGACTTGGAGGCGGACGAGGCCCATGTGCTCGGCGACATCACGCAGCCGCTTAACCTTCTTGTGGAGTCACTCGAGCTGAAGCTGAAGCCCGCTGATGCAGTCATGACCGGGGCCGAACGTGTCGCTTCCGGAAGTCCCCCACCTGCGTGAAGCAGGAGAGGGTTTCCTCCCCGGCTCAAGCCGCGGAACCCGCGCCACAGGACACATAACCCGCCTCTGTCGGGACTGGACCAGCTGACGCGAACGGTTCACCGCGGAAAATCATTTCGCGCCGCTCCGCCTGGTCAACGGCGACATTCCGGAAACCCTGGGTGCCCCGGCGGGAATACAAGGACCGAGCCCCTTCTCGAGCCTCTCTCCTGCCTGTAGGGCGCGCCGATAATTGTGATTCCGTAAAGCCAGTGAACAGTTATGCACTACGGTGCGAGAAGGCCCGGGGGTAGAAAAGGCCATCCTGTTCTGGGTGGCCCGCCGGCGCTGGCCTTCCTTAGTCCTTGATTCACATTGAATCAAGGGCGTAGACTCGGAGCGAGGGAAGGGGAGTGGTCATGATTGTCATGGATAACGACATTGCGGCCCTGCATCGCGGGGCTTTGCAGCGCCAGGCACGGCAGCGGGTGGATCTGCTGGATGAGCTGCGGGCGGTGCACAACGCGTCGGCCCGGGGGATGAACCAGCGCGACATCGCTGACGTTCTCGTGACCAGCCAGGCGAAGGTTCACCGGATGCTGAAGGCCATCGAACGACGCCCGGACGTTCTCTCGGCCAACCAACCTGAAGAGCTCATTCTGCGCGCGTTCGCTTACGACACGCCCCGGGAAGTCCTTCTCGAGAAGCTGAAGTCGATGGATTACACCGACGGTGAAGACGCCCCGTACCCGCACGAAGGGCGGATCCCCGGCACATGGGATCAGGTCGTGGGCGCCTTCGCGCAGGAACTGATGGATGAGTCCGAGTTCAATGAGGTCAGGGCGGCCGTTGGCCGCGGATAGGGATACGGTTCACGCTGCACTTACCGATCTCTACGCCGCGGGCAATGATCTGGAGAAAGCCCCGGACCTGCTGCTGGCCTACTTTGATGATGCGGCCGTGGTCCGCTTGGCGAGGGCGTTCATGGGCCGGCAGCACGACGTGGTCGCAGGAGGCCGCGCCGTCGTCGTAGCTGCTGGTCCGCCCGGTGCAGGCAAAACGGAAGCGTTGAAGACATTGGACCTGCGCGGTTACCGCCTTATCGACCCGGACGATGCCAAGGACATGATCCTTGACGAGGCCGAACGCCACGGCCTGCTGAGCTACCGGCACAACTACACCCTGCCCGATGGGAGACCCGGTAGGGGTGCGGGAGTTGGCCTCCCACGTCCACGCGATCTCGAGCAGGACAACGAACCTGGTGAGGCAGTTGGCTATGGCCGCGGGTGAGAATGTCATCATTGACGGCACCCTGTCTTGGGAGAAGCTGCCCGCCCAGTACATCGATGAGTTGTTCATGTCGCGGTACGAAGAAGTCGACGTAGTCGATGTCGAAACGCACCGGACCAGCGCGATCGAACGCGCCCGACACCGATGGTGGACGGGCAGGCTGCATGATCTGGCCATGGGTGGCAGGTTCGTCCCGGACACCGTCATCGACCACTGCTACCAAACGGATACGGAATCCGTCTGTGCTGCCAACGCGCTGAAATTGGCGCAACTGGCCGCTGACGCCGTCGGCCGCGGCACCCTGCGACGGTTCGGCGTCGACCAGGCAACCGGCGAAGTCCACGCCAGCACCGTTACCACCTTCGAGTAGGACAGCCTCGATAACAAACGCCGGAGTCAGTCTTAAGTGAATTTCCGACTTCCCTGACAGCCGGTCGTGATGTCCTCAGATCCAACCCTGACAGTCCGGGGGGAGTAAGGAACACCCAGGGAAACCCGAGAACAGGAAATCAGCTTAAGCAACTTGCTTGAGATGAGTCCGCTCCGGTGCATTGGGTGGCCATGACACACGTTATGACCGGGGCCAACGTCTGAGAACAAGAGCCAGCCCCGGCCACAGACCAAGTCCACCCACGTCAAGAGGCTCGGACGTCAGGTTGGGGTGTGCCCTTGTTGAACAGACAATGTTGCAGCTGGACCGGTAGGCACCTTGATGCAAGACAGAGATTATCGAAAAACTTGGGGACTCCCTGGATGCCTTTGGTAGAAACTCTCCAACGGCTCAGTGCTAACGTCTCATCGAATCCGTCGTCGTTGGTGCTTCACCTCGAGGACGCGGTTGTGCGGTAACGCGTGGACCCGATCAATGCCGACAATAAGATTCTGGCGGATAACGCGCGAGGAACCTGTTTGCCTTTCGCGGTCTTACTGGACCGCTCCCGGTTGTAGCAGAGAATTACGTCCGAATGGTGCGCCCAACCGAGCCCTGACATACCCTGTCATCGGTTGGTATCGGTGCTGGCGGCCCTTCGGCGAGGAGGTGCGGGCATGGATAATCGTGACTGTGACCGCTTCTTCCCTCATCGCCTTCGTTGGACTCTGCCTGATCCTGTCGCTTACGCCCGGACCAGACACGTTCCTGGTGCTGCGCTTTGCCCTCATCCGGCCCGGGGCCGGGATCGCTGCCGGGCTGGTTCGGCGGTTCCTTCCCTTGCGTGGGCGGCCCTAGTCGGCGTCGGTCTGGCGGCGATCCTGGAGCAACCCGCAGAGGTGTTCCGCTGGCTCAAGATCGCGGGTGGCGTCTACCTGCTGTACTTAGGTATTTCCTCCTTCCTGAAGACGTGGAATGCGGCAAAACGCACGTTGGAAACCAGGGAGGAGGACGATGCCTCTCAGCGCAGCAACGCGGCCGGTTTTGCCGCAGGGGCACTGTCCACTTTGCTCAACCCCAAGGTTGGCCTCTTTTACTTGGCGATCGTTCGCAGTTCATCCCACAGGGAAGCGACATGTCGATCACCTCGATGATTCTCGGTTCGATGGAAGCTGTCATCAGCATCAGGGTGTCATCCGTCATGGTCGGCGCGACACGCCTCACAGCCTTGGCCCGGTCAGTCGAATCCATGATCTGCAACGGCGATCTTCGCGGCGGAGCCTCTGTACGGGTTCTGATTTCACTTCAAGGCCGGGCCACGATCGCTGAACTTCAGGCCGGGTATCTGAGGCTCCGTCGCTGATGGTGGCGTCTGTGCTGCTCGGCGATGGAATGACCCGTTCCGGCGAGTGTCAGGTTCTCACTGCATCTGCGGCAACTGCTGCCGGTAGATCCACTATGTAGGGCGTGCCGTAGGAGGCCGAGGACGCGACAGCTTCAAGCCAGGTGGTGGGCGGCGACTTCACGCCACGGGCCGCGAAGGCCGAACGCCGGCTCGCCATGATGGTCTCCAGGCTCTTACCCTGTGCGCCCTTCGCGACATCGAAGATAGCAAGCTGTAGCTGCAGCTTCGTGTCGGCTTCGGGGTCCTTGCTGGAAGGATTGTTCGCGGCTGCGTTGTTCGGGGCTGCTTTGTTCGGGTCGATGTTCATGGGTTTCCTTTCGGTCATTCTTCGCCGTCTGGTGCCGTTGTCTGGGGACAGCCGGCGGTCAGCGGACCCGGTATTTTTCGGTCTCAGCGGTTCGTAGCGACAATCCGTTGCCCGGGCCGTCCCCAGGCGTTACCGAACCGCCGTCGGGATCCAGCGTTCCGTCAAAGAAAAGATTCTCAATCCGAACGTGGTCATGGAACCATTCCAAGTGCCTGAAGTTCGGGGTCGCGGCGGCGACGGCTGTGCTCAGGTGGGGCGCACAGTGGCCGGAGATTTCGAGGCCATGGGCGGCCGCAACGGCGGCTATCCGCAACCATTCCGTGATTCCACCGCACCTGCTGACGTCCGCCTGCAGACAGTCGAGGGCATCGGCGACGCACATGCGCTGGAAATAGGGGAGGCCTGTTCCGTATTCTCCGGCGGCGACGTCCGCGTCCACCGCGTTCCGCACGGCCCGGAGGCCGGACAGGTGGTCGCTTGAGACCGGCTCCTCGAACCATGTCACCTCCTGCTCAGCAGCCTCACGCATAACGCGGATTGCCTGCTTTGCCGTGTAGGCACCGTTGGCATCGACGAACAGTTCAGTGCCACGCCCGACGACGGCGCGTGCCTGGCGGATGCGCTCCAGGTCGCGCTGGACGTTCGTTCCGCCGTTCTGGCCGATTTTGATCTTTACTCGCGGAATCCGCTGACGCTGGACCCAGCCCTCCAGTTGGCTCCTCAATTGCTCGTCGGTATAAGTGGTGAAACCGCCACTTCCGTAGACCGCGACGCTGTCCCGCGCAGCACCGAGCAGTTTATGCAACGGCAAGTCCAACAGGCGGGCCTTAAGGTCCCAAAGGGCGCAGTCGATGGCCGAGACCGCGTAAGACGCGAGTCCGGTTCTTCCCATGTTGCGCACCGTCCGGGCCATCGTTGCCGCGGCGGCCGGGACGTCCATGGCATCCACGCCGCAGACGGCGGGGCCCAGTAACTCTTCCACCAAGGCCATGGCCGCCGTCGGACCATAAGACCACCCGAGGCCGGTCTTGCCGCCCGCAGCGACTTGGACCAGCACCATTGTCGTAGAGTCCCAGCTAAAAGTACCGTCCGCTTCCGGCCCATCTGTGGGTACCGTGTATGCCGAAGCCTGGACAGCGGTGATAGGAGCATCGGCCGCCGCCATTTTTGGTAATACCACTGGTCATCGCTCCTTATGTGGCAGGAACTCCTGGATCTTGGTCTTGACGCCTTCCTTCACCACGCCCCACGCACTGTCGTCTCCCTTGAGCATGGCCTCGGCGGTGTTCCGTGCCTGCTCCAAGGTAGCGTGCGGCGGGATGGGCGGGATGTCGGGATCGGTGCGGACGTCAAGGAGCGTTGGCCTGTCCGCGGCAAGGGCGGTCTCCCAGGCCCGCCCCACGTCGTCGGGGTTGTCCACGTGGATGCCCTGCAACCCCAGGCTTTCGGCGAAACCGGCGTAGTCGACGTCCGGTAGTTCCTGGGATTCCCTGAAGGCCGGTACTCCACCCATGGCCCGCATTTCCCAGGTGACCTGGTTGAGGTCGTCGTTGTGCAGGACGGCCACCACCAGCCGGGGATCCGTCCACTCCCGCCAGTAGTGCTTGATGGTAATCAGTTCGGCGAGGCCGTTCATCTGCATGGCCCCATCACCGGCAAAGGCGATGGCAGGCCGGTCCGGATACGCGAACTTCGCACCGATGGCGTAGGGGACACCGGGTCCCATAGTGGCCAGGTTCCCCGACAGCGAGCCACGGACCTCGCCACGGAATTTCAACTGCCTCGCGTACCAGTTCGCCGAGGATCCCGAGTCGGCGCTCAGCATGGCGTTATCGGGCAGCCGGGTAGAGAGCTCGGCAAACAGGCGCATGGGATTGATGGGATTGGCGCTGACCATGGCTTCGTCATGCATTGTCTCCCACCAGCGGGTGATGGAGGACTTCAGTTCCTCCTGCCACGACCGGTCCCTCTTACGGTCCAAATGGGGAATCAATGCCCGCAACGCGGCCCCGGCGTCCGCCACGATGTTGAACTCATTGGCGTAGCGCAGCCCGATCATCTTCGGATCCACGTCGATCTGCACGCCGCGGGCCTGGCCGGGTTTGGGCAGGAATTGGGTGTAAGGAAAACTGGAGCCCACGGTGAGCAGGGTGTCACAGTCACGCATCATTTCGTAGCTGGGCCGTGTGCCCAACAAACCGATGGAACCAGTGACGTAGGGAAGTTCGTCGGACAGCGAGTCCTTCCCCAAGAGTGCCTTGGCGACGCCCGCTCCCAGCAGCTCTGCCACTTCCTGCACTTCCGTGGCCGCACCGCGGGCACCCTGACCGATCAAAATGGCCACCTTGGACCCTTCGTTCAGCAGCTGCGCAGCACCCCGGATTGCTTCGGGGGCCGGTTCGAGTGCCGGCCAACGGGTTCCCACGCTGGAGGGAACCATCTTGAACTCGTGGGTGGGCGCTGCGTATTCGAGCTCCTGCACATCCGACGGGATAATGACAGCCGTGGGAGCCCGCTGCGCCTCCGCGATCCGGATGGCGCGGTCAATCACGTTGGGCAGCTGCTCCGGGACCGTGACCATCTGGACGTAGTCGGAGGCTACGTCCTTGAACAAGCTCAACAAGTCGACTTCCTGCTGATAGGAGCCGCCCATGGCGCTCCGCGCTATCTGGCCTACGATGGCCACCACAGGGACGTGGTCCAGTTTGGCGTCGTACAGTCCATTGAGCAGATGGATTGCTCCCGGCCCGGAGGTAGCCATGCAAATAGCAGGCCGTCCAGAGAATTTGGCGTAGCCCACCGCTTCGAAGGCCGCCATCTCCTCGTGCCTGGCTTGGATGAATTTCGGCTGGTTGCCGGCCTTGCCGAAGGCGGCGAGAATCCCGTTGATGCCGTCTCCCGGAAATCCAAACACTTTGTCCACGCCCCACTCGCCCAGCCGGGAGAGAAGGTAGTCAGCCACGGTTGTTGCCATGATCATGCTCCTTTCGTGCTTGTCGGCACGCCGTTGCGGGCGCCCTTGACCAGGATGCGGGCGGCACGCGCCGCCACAGCCATGATGGTCAGTGCCGGATTGGCGCTGCCTTGTGTGGGCAGGACGCTGCCGTCAGTGACCAGAAGATTGGGTACTGCGAAAGTGCGGCAATTCCGGTCCACCACGCCGGTCTGCGCTGTGGCGGCCATGCGGGCACCGCCCACAAGATGGGCATACCTCTTAATGGTGATCACCTCTTCCGCCCCAGCGGCAGTGAGGATCTGCTCCATGACCTGCTGCGCAGCTGACATCAGGTGCCTGTCGTTCTCGCACTGGCTGTAGCTGAAGGAGGCCACGGGTATGCCGTTGTGGTCCGTTTCGTCCGCCAGCGTGACGCGGTTCCCTTCGAGGGGGAGGAACTCACACAGTGCGCCCAGGCATGCCCAGTGCGGATAGTCGCTCATATATCGGCGAAGCGTGGCTCCCCAATGGCCTTGCGCAGCCACGTGCTCCGCCCAGGTAATGGGCAACGGCGATACGCACTGGATGGAAAATCCGCGCTTGTACGGTTTCTCCGGATTTGTCTCATAGAAGTCTTCGGTACTGACTTCCGGGGGAGGAGCCTTCCACATCCGCACCTCGGCCTGGAACCTCCCGGCTGTCTGTGGTGCGCCCTGGACCATGAGGTAGCGGCCCACTTGGTCGAAGTCGTTGCACAGTCCATCCGGAAAACGCTGCGACGTCGAATTGAGCAACAGCCGCGGGGTCTCGATCGAGTAGCCTGCCACAGCCACCATGCGCGCGCGCTGAAACCTTTGGACGCCCTCGCGCAGGTATTCGACGCCCGTTGCCATGCCGGTGTGCTCATCGACCCCGATCCTGGTGACCATGGAGTCCGGGCGCACCTCGGCGCCCTGGGCCAGCGCGTCGGGGATGTGGGTTATCAGGGGCGAGGCCTTGGCATTGACTTTGCACCCTTGAAGGCAAAACCCGCGGTAGATGCAGTGCGGTCGGTTGCCGAACCGGCCGTTGGCGATGGCCACCGGCCCCACTTTGGCGGTGATCCCGCATGCCTGTGCACCCCGAAGAAAGAGCTCACCGTTGCCGGATACAGGGTGCGGACGGTGGGGGTAGCGGTGCGGGTCACCCCAGGGCCAGTGTTCCCCCGCGACTGGCAATTCGGCTTCTATCTCCTCATACAACGGCCGGAGTTCCTCGTACGTCAACGGCCAGTCGGCCCCGACTCCGTCCGTGCTGAGGGTGCGGAAGTCGCTGGGGTGGAAACGCGGCGTGTATCCGGCGTAATGGACCATCGAGCCGCCTACGCCCCGCCCTGAGTTGTTCGACCCCAACGGCACCGGATCAGCCCCCGAGATGACCCGCGGTTCCGTCCAGTACAAGTGGTGGGAGCCGGCTTCGTCACTGACCCAATCCTGCTCGGGTTCCCAGAAGGGCCCTGCGTCCAAGGCCACCGCCCGCCAACCTGCCCGGGCCAGCCGCTGGAGCAGCGTGGCACCGCCGGCGCCGCAGCCGACGATGACGATATCCACTTCGTCCGCATCGGCGTACCGGCGCATCTTTTCCCGCAATCCGGTATTGCTGCCTGGTCCGGTGGGCAGGAGCCACGCGGACGGGTTACGTTCCCTGAGGGAGCTCACCGGTCAGCTCCATGGGTCGGGTCGGCATCCGCTCGCACGTCGCGGACCTCGAAGGGTTCCAATTTGTCGACTCCCAGGTTTTTGTAGCCACGAGGGTAGGCGGGTCCCGCGAAGCCGATTTCGTCCCAAGCCAGGGGATGGGAATAGAAGGCGGTGCAGGCATATCGTGTCCACAGGCTCCATACCCGGTCCGCCGGCAGGCCGTGCCAAGGTTCCTGTCTTAGGTCACAGATGCCCTGCAACAGCCTGCCCTGCTGCTCCTTGTCGAGCAGCGCAAACGGACAGTCCGCCAGGGACCGCGCCTCATCGTCCAAGGCAGCGAGGGAAGCACGCCAAGCCGCACCGTCCGGGGGCATGTCCGCATAATGCCAGCCGTCAGACTCCTCCGCGGCCAGCCGGGCATCGACCATATTCAGCACGGGCACCTTTGGCTCTTCCTGCTGGTTAAGCAGCATGTCCAAAAGGGCCCTGGCTGCAGCTTCCTCGGCTGGAGTAAAGAAGCGGACATCCGGAGGCGGCCCCAAACGGGCCTGTACGACGGCGGCGGTGGCCTGGTCCCAGTGTCCGGCCTGCGCGAGGCTGCTGAACCCCGGATACCGGCCGCCGCCGTCGGACGCTTCCGACGGCAGACCGCTCACGGCTCCCTCCTCAGCACCGAGGCCAAGACACCCATACCGCCGACCATGGTGACCAGCAGCGGTGCGAACAGCGGTGGCCCCATCTCCAGGTTGTAGCGGAGGTTGGACAGGCCCCCGGGCTTTTGGCGGATCCCCTGCAGATGCAGCCATGTACCCTGTAAACCATTGGCAATGATCGCTGCGCTGGCCAAGGGAAGGGCAGTCTTGGCTGCCCGACGACTGAAGACTCCCGCGACTCCAGCCACGGCACCCACGGGGCCGAGCACAACCGGCGCCCACATCCACTTGTTACCGAAGCTGGCCTTGTCATGTTCGAGGAAAATCTCTGCTGCTGTGACCAATGCGCCAGCCGCTGTCAGCGCGGAGAGGGCACGCTCAAAATGTCCGGTCTGCACGTTCGTAATCAGCCGGTCAATGCCGCGCACTGTGTCCCGTGGTAGTTGTGTTTTCACGATTCTCCTTACGTGCAGGGGAGGTGCTTTCAAATTTGTGAAGCGGCAAAGCTTTGCGGGAATGCAACTATCGGAGCAAACTGGTGCTCATGGATACAGGTGGGGGATCCGACCAGATCCCGGAGGTTTCGAGTCGGGAAGTCGAGGCAATGATGCGTGCCGCCGATACGCTTTTGCGCGTCGTTGCCAGCTCTGTTGCTGAGGTTGAAGATGTGGTGAACAGCCCCCAGCTCCGGGTGCTGGTCCGCATCCACACCCGCGGACCGCAAAATCTTGGCGGAGTGGCCGCCGAGCTGGGTGTACACGCCTCCAATGCGACCCGGATCTGTGATCGGCTGGTGGCAGCTGATCTGCTGGAGCGCAGGGAAGACCCCGCTGACCGGCGGTACATTTGGCTCGAGCTGACTGCAAAAGGAAGAGCACTCGTGGAATCCGTGCTGAACCACCGCCGGGAGGCCATTGCAGAGGTGATGTCGAGGATGCCGGCCGGGCGCCGGCCGGCGCTGACCGCGGCGCTCGAGGCCTTCGCAGCCGCCGCCGGGGGCCAAGGCACCACCGACGGTCGCTTTACCCTGGGGGCCAGCACGTGAAGTAACTGGATCCTGGTGCCGCAATCCATGACTTCATTGAACTCCAGTACTTGCGCTGACGCAATAGTTGGCCCTCGGCTACGTAGTTGGCGCCGGGTTCCTAGGGGGTCCGATGCCCAGACGTGGCCCCGCGCAGACCTCCAACTCGCAGACCTTCAGGTCGGCGTGATGCCCCACGCCGCAGTGTGGGATTGCCCGGGCTGAAGGGTGATCAGCCCCTCGCCGGAGTTGAAGGCGTCCGGCGCGCAGGTCATGGGCTCCACGCCAAGTCCGGCGCGTCGCCTGTTCAACTGGGGGAGGGCGTCGCCCGTGAAAATCTCCAGAAACGGGTAGGACCGATCCACCCAAAGCCCGACCCCGCCGGAATGGTCAGGACGCAGCAGTTTGACCCATGCGCGTCCGTCTGTGTCACGGATAAGGTCCGTGTAAGCGACGTCAATATGCCGGGGGCCCAGTTGCTGAAGCTCCCGCAGGTCGTACTCGGTTCCGTCCACCCGCTCGTGTCCGGTGGGAATACCCCGTTCATCCACAGGTAAGAAGGTTGCGCCGGGCACCTGGACCAGTCCTGCGTCAATGGCGCCGCCCCGGACCACTCCGGTGCTGAGGTACGGATGGGCGCCCGTACCGTAAGGGCACGCTGACGCGCTTCGGTTCACCACTGTGGTCCGCACGGTCAGTCCGTCAAGTCCAAGGTGGTAGTCCACCCGGGAATCAAGAACCCAGGGCCACCCTTGGCAGGCGTGCAGCGTGTAGACAAAAGAAATGGCATCCTCAGCCCGTTCGATGACGTCCCAGTTCCGCCATCGGGTCAACCCGTGAATTGCTCCACCCTTGTCAGGTTCGCTGAGATCCAGCTGCAACGGCTGGCCCTCCCATTCATACTTTCCATTCCGAATCCGGTTGGGCCATGGGATGAGCGATTGACCGCGCGCTCCGGTGCACATTTCGTCAGGGCCGTAACCGTCCAGGACGGGAACGCCGTCGATGCGGAAGTCACGAAGGGCTCCGCCAACTTCGGTGAGCCAAGCAATTTGCTGCCCGGATCGGATCTCGTACTGCGCGCCCGAGGGAAACTTGAGGTCCCGGACATCCTCGGAGCCGGCCTCTTCCGCCGTCATGGCTTAGCGCCTCCGCCGCCCTCGCTGGTGATGTCGAGGACCACCTTGACATCATCAGGCCGGCGCTGGAAAGCAGCCTCGAAGTCACCCAACGGGACGCGACGGCTGATGAGGCGCCCCAGCCACTCCTGGTCGGCCTTCGCCAAAGCGGCGGCGCCGGCGTCGTAGTGGCGCTTGTTGGCATTCACGCTGCCGAACACCACGCCGTTGCTAAGCACCTCCTCGCGGTTGAGCGCCCCGACGTCCACCTTGGCAGGTTTCCCTGTGCTGGACACGCCAGTGAGGCAGGTGATGGCATCCTGGGCGCGGCAACTGAGTGCGTCAAGGATCACCGGAGTAACACCCGTGCATTCAACAAGGATGTCAGGCCTTAGGCCGGACTCAGGCAATGGCTCGCTGTGGTACGTAGCCCCCAGCTTGCGCACCAGTTCCGGCTTGGGGCCGTCCTTGACGAGGTCGAAGACGTGCACCTCCAGGCCCTGCTGGACTCCCATCATGGCTGCGAGCAGTCCCACCGGACCTGCCCCTGTCACCACCGTGACATGCGGATCGAAAAAGGCGCGCTGTCCAATCCGTCCGATCTGCTCCCAGGCTTTGGCGACGATGGTGGTCGGTTCCAGCAGCACTCCGAGGCCCTGCAGTTGTGCGTCCAGCTTCACCATGTCCTGCGGTTGGGCCCTCCAGCGTTCCCGGGCAAAGCCGTCCAAGCCCTTGATTCCGTGTTCGGTGTACTTGCCGTTCAGACACATGTCCCACTCGCCCACGGCGCAGGCCTTGCACGGCTCCGGATCGGGGCGCCGTACGATGCCCACCACCAGATCGCCTTCTGCCAAACCGGAATCGGCGGGAGCCTCCAGCACCCGGCCCAAGTTCTCATGCCCCAACACGAGGTAGTCCTGCCCGGGCGGCGCTTCCCCGTAATCAGCCGCGACGATCTCACTATCCGTCCCGCAGAGGCCCACGGCCAATGACTCAACCAGGACATTTCCCTCGTTCTCCGCAGGGTCCCGGACATCACGCAAGTGCAGGGAATCCTTTTGTCCGGGTGTAACAGCCAGTGCACGCATGGTTTCTCCCATCAGCAGCGGATATCTCTGGCAAGTGTCCCGCGTTATTTGCGCTGGCGCAACGGTGTTGTTCCTGGCCCAAAGCGCGGACGGACAGAGCCACCGTTCGACGTCGGGCGCACCGTTTAGGGAGGCCCTCCCGTGGCTGCGAGGGCATCAGCATTAGCATGGTCGAGAAACCAGCATGGTCAGAAGACAGGTTGGTCCAGAAGGCAGTTGGTCCAGAAAGCATCGTTGTCGAGAAAGCTCCTTGGTCCAGACGACAGGTGAGGGAGTCATAGCGGGGCACCGAAATTCAGGTCCGGACATGAGCGTTCGGGAGCGCGTCTTGTACGGGCGCTGTGGCCCGCTTCAGGCCAGACGAGCCGCACAGGCGAAACGAGGGTCACAGGCAGCGGCATAAGTAAGTTCAGTGGCGCACGCAAGGGGAGCGCGGCCGCTTCGGCTTTCATAGTTGTTGCAGCGCTCGGTGCTGCAGCCCTCAGGGCCACGCCTTGGCCTTCAGCCTTGCTGATCTGTTGGGTCTTCGAACGTGGGGCAAAAGCAACGGTGGAGGAGATGGCACCCTACGTGCCGAACAGGTCTCTTCGCTGCACGAGCGTGACCTACAAGAAAGGCGCCCCGTTCGACGTCTTCAGCCCGCAGGGCTCTGAAGAGCCACTCCCGACAATTGTATGGATAGATGGGGGAGCCTGGATTTCAGGTGCCCAGTCCAACGTGGAACCGTATCTTCGGATCCTGGCCGCAGAAGGCTTCACCACTATTGGCATCGGCTACCCTCTGCGCCCTGAGAGCACGTACCCCTCTGCGGTGCATCACATCAACGACGCCCTCGCTTACATCCGGGCGCACGCGGCCGATCTGCAGGTGGACGCCCAGCGCATTGTTCTGGCCGGCGACTCCGCCGGAGCCCAACTTGCGAGCCAAACGGCGACCCTGACGGTAAACGCTGCCACAATCCTGCACTGCGGTGTCTACGATCTTAAGGCGATGGCCGATCTTGCCGGCATCACCGCATGGGCCGCTGCCTGTCTTGACCTCCCAGGTGAGGGCTGACACGCGTTCTCACAGTGCAGGACTGGAGGCAGTTGTGAAATGCTCAGCGCATTGGCTACGTGCGGGTGAGCGCGGTGGATCAGAATGAGCTGTGCCGCCTCGAGGGCAAGGTTATGGACAGGGTGTTCACGGACAAAGCCTTGGGACGGCACACACCGCCCGGTCGGTAGGTGACCGAGCGGGCCGCTCAGATCCACGACGGCGGTGCCGGGACGGTGCCGGTTGCTGCGCCGGGCCCGGACGCTGTTACCCCGTTGGCACCACGGCCTGCTGCCCATTGGACGAGGCATGGCAGCGGACCACTGATGATCGTCGGGTCCGCGGCGCCGGTGTCGCCGAAGCAAAAATCCGTGTCATTCACCCTGATCACCAGCCCTGTGTCCGTGCCGCGGGTGTGCCAAGCGCCGGTGACGTCGGTGAGGAGCCGCTCCAGTACGGCCGCCGGTACGTCGTTGAAGGTGGCGCCATTGTTCAGGTCCACGGCGTGGATCCAGACTTCACGGGTGCGCATCCAGACGGTTTCCGCCGCGGGAACGGTCCGACCTTGGGCGGTTTTGACCTTGTGGTGCCAGGCGTCCGCGGGGAGGTCGCGCCATTCAACGTTCAGGTGCACGGCGGAGTGGTCGAACAGATTCCGCAGGGCGATCGGGGATAGGGTCGCCCCGAACTCGATCTCGTGGTGGCGGGCCTCCGGGGATGGGTACATCGGAGTTTCGACGCCGGTGGCGGCCCACTCGATCAACCGTGCGAGGGCACGGGCGTTGTAGCCCACATGCGCTACAACGTGGCGGCGCGTCCAGCCCGGGAGGAGGGTGCCGCCGTCGAGCCCTGAATCGGACAGTTCGTTCAGCTTCCGCGCGAAGAAGGCCGTGCCGCGTCGCGCCTGTAGCAGTGCGTCCAGGAGCGCCACATCAGTGGTCTGATCGTGCCGGGCTACCATCAGGCTTCCTTGACCACGCGGTTTTTCAGTTGGCCAAGTCCTTCGATGGTGGTGACCAGGACTTGTCCCTCCTGTAGGTAGCATTTGGGGTCCTGGGCGTGGCCCACGCCGCCGGGCGTGCCGGTGGCGATGACGTCGCCGGGGTTCAGCGTGATGATGGTGGAGATGTAGGAGACCAGGAATTCCGGGGTGAACACCAGGTCCGAAGTGGGGGTGGACTGTTGGACTTCGGCGTCCACGCACGAGGTCATCAACGGCCCTGGCGTGAACTCGTCCTTGGTGACCACGGCAGGCCCGAACGGGGTGGACTTCTCCCAGGTCTTGCCCTGCAGCCATTGAATGGTGCGGAACTGGTAGTCGCGCATTGAGATGTCGTTGAGGACGGAGTATCCGGCGATGTGCTCGGCAGCCTCTTCTTCGCGGATGCGGCGGCCGGTTTTGCCGATGACGACGGCGAGTTCAGCTTCCCAGTCAACGGTGTCCGATTCCTGCGGCAGGGCCAGGTCATCATTGGGGCCGATCAGGGACTCGGCGTACTTGGCGAACAGGGTGGGGTATTCCGGGACGTCCCGGCCCATCTCCTTGATGTGGTTGCGGTAGTTGTGGCCGACGCAGATGATCTTGCCGGGGAAAGGCACGACGGCGGCGAGGTCGGCGCCGTCGAGGGGGTGGGTTGCGCCGTTGGCTGCCTTCGCTGTGGCTTCCCAGGCGGGGTCCTTCAGCAGGGCACCGACGTCAGGGAAGCCCGGGATCTCGGTGAGTGTGTCGCCGTCCTGGCGGACCGCCGTCGTGCTTGCAGTGTCTCCGGAGCCGGTGCGCAGGGTGAGGAGTCTCATTACTTGGTGCGTCCTTCGATGTAGGTGCGGTTGAAATTCAGGCGCTCAAAGATGGGGGCGTCGCTGAACCGGAACAAATCAAACCCCGTGTGTGAACCGGCGTCGGCCTGGAGGGACCATGCCGTCCAGGACGGGACCACGAAGAGGTCGCCCTTGGCCAGTTGCTTGGTTTCGCCGTTCAGGACTACGGTGCCGGTGCCTTCGAAGACCTGCCAGACGCTCGAGCCCACCTCGCGAACGGTTTCCGTGGCAGCACCCGCCCGGAGGCGGTGGAACTCGGCCCGGATGGTGGGCATCACGTCGCCGCCGGTGGTGGGGTTGGTAAAGCGGATGGCTGCGTGGCCTTGCGACACGGTGGCCGGGTGGCCTTCGTCTTCCAGGAGCAGTTGCTCGGCCAGCGCCCGGTCGGTGTACTCCCACCGGTAGGCAGCAATGGGGGAGTTGGTGGTGTCATCCAGCCCGGAGAGCGGGCGGAGGCCGGGGTGGGCCCAGAGCCGTTCGGAGCGGGAGATGTCCGGGGTGGCTTCGTCGGTGACGCGCTCGGTACCGAACTCGAAGAACCCGGCGTCGGCGTAGTGCACGAACGGGATGTCCAAGCCGTCGATCCAGGCCATCGGCTCGTCGGTGTCGTTATGGTGGCCGTGGAAGTTCCAGCCCGGGGTCAGCAGGAAATCACCGCGGGACATCCGGACGGGGTCGCCGTTCACCACGGTCCACACGCCTTCGCCTTCGACGACAAAGCGGAAGGCATTCTGTGAATGGCGGTGCTCCGGTGCCGTTTCCCGGCCGCCCAGATACTGGATGGCGGCCCAGAGCGTGGGGGTGGCGTACGGGGTGCCCGCCAGGCCCGGGTTGGCCAGGGCAATAGCCCGGCGTTCCCCGCCGCGGCCCACCGGCACCAGGTCACCGGCGCGAGCGGCCAGGGGGTACAGGTCATCCCACCGCCAGACGTGCGGCACGGCCTTGGGCGACGGGACCATCGGCATCAAGTCAGCGATCTCGGTCCACAGCGGGATCAGGTTTTCTTTATCGAAATCCCGGTACAGCTGCTTAAGCTGGGCAGCCTCCTCCGGTGTGGGCTCGGGAACGTGGTGTTCCTGCGCTACGGATTGATGGGTTTGGTTCTCAGCACTGATCGACACTGGCCTTCTCCTTGCGTGCGGACTGACTGCGGCGTGGATTCGACCATAAGGAGTGCGGCGCTGTGATATCCAAGATATTCTGACTGGCAGAATTTTGTAGCTGAACCAGCCATAAGCGGGAGCTTAGCTTCCTGCCGAACCATCCACCGGGTTGGCAGCAATGTCCATCTCCAGCTGGCGCCGGGTTTCCATCATGACTCCCACCAGGCCGGCGTCGAACAGCGGCCGAAACCTCGCCACCGGAGTGGCCACGCTCAACGCGCCCACCAAAACGCCCTGACCGTTATGCAAAGCCATCCCGAAGGCGCTGATGCCCTCCTCCGTGCCCTCGAAGTTCGCGGCGAAGCCGTTGGCGCGGACCGACTCAAGCTCGCGCAGGAAAGCCGGGTACTCGGCGTCGGAAACGAAGTCCCCGGCGAGCTGCGCGTTAGGGCTTCGGAACAGCTGCTCCAGCACTGCGGGATCCAGCTCCGCCAGGATAGCTTTTCCGCCCGAAGCCTTGTGTGCCGGCAAGAGGGTGCCCTGACGGTCGCCGACACGGAGGATGTTGGTGCTTTCCACGGTGTCCAGGAAGCGCACCTTAGTGCCCACCCGGATCATGAGGTTGACCGTCTCATTGGTGCGTGCGCACAGCAGCTCCATGTGTGGCCGGGAGATGTCCCGCAGTTGCCGCGTCCAGCTGAGGCCGGCGGGACCAGCCCCCATCGCCGGGCCCGGAACATAGCGGCGCGTCTCGTCTTGGACCGCGAAGCCCCGGTACACCAGCATGGCCAGGAGCCGGTGTGCCGTGGAGGGAGCCACGCCCAGTTCCGCCGCGGCGTCCTTGAGGCGCAGGCTGCCCACGTCCCGCAGCAGCTGCAGGAGCTGCAGGGCGTTGTCCACCGCTTCAATGGAGTAGGTGGGCTTTCGACGGGCGGGAAGATTCTGCATGACAGAATCTTATGTTCGCCGCGGTACGAGTGCCAGCAGAGTGGTGGCATGAATCACACAACTTCCGCTGCAGTGCCGCAGCGAGCCGCCCCGCTGGGCGAAGGCCGTTCCACGTTTCCCCGGCGTACCGTGCTTGCCGTCCTGGTGTGCTGGCTGCTGGTCGTTTTCGACGGCTATGACCTGATCGTCTACGGCACGGTACAGGGCTCGCTCATCAGTGACACCGGGTGGGGCCTGACCAAGGCTACGGCCGGAACCATCGGCTCCATGGCCTTTGTTGGAATGATGGTCGGCGCCGTCTTTGCCGGCCGGATAGCCGATACCTGGGGCCGCCGCCGGACCATCATCGGCTGCGCCGCGATCTTTTCCGCCTTCACCATTCTTTGTGCCTTCGCTCCGAATGCCGCGGTCTTCGGCGGCCTACGGCTGCTGGCGGGCATCGGCTTGGGCGGCCTGGTGCCCTCGGCCAACGCCCTCGTAGCCGAGCTCGTTCCGGAAAAATGGCGGTCCACCATCGCCACGCTCATGATGTCCGGTGTTCCCATCGGTGGCTCCATCGCCGCCCTCATTGGTATCCCGCTCATTCCGGCCTTCGGTTGGCCCGTGATGTTCGTAATCGCCGTCGTCGCCCTGGTGGTGGTCATCCCACTGGGTATCCGATACCTTCCGGAGACGCTGGCGCCCGGCAAGGGCGGGACGGCGGCCAAGGGCGGGACCGCGAAGGAAGATGTGGGATTCCGGTCCCTCCTTCGGGCGCCCCATCTGGGCATCAGCCTGCTGTTCGCCATCAGCACCCTGGTGACCCTCTTCGCTTGGTACGGGCTGGGAACCTGGTTGCCCAACCTCATGCAGCTGGCCGGGTACAACCTGGGATCAGCCCTGACATTCGCGCTGGCGCTCAATTTGGGCGCAGTGGCGGGCTCAGTGCTCACCGCGTGGGCCGGTACCAGGTTCGGGCCCATCCCCACAGCCGTCGCGGCAGCGGGCGTAGCAATGATTGGACTGCTGGTGCTGGTGACCGGGCCACCGGTCGCCGTCGTCTACGTCATGTTGGTGCTCGCAGGGGTGGGCACGCACGGCACGCAGTGTCTGATCATCGCCGCCGTGGCCAGCCACTATCCGGCACACCTCCGCGGTACGGCGCTTGGCTGGGCGCTCGGTGTCGGCCGGCTTGGGGCGGTGGCCGCACCGCAGGCCGGCGGGCTTCTGCTCGCCGCGGGTCTGGGCGTCAACTCAAACTTCCTGGCTTTTGCCGGAGCAGCCGCCGCGGCGGCAGTTCTGCTCGCAGCCGTCGGTACCAAAATCAAGAAATCAACAGCAGTAGGAGTTTCCAATGTCTAACCTCAAAGCGTCCACCGATGTCCTGGTAGTGGGCGGCGGGATGGCCGGGCTTGCCGGAGCGCTGGCGCTCCGCGAAAACGGTGCCGACGTCACGCTGGTCGAAGTTGCGCCCGCCTTCGGCGAAGTGGGTGCAGGACTGCAAATGGCCCCCAACGCCTCCCGCGTCCTCAAGCGCTGGGGCCTGCTGGAGAAGGCGTTGGAAATCGGTGTCCAGCCCAAGCACCTGGTGTTCTGTGACGCTATCACCGGTGAGGAACTGACCCGCCAGACCTTGGGCGGTGAATTCGAGGAACGCTACGGCGCCCCCTACGTGGTCATCCACCGTAGCGACCTGCACCGAATCCTGCTTGAGGCCTGCCAGGCCGCCGGCGTCACCTTGGTGAACGACGTCCTGGTGCAGAAAGTGGAGACCGACGGCGACCGGGCCCGCGCTTACACCGCCAAGGGCGATGTGTTTGAAGCCGACGCCGTCTTGGCCGCAGACGGGCTGAAATCCACCCTTCGCGGTACCGTTTCGAATGATGGTCCGGTGAACTCGGCCTACGTGGCATACCGCGGCACCGTGCCGATCACACCGGAAACTCCCGCAGCGGACCTGGAAGACGTGATCGTCTACCTCGGCCCGAACTGCCACCTGGTCCAGTACCCGCTGCGAAAAGGGCAACTGCTCAACACCGTGGCGGTGTTCAAGTCCCCTTCGTTTGAACGCGGCGAAGAGCAATACGGTGGCGTGGACGAGCTCCAGGCAGCCTACAAGGACTGCATCCCCGCTGTTCAGGAAGCCCTGAAGAACCTGGCCACGGGCATCCGCTGGCCCATGTACGACCGCAATCCCATCGATAGCTGGGTTTCCGGCCGGATGGCGCTCATTGGCGATGCCGCCCACCCGATGCTGCAGTACCTGGCCCAGGGTGCATGCCAGGCCCTGGAAGACGCAGCAGTTCTCCAGGACGCCACCCGCGGCCTGGTCTTTACCGACCAAGGCGTGAACCCCGACGCATGGGAGGCTGCGTTCCGGCAGTTCAACGGCACACGCGCCTCCCGCACCGCACGGGTCCAGCGGACCGCGCGGATTTGGGGAGAGTCCTGGCACGTCGACGGCGTGGCACGCGTCCTGCGGAACATGCTGTTCAAGAGCCGTAGCGATAACAACTTCCAGTACAACGACTGGCTCTACGGCCGCAACGAGCCCGGTGTGCCGGCCGAACTGCCGGCCGGCACCAGCCTCGTTGAGGCCTAAACAGCGCATCACGAAGGAGACGTTCGACGGCGGGTGGCTGGCGTGGTAGCGGGCCCGCTACTCGGTGGGCTCGTCCTTCAGCAGCAGCGCGGTCCCTTGGAAAGCGCGCAATTCGAGGAAGAAGCTGCAGAGATCGTCTACCTGGCCTACGTTTTCCCCGCTGAAGAGGTCGTGCACTCCGGCGCCGGGAACAAGGTGCGATGACTGGATGCTGCCGGCGATGTCCTGGTCTGAGAAGTTCAGTACCGTTACCTGCAGGGCGCCGTCGGCAAGCTGGTTGACCATCACCAGCAAGCCCCGGTTGGAAACCTCCGGCACGTCCAAGAGGGTGCTGGTTGCGATCCCGGACTCCTCCCGGACCGTGAGGATTTGCTGCAACCGCCGGGCATAGGAAGCCGGATCCTTGAGTTGCTCGGGCAGCGGTCCGTACAAACTGCGCGCACGCGGCATTCCCGCAAGGGAGGTTTTAGCGTCCGGGCTGGTGCCCATCAGGTCATGCGCTCCACGGTTGATCCAACGGGTGTCGCCTTGGGAGGTGAGCTCCTTGACGGTTTCGCGGTCAAGGGCCGTGATCCCCGTGAGGTCCCATCCTGAGAGCGCAAAAACGCCCGGCTGCAGTGCGTTGTACATGGACAGCAGCACATGGGCGTCCAGCACCTGGGTTTCCTGCTCCGCGGTGATGGCATCAGGGTCCTTGACCCCCAATGCCGCCATGATGAAACTGACCGTCGTGCAGGCGATGCCGTTGGTGGTGAACAGCGCGTTGTACGGGCCGTTTTCACCAGTGAGGCGTTCGCGCAGCGTCTCTTGGACCTTCTCGGCTACCTCGGCGCCCGTCAGTTCCTCCCCGCCAAGCTCGAACACGTCGTCGCGGTGGCCGGCGGCAAAATGAAGGAGTTCGTAGGTGAGTTCGTCATGGTTTTGGAGCGCGTGGACCAGCGATGCCTGATCCACGCCGATGTCCATGGCGAGCTTCAGGGTCAGGCGCAGGAACTCGGTATCGCCGGTCACCAAGGCGTAGTGGTACGCGGGCCGGGTGATGAAATCGTAGGAGAGATCCGGACCGGATTCGGACTGCGTTTTGATGTCGTCGATGGTCAGGTTCAACTCCTGGAAGGAGAATCCGCCAACCTTGCGGATCATGGAGCCGATGAGCTGGTTGGCTGCCTCGGACAAGGGGTGGCCTTCGGACCAGCCCGGCTCCTCTTCCGCGCTCTTCTCGACGCCGAGGAACCCGTTGGCATCGAGGCGCAACGCACCTGTTCCCAAATCAAGCAGCGAGTGCAGTGCATCGCCAACCACCAGGCGCATCCCTGCGAAGGTTGGATCCAGCCAGTTGATGGACGGTTGGCCGGACTTGAAGTAGTGCAGGTAGACCCAGCGGCGCTTCTTGCCGGTGGTGTCCATGATCGCCCGGGTGGCGCTCCAGTTGGTTTCCTTCACGCCGGGTTCGTAGAAGATCACCCGCTGCAAGCGCCCGATGATGTAGCCCGCCTGCTGCAGGGATTTCTCGGCAGCGGGGCTGATGTTGACTGAATCCTGTCCTTCCGGAACTTCGGGCAGGAGGTGCCAGTCCTCTTCCGGGATGTCCACCATGTGGTAGATGCCGGGGTAATCGCGGAAGTTCATTTCGGCCAGGCGGAAGTCGGCGCCCTTTCCGGTGTGCCCGGGAACGATGTCGTCGATCACCGTTCCGCCGTGGTCGGCAGCGACCTCGCACATCTGCCGGAATTCTTCTTCGGTGCCGAAGGCAGGGTCAATGGCCATGCTGATCCGGTCGAAGTGGCCGTCCACACTGGGCGTTTGGGCCCAGCCCCGGATGCCGCCTGCCAACTTCACCGGCCCGGTGTGCAACCCGCGGATGCCGATTTCACGGAAAGCCTGCCAGAGTTCCGGATCGCCCAACGCCGAGAGGAAGGACTGCCCTTGCTGTGTGATGAAGGACAGGGGATAAGCAGTAAACCAGACGGGCGCACGCTCCACAGCCGCCCTTGGATTCGGGCGGGCGTACGAGTTCTGCCACATGCTTGCTTGCCCGGATAGCTGCCGGGCCATGGTGTTGGCGTCTCCGAGCATTGACTGATTGCGGAGCCAGTCCACGTAGGTGGAGTTCAGCCCGTCAAACTCAAGTGACGGTCGAGCGGCAAAAAACTGCCGACGTCGGGCAATGGGTCTTAGCGCTTTGGGCCGGGCAGGGTAGAACTGCTCGTCGAAGGTGATCTCTGCTGGTTCGGTAGCCGTTTCCTCTGGCGCCTCTTGTGGATCCGCGCTTGTCTCTGACACGTTCTCGTTGACTACAGGCTCCCGCACAGCTTTTCTCCTTTAAGTGGTCGCCGCGTCAACGCCGACCGTCCGAGGGGTCGTTCAAGAGGTCACGTACCCGGGCTGGCCCGGACTATTCATGCTAGTCGGCGCGACTGCCGGTTTGTCGAACCCGGGGAGAAGGATCGGCGGTGGTTCGCGTACCCGTGGTGAGCCCAGAATCCATGAATCGGGAGAAAAAACGTTGCTAAGGATGCTTGCCTTTTGTGTAGCTTCTGTGAATATGTAGGGAGCGAAGACGCATTTTCGTCAACGCCACGATAATAAGGAGACTCACATGTTGCTTTGGATAGCCATCATCATCGCCGTTCTTTGGCTGCTCGGACTGCTCGCCAACATTGGTGGCGGACTCATTCACATCCTCTTGGTTATCGCCGTGATCGTGCTGATCGTCCACTTTGTCCGTGGTAGGTCCCGCGTCTAGGTCTTGAGCCAATGACGGACGGGCTGGCCATTTCACTACGGATTGGCCAGCCCGTCTCCGGCCACGCCGCCCATCCCCCGGGAGATCGCAACCCATGAAAATCGTCGTGGTCGGCGGAAGCGGACACATTGGATCGTTCCTCGTCCCCCGGCTTGTACGTGCCGGTCACGAGGTCACCAACCTCAGCCGCGGTAGCACCACCCCCTATACGGACTCTCCCGAGTGGCGGCAAGTTCGCCACGTCACGCTCGACCGCGCCCAAGAGGACCGGGACGGCACCTTCGGCGACTGTGTCGCGGAGTTGCAGCCCGACGTCGTGGTCGACCTCGTGTGTTTTACGCTGCAATCGGCAACCATGCTGGTCAACCGCCTCCGGGACGAGGTGGGACACCTCCTCCACTGCGGGTCCATCTGGCGCTACGGCGCAAGCCTCAAGCTGCCCATCGCAGAAGCGGCCGATTCCGCAGCTGAGCCGCATGACGAATACGGCATCCAGAAGCGCGCCATCGCGCAAATGCTCAAGCAAGAAACGGCGTCCGGGGGACTTGCCACCACGTCGCTGCATCCTGGCCATATCGTGGGGCCGGGATGGCAACCGATCGGACCCTTGGGAAACCTGGACCCCTCAGTCTGGCTGACGATCTCCGCCGGGTCACCGCTGCAGGTGCCCGGCAGCGGTGTGGAACTCATGCACCACGTGCACGCCGACGACGTCGCGCAGGCTTTCGAGAAAGCGATCGGGAAACCGGAGGCAGCAGCTGGGGAGGACTTCAACATCGTCGCCCCCACAGCACTCACCGTTCGCGGTTACGTCGGGATGGCGGCCTCATGGTTCGGCCAAACCCCACAACTTGTGCCTGTCAGCTGGGACGAATTCCGCGAACAGACCACGCCCGAATTCGCCGATTCCAGCTGGGCCCATCTGTCCCGCAACCATTATTTGACCATTGAGAAAGCCAAGACCCTCCTTGGGTATGAGCCCCGGTACCAGCCGGAAGAAGCAGTGCACGAATCTGTGCGTTGGCTCATCGATAACAGCAAGCTCGAGGTAGCAAACCCGCTGGGTGGGAAGGCCGCCCCTTAAGCCGCTCTGGGCAGCGCCATGTACAACAAACACCCAAACCCCGAAGCTTGAAGAAAGCAAAGGGGGTTTCATGTACAAAGCGCCGAGCCGGGACGTTACGGACAGCTGGCTGGACCATGGATTCTTTGTCCTTGGCGGCGCGGCTTCTGTGTGGTTGGCGTTCCTCCTGGTTGGCGAGAGCTTCCACCTTGGCTGGGGCCGGTTGTGGTTTTCCTTCGTGTTCTGGGCATTCCTGGCCTACTTGCTGCTGCCACGGCTACACCGGATCCTGACCGGCATCTATGTCCCTGGCTACTTCATCGGCCGTGCGCGCACCAGCGACGGACTGTTGGGCGACCCCGTCAATGTGGCGCTCCTGGGGACCGAACCGCAAATCCACACGATCATGGGCTCCGCAGGCTGGACCAAAGCCGACGACGTTACGCTGGCCAGCAGCGGACGCATCGTCAGTTCCACTATCCTGCGTCGAAGCTACACTGAGGCACCCGTCAGCCCCCTGTACCTCTTTGACCGTCAGCAGGACTTCGCGTACCAGCAAGAGGTCAACAACACCCCGGGTAAGCGACACCACGTGCGTTTCTGGCGCTGCCCGGACGGGTGGCTACTGCCCGGCGGCCACAAAGTTGATTGGCTCGCCGCCGGGACGTACGATCGCAGCGTTGGATTCTCCCTTTTCACGCTCCAGATCACGCACAAGATCGAGCAAAACACGGACGTGGAACGGGACCACATCGTCCGCACCGTCTCCCAAGCCAACGCGGAGGTACTGGTTCAGGTCATTGAGGACTTCTCCACCGGCTACCACTCCCGCAACGGAGGCGGCGACTCGATCTCCACGGACGGAGACCTGCCCATCATCGACGCCCGACGCGTCCCGATTTCCACAGGGCAGGCACCAAGCGCCACCGACAGCCGCGACAGGCGCCCCGCACCCACCATGATGGGAGCCGCGCTGGTCGCCGGCAGGGCCATAGCGGCCTTCGGACTGGTCATGGCCCTACTGACAGGGAGCGACGTCACCTTTGATAACCTCACCGACCCGGGAATGACGACGGCGGCTCTCGCCGTCGTCGTCGCTGTGGTCCTCCTCTTCGGACTAGGGGAGGTGTTCCTGGCATGGCGCGTCTTTTTGGGCAGCAACGGTGCCCGGGTCATTGCAATGACCCTGAGCTCCGCTTCGATCCTGCTGCAGGCTGTTGACTACTCCACGGGCACCATGCATATCTCCCTGGAAGCGGGCTTGGCCGGCCTGGCCACGGACATCCTCGTGCTTCTGGCCCTATCCAGCCAAAGAGCCAGGATTTTCGCGAAACGCCAGCGCGTCCCGGCTGTTCCGGCGTCGGTGGTTTCCCGACGGGTGGCGTCCTGACCTGCTCTTCGCAACGCCCCGGCTGGACCGGCGGGCAGAACGTCCCGATACCAACGCTTAAACCAAAAAGCTCCGGAGTGCGTTATTGGGGGATACGCACTCCGGAGCAGCCTTTGAGCAGGCGCTTTCGCGGTCCTGCAGTAACCACTCTACGGGCCCCCGGACTGCATTGCCACCACCTCGAATTACTACTTTCGCTTTAGTTTCCCGCGGCGTTTCCGGCGGTGCCCGGGGTTGAATAATTTTCCCTGATCGTATTAAAGTCTTGCTACCGAAACGGCATGGGCCATGTAGCCCGGAGAGGAGGAGCGCATCACCGCTGACCAATCCAAGCAACACCGTCCATATCCGTCGAAAGCCCCTCCTGAGGGGCTTTCCCTATGTCCGTAACCGTTGCCAGAGCCCCGCGCAGATGGTTCCATGGGGTTCATGGCTACCCCTGAGAGTTATGTCCTCGCGATCGGGACCAAGAAAGGCCTATGGCTTGCAACGAGCCCGGACCGCAAAGACTGGTCCCTCTCCGGCCCGCACTTCCTGATGAGCGAGATTCCCAGCATCGGTATCGACACGCGGGAAGGCAAAACCCGGATCATGGTGGGCGTTCGGTCCGAGCACTGGGGGCCTACCGTCGCCCATTCGGATGACCTGGGCGCCTCCTGGACTGAACCGGAGCACGGCGCCATCACCTTTCCAGAGGGCACCGACGCCGCACTGGAACGCATATGGCAGATCTACCCCGATGCGGAGTCCCGGCCTGGCGTTGTCTGGGCTGGCTGTGAGCCAATCTCCGTGTGGAAATCGACCGACGGCGGCGAGCACTTCGAGTTGAACCGGGGACTGTGGGACCACCCCCACCGCAGCGACTGGGGCGCCGGCTACGGTGGTGCCGCTGCGCACTCGATCGTGGTGAGCCCTTCCGGTGAAAACGTCCACATTGCCATGAGTACCGGTGGCGTGTACCGATCGCTCGACGGCGGCGCCTCCTGGGAGCCGCGCAACAAAGGCATCTCGGCCTACTTCATGCCTGATCCGCAACCCGAGTTCGGCCAGTGCGTCCACAAGATCGCCGCAGATGCCGCCGTCGAGGGTCGTTTGTACGCACAGAACCATCACGGCGTGTACCGGACCGATGACAACGGCGAGAACTGGGATTCCATCGCGGAAGGGCTGCCTGCCGATTTCGGTTTCGTCATGCTGACCCACCCCCGCAGGGAGGGCACCGCCTGGGTCATCCCGCTGAAGGCCGACGGTGAACGCATACCGCCGGGTGGAGTCCTGGCCGTCCACCGGACGGACGACGCCGGCAGCACGTGGAAAGAGCTCCGGACAGGCCTTCCTGAGCGCGAGTACAACGCGGTTCTCAGGGATGCCGCAGCCGTGGATACCGCCGAGCCCGTCGGCGTCTACTTCGGCACCCGCGGCGGGGCTGTCTATGCAAGCGCGGACGAGGGTGAGACCTTTACTGAAGTCGCAGCACACTTGCCGGACGTGCTGTGCGTCCGCGCCGCCGTCGTGGTTGGAGACCGCAGCGGTTCCGCTGTGGATGGTGCAGAAACCCGGGCCGCCGCTCCGGTACCGGGGTAGCGGGGTCGTGGCTGACTTCACGGTCCTGTTGCCCGGGGTGCTGCAACCGCTCGTCGGCGGACAGTCCTACCTGACTGCGTCCGCCGATGGCGTGGTAACTGTTGGGGCGTTGCTGGATTCGGTGACCGGGGATTACCCGGTGCTGGCCAGGCGCTTGCGTGATGAGACCGGCGCGCTACGCCGTTACGTGAATATATACGTGAACGGAGATGAAGTCCGGCGGTTGAAGGGCCTTGGTACTGAGGTGCATCCTGGCCAAGAGATCCTGATCATGCAGTCCGTGGCCGGAGGCTGAGCTGGGGCAGTCTGTCAGGCCGCGCTGTTGTTGACCCGCCACACGCTGCATTCATCGGTATTGATGGCCTTCCGCATCCCGGAAGCATGGTCCATGATCCAGATGACCCCGATTCCCGGGGCCGTTTCCTGAACACGTCCGCGGCGGACCACCACGTCATCGTAGGCCGGACCCACCGATAGGCGGGCTTCGATTTCGTCACCGCGGTGCAATTGGCTGATAGCGCGTATGCGTGTTTTTTGGGTAGTGACTTCCTTCAGCATGAGGTCCTCCTGGCTGGAGCCGGCGCCCGCACTTGCGGGCAATTCCAGTGTGGCGCGGCATTGTTGCCGCCGTATTTCCGCTGGGTTAGGGTCTAGTTAGCTTTCCGCGATGCCGGGATTACGACGCCGGCAGGCTGGCCCGCGCGCTTACCCCCGGACCGGCAGCAGCGGTTGTACCCTGATCTCGGTTCTTGAGACTCACAGGAACCGCTGACTCCGTCCCAGAGGAGATCCGATGGATCTTTTGCGGCGATCAACCGCGCTCTCCGCAGGCCTGGCGGTCTTTGCCGCAGGCCTTCTATTTGTCCAGGCCCCGGCAACTGCCGTTCCTTTGCCGGGCCCGACCAATCCCAATGTTAAATTCTTCCCGGGCACGCCCCACTCCGAGCATGTTTTCGAAACCCCGCTCGGGCAGGCCCAACCGCTGCAGCAGCAGACGTCCCCCATGAAGTCTGCTCCGCTCAGCAGCGCTGCCCCGTCGGGGCCAAGCGCTGCCCCCTTGGGCCAAGGCGGCGCAGCAGCTGGCCCCAACGGCGTCATCAGCATCCGCCTGGTGACTGCGAAACTTGCGGACAACACCAACCCGGTCTCCATGCCCGATGCCGAAAAGGTGGTTGCTTCCACCAGTGGTTACTGGCAGGCCATGACGAACAACCGGCTGTCCATGACCGTCACCAGTGAAGTTCCGGAATTCCAATCCAAGGCCAGGTCCACGGATAGCTACGGGACCATCATCTCCACGATTTCCAGTGAACTTTCCTGGTCCTCCAGCCCGTACTCGGCCATGGTCATCATCATCCCCACATCATCGCTTTCGGGTGGTGCGCTCGGCGCCGGCTACAGCAGCGGCAGCTACAGCGGGCGGGTTTTGCTGCCGCAGATCAGCAAGTTCAGCAACAACGTGATGTCCCACGAATTCGGCCACGTCATTGGCCTCATGCACGCTGACGCCCTCCAGTGTGGAAGCGGAGCCCCGGACGTCGGCACGGACAGCAACGGACAGTTCACGGATCCTTCGTGCTACATCCGTGAATACGGAGACACCACCGACCTTATGGGGGCAGCCCAGCACGCGCAGCCCGTGGTCAGCTCCACTTTTTGGGACTACGCCGGGTTGGGCCGGGGTGATGAAATTCGCGACGTCGGTGTTGCCACGGGCTCGCAGACCTACACCCTGACGCCTTGGGGCGGGACAGCCTCGCAGCGGGCCGTTAAGTTCACGGACCCCGTCAGCAAGGAGGTCTACTACCTGGAGCTCCGGGAGCCCGCCGGGTATGACGACTACCTCCGGTATGGCCCTTCCGGGAATATGGGCGTGAAAGTTGCCCAGCGCGGTGGTGCCACGATCGCGTCGTCGTTGATCCTGATGCCATCCACCAAGCCCTTCCCTGAACAGTGGTACGCGAAGAACCAGACGTGGCAGGCCGGGAGCACGTTCACCACTTACACGGGCACGCAGGTGACCATCAACTCGGTCAGCGCCACGTCAGCCAGCGTCACGATCAACGCCGACCCGAAATTGAAGGCCAGGATGCGGTTCTCCGCAGGCGACTTCAACGGAGACAAGCTCCCTGATGTCATCTCCCGTGAAACCGACGGATCGCTGCTGCTCTTTGCCGGGCTCCCCGGCAACCGGCTCGCCGATCCCGTCCAAATCGGCACCGGATGGGGCATCTTCAACGCAGTGTTCGGCACGTCCGACTTCGACGGCGACGGATTCCCGGACATTCTTGCCCGCGCCAGCAACGGCGCTCTCTGGCTGTACCCAGGTGACGGCAAGGGCGGCTTCCTGGCCGCCCGCCAAGTGGGATCCGGGTGGCAAGGCTTCACCAATATCGTTGGGGTGGGCGACTTCAACGGCGATGGCCACAGCGATGTGGTGGCCTCCGCCGTCGACGGAACTCTTTGGCTGTATCCGGGCGATGGAACCGGTGGGTTCCTGGCTGCCTCGCAGATCGGTCAGGGCTGGGATGTCTTCAAGAGCCTCGCCGCGGCCGGTTCGTTCGGCGGCGGCACGGCGGGCTTGCTCGCCACGGCCACCGACGGCACCCTCTATGTCTACCCCGGCGACGGTAAGGGTGGTTTCTTGCCGCGTGCCGGCGTCGGCAGTGGTTGGGCCGGAGTGGGCGACCTCGTGAGCGGCCAGGACTTCACCGGCGACCAGGTCACCGACGTGTTGACAGCATCCTCGACCGGAACCATGCGACTGTACCCAGGCAACGGAAGCGGTTTCGCGGACCGGCTGCCCATCGGCACAGGATGGAACCAGTACGCGCAGGTCTGGGAAGCTGGCGACTTCAACGGCGACGGCGTCGCGGACGTCCTGGCCCGTGGCACCGACGGAGCCCTGTGGCTCTATCGCGGCAACGGGTCCGGGAGCTTCCTGCCACCACTCCAGATCGGATCGGGTTGGGACATGTTCACGGCGGTGCTGAGCACGGGCGACTTCGACGGCGACGGGCATCCCGACCTCGCAGCGAGGGACGCGCAGGGCAACCTGTGGCTGTACCCGAGCGACGGTAAGGGTAACTTCCTTGCGCGAAAGCAGATTGGCACTGGTTGGCAGAATTTCACCGCCTTGTTGGCTCCGGGCGACTTTTCCGGTGATGGCAAGGCCGACATCGTGGGCCGTGCCCCGGACGGCAGCCTGTGGCTCTACCCGGGCAACGGCACGGGAGGATTCCAACCCTGGCGTCAGATCGGTACGGGCTGGAACATGTTTAACTCGGTGGTCCAGGGCGGCGACTTCAACGGCGATGGCAAGGAAGACGTCATGGCCCGCGGAACGGACGGCTCGCTCTGGTTGTACCCCGGTGATGGCAGGGGCGGTTTCCTGCCTAAGGTTTCCTTGGGCTCCGGGTGGAACATGTTCACCTCCTTCACGGCCCTCGGAAACGCGTTCACCGGCACAGGAGCGCCGTCGGTGGTGGGCGTAGCCGGGGACGGTACGTTGCTCCTCTACACGGGGAACGGATCCGGACGTTTTCAGCCGGTGGTGCTCGCGCCGCGGTAGCTTGTTCTCAAGCTTGAGAACAAGCTTGAGAACACCGAAAAGCCCGGTATGCCAGAAGGCATGCCGGGCTTTCCGCGTACAGGGGGCACCCAAGCCCAGCCCCGTTAGCGTGCCGTCATGATGCAAGCACTCCGTGACGTGAGCATTCCGCCGCCCATCCTGTCGGTGTCACCTGGACTTTCATGCGCCGCCGGCAGGCGGTGCAGTAGCGCGGCGGCTCCATTGCCAGGCGTTCGCCGCAGCGGCCGTGAACGTCCGACGCCGGGCCGGAGCCGCCGTCGAACGGCTCGCCGCAGTGCCCGCAAAACCCGGCGGTGTCTGTCGAAACCGCGTTCATAGCGTCTTCTGGAGTTCCTTAATCGGCATGTTCAAATCCACCAGCAGGTTGAGGTCGGCGGTGGCGGGCCGGCCAAGCGTGGTGAGGTAGTTGCCGACGATGACTGCGTTGATGCCCCCGAGGAGGCCCTCGCGAGTGCCAAGGTCCCCGAGGGTCAGTTCGCGTCCGCCGGCATAGCGCAGGACGGTTCGGGGCATGGCGAGACGGAACGCGGCGATGGCACGGAGTGCATCCTTGCCGTCCATGATGCCCTGGTTTTCGAGAGGGGTTCCGGGGCGCGGGTTGAGGAAGTTCAAGGGAACCTCGTGCGGTTCCAATGCCGCGAGCTGGGCGGCGATTTCGGCGCGCTGCTCCAAGCTCTCGCCCATGCCGATGAGGGCTCCGCAGCACAGTTCCATGCCGGCCTCCTTGACCATGTTGCAGGTTTCGAGGCGTTCCTCGTAGCTGTGGGTGGTGACCACTTTTGGGAAGTAGCTGCGAGCAGTTTCGAGGTTGTGGTTGTAGCGGTGGACGCCCCAGCTGGCCAGCTGGTCCACCTGCCGCTGCGTGAGCATGCCTAGCGAGCAAGCGATATTGATGTCCACTTCCTCGTTGATCCGGTCGATTGCGAACTTGATCTGGTTCATGAGCTTGATATCGGGACCACGGACGGCGGCAACAATGCAAAACTCGGTGGCTCCGGTGGCTGCGGTTTCCTTGGCGGCCTTGACCAGTTCGGGGATGTCCAGCCAGACGCCGCGGACAGGGCTGTCGAACAGGCCGGACTGGCTGCAAAAATGACAGTCCTCGGGGCAGCCGCCGGTCTTGATGGAGATGATGCCCTCGACTTCGACATCCTCACCGCAGTGCTTTAGACGCACTTCGTGAGCCAGTTGCAGGGCGGCGGGAAGGGCAGTGTCAGGCAGACGGAGGACCTCCTCAAGCTGTTCTTGGGTCAGGCCGATACCTTTTTCAAGGACCTGCTGGCGGGCGGCCACCAAGATTTTGTCGCTTGCTTCATCGCTTGTTGCAACTGTTGCCTGAGTCGTCATTTATTGTCCTTCGCGCTTGCCGGCGGCAGAAATGCCTCGTAGCAGACGATAGTTTTTAGACAACGAAAGAATTTTGTTGGATGTCTACAATACGGGGCGCCAGCGCCTTGGTAGGGGCTGTTCAGCATGCAGGCCTGGATTCACGGGCACCAATAGCGGTGTACGCCAACCAGCTGAGCGGGGCGGCTTCTGATCAGCCTTTCGAACCGTCAACGATCGTTGCGGTCACCACACACCGCTCGGCACCTGCGCCTTTTCTTGACGGATGAAAATTTCACATCGGCCGCGTCGGGCGCAACCATTCGGGAATTCCGAGTCCCATCATTGGTCAGCGAGGCTGTTGGCAGTTGTGGACGGTAACGGGCGCGAGCAATGCTCGACAAACAAAGACAGCTCCAACTCTGAGAGTTATTGAGTGCGGAGTAGCCTCTTAGGGCCTAGCCCCAAGGTCACTCTTGCAACACCTTCATGCGTCCGTATAAGGCTCCTTGGACGGGCAGTTAGAGGGTCGGCGTCAGGAAAACACCAAGTTCAGCGCGAGCAACAGGATCCCGGTGGAGAAGAGCAAAACGCTGAAGCCAGTTCCAAGAGATTCCATAGCCTTGACCTGTCGTTGCTCTTCATCCTGCTCGGGTCGGTTCCGGTTGAACGTCGTCATGATGGTCTGGTATTGAAATCGCGCTATGGCTTTACGGAATGTAAACCAAATAGCAGAGACGAGAAGGAGTACCAGCCCAAATCTGTTGGTGTTTGCGGTGCCCGTAGATTGTGTAGTTTCACGACATAGTTCACACGTGAGTCGGGACATCGTTCTCAGGTGAC
>NZ_JARVTA010000017.1:0-87214 GCF_030208915.1 Arthrobacter sp. efr-133-TYG-104
CCTGAGAACGATGTCCCGACTCACGTGTGAACTATGTCGTGAAACTACACACCTCCTGGGGCACCAAATACCCCCGGTCTACGGACCGGGGGTGATTTGTTGTCAGAGGCACCTAGGACTGGCCCGATTCGAGCAATTCCTTGAGGTTTTGCAGCACGAGACGCCATGTCCCCGAGGACTGCTCGACTTCGTTATCTGTCGTGTTGTTGCCCTGCGTGATAGTGATAACTGTCCCATCGGCACTTTCGGCCAGCCGGTATTCCACCGTGTGATAGTTCTCCGGCACGTCGGCGAGCCCGGTAGACGGGCTGAAGTGCGTGGTCTTGAGCAGTTCCGGAGGCTCAAACGCCAGGATGGTGCCTTTATCCCGGTACGAGGTCCCGTTGTACTCACCGGAGTACGTGATGGGTTCACCCACTCGCCAGGTGCTGGTGACAGTGGTCCCCAAGAAATATTGCCTGATGATGTGGGGATCAGTCAGGGCTTGCCACACTTCCCCGCGCCTGGCACCTATGGTCACGGAAACTACGGCATCGGCGGCGTGTCCATTCATCGCGGCGCTTTCCCTTTCTGCTGGTGTGGAACGTTCGTGCATCTGTTGGGATCGTCCTGAGCGAAACGGTACGCCGGTCAACGCCGTGAGTGAATGGCACAATGGCTACGTGATAAGCACGCGAATTCCCCGGGAGCAAAGCAACAGCAGGCGAAAGCCCAGGGCGGGCGCCCTCACGGCAGCAGCCAGCGTAATGATTGCTGTGGTGTTCTCCTCAACGTCCTGCGCTGCCACGCCCCCTGCTGGTCCGCAGGTCTCCTCCGTGGGCCCGGATTCCACTCCTACGCCGAGCCTTGACCCTGCCGTGGCTGCCTCTGAGTCACTCATGGAGAGCACGTTGAAAGGGATCCTCGCCCGCAACCCTAAACCAGATCAGGAAGCATTGCGCGCCGCCCTGGTGGCGGCCGGTATTCCCGCTGCCAACGTGGAAGTCTCGGTAAGCCGAACACCCACTGGTTTGGACGTTGACGCGATGGAAGCTGCGGCGCTGACCGGCGCGAGCTGCGTGATGGGACAGATTCGGGATGGCGGGGTAGCGGTCTCGGTGCTGCCCGTGCTGACCACAGGAAAGTGTTTTGTAGGAGACTCTCGCTGACCAGGGCATAACGCCCGAATGTGAGATCTGTCCTCCAAGCCATTAGATTTAAGGGCATGGCGGAATTTATTTACACGATGACCAAGGCCCGCAAAGCCGTTGGCGACAAACTTATTCTGGACGATGTCAGCATGTCGTTCTATCCCGGCGCGAAGATTGGCGTGGTGGGTCCTAACGGTGCCGGTAAATCCACCATCTTGAAGATCATGGCCGGCTTGGACACCCCTTCCAACGGAGAGGCCCGCCTGAGCCCCGGATACACCGTGGGCATCCTCCTGCAGGAACCGCCGCTGAACGAGGAAAAGACAGTCCTTGGCAACGTTCAGGAAGGCGTTGGCGAGATCTACGGCAAGATCCAACGCTTCAACGAGATCTCAGAAGAAATGGCCAACCCGGACGCCGACTATGACACGCTCCTCGATGAGATGGGCAAACTCCAGGAAGCCATTGATACCGCTGACGCATGGGACTTGGATTCCCAACTGGAGCAGGCAATGGACGCTTTGCGTTGCCCGCCGGCCGATGCCGACGTGACGGTTCTCTCCGGTGGTGAACGCCGCCGCGTTGCGCTATGCAAGCTGCTTTTGCAGAAGCCTGACCTTCTGCTTCTCGACGAACCCACTAACCACTTGGACGCAGAGAGTGTGCTCTGGCTCGAGCAGCACCTTTCGAGCTACCCCGGCGCCGTCCTCGCCGTGACCCACGACCGTTACTTCCTGGACCACGTTGCCGAGTGGATTGCAGAAGTGGACCGTGGACACCTCTACCCTTACGAGGGCAACTACTCCACATATCTGGAGAAGAAGAAAGCCCGTCTGGAAGTCCAGGGCAAGAAGGACGCGAAGCTCTCCAAGCGCCTCACCGAAGAGCTCGAGTGGGTTCGGTCCAACGCCAAGGGGCGCCAGACCAAGTCCAAGGCCCGTTTGGCCCGCTATGAGGAAATGGCTGCTGAAGCGGAGCGCACGCGCAAACTGGACTTCGAAGAGATCCAGATTCCGCCGGGACCGCGCCTTGGCTCCCTGGTTATCGAAGCCAAGGACTTGAAGAAGGGCTTTGACGATCGTGTCCTGATCGAGAACCTTTCCTTCTCGCTGCCCCGTAACGGCATCGTGGGCGTGATCGGCCCCAACGGTGTTGGTAAGTCCACGTTGTTCAAGACCATCGTTGGAATGGAAACCCTCGACGGCGGCGACCTCAAGATCGGTGATTCGGTCAAGATCTCCTACGTCGACCAGTCCCGTGGCGGCATCGACCCGAACAAGAGCCTCTGGGAAGTCGTTTCGGATGGGCTTGACCACATTCAGGTGGGCCAAGTGGAGATGCCATCGCGTGCCTACGTCTCTGCGTTCGGGTTCAAGGGCCCGGACCAGCAGAAAAAGGCCGGGGTCCTGTCCGGCGGTGAGCGTAACCGCCTGAACTTGGCCTTGACGCTCAAGCAGGGTGGAAACCTTCTCCTCCTTGACGAACCCACTAACGACCTCGACGTCGAAACTCTCAGCAGCCTGGAAAATGCGCTCCTTGAATTCCCCGGCTGTGCAGTAGTGGTCTCGCACGATCGTTGGTTCCTTGACCGGGTGGCAACCCACATCTTGGCCTATGAAGGCAACGATGAGAACCCGGCCAAGTGGTACTGGTTCGAGGGCAACTTCGATTCCTACGAGGAAAACAAGGTGGAGCGGCTCGGCCCGGACGCCGCGAAACCGCACCGTGTAACGCACCGCCGCCTGACGCGCGACTAAGTTTCGACGCCGCCGGAGCTACAGTCCGGAGGGCACGAAAATGGCCGGTCCCTTCCAAGGGGCCGGCCATTTTGCGTTGCGGAGGGAACTACGGAATCCGGACCATGCCCTCTTGGGCGACCGTGGCTACGTGCAGGCCCTCGCGGTTGAAGATGCGGCCTGTGGCAAGCCCGCGGGCGCCCTGTGCGCTGGGGGACTCCTGGACATACAGCATCCACTCATCGACCCGGACCGGACGGTGCCACCACATAGCGTGATCCAGGCTGGCGACGCTCATGCCCGGCGTTACCCACGGCAAACCGTGCTTCCGGAGGATCGGCTCAAGCAAGGTGTAGTCGCTGGCGTACGCCAAGGCAGCGCGGTGCAGGTTTGGATCATCCGGCAACGGGCCTATGGTCTTCATCCAGACCGCGTTGGTGGGCACGTGCTCCGTGGGGGAAGAAACGTAAAGGGCCGGATCGACGTGGCGGACATCAAATGGCCGTTCGTAGGACATATGCCGCGCCAAGGGATGGTCGAATTCGGACAACAGTTCCGCCGCGCTGGGCAGCGACTCCGGATCGGGGATTCCTTCGGGCATGGTTGCTTGGTGGTCCAAACCGGTGTCCTCCACCTGGAACGAGGCGATCATGGAAAGGATCGGCACACCGTTTTGGTAGGCATGAACCCGCCTCGCGGAGAACGAACGGCCGTCTCGTAGCCGCTCTACACCGAACGTGATGGGCTGGTTCGCATCTCCCGGGCGCAGGAAATATCCGTGCATTGAATGCGCGATCCTGTCCGGCTCCACGGTGCGCATGCCGGCGATCATCGATTGCGCCAAGACCTGGCCGCCGAAGACCCGGTGCCGCGGTTGCTTCTGGGACGGTCCAAGAAAGATATCCTCATTGGTCCTGGCACCGTCGAAGTCGCCAAGGTCCAGCAAATCAAGCAACACTTCCATGGGATCCTCGGCCGGCGCCTCCGCCGTGAGGCCTGTGCTCGTCTCAGTCATGGTTCGACTCTAGACTCCGCCCCGACCCCTCTCAACCGCGGACATGCCGGTAGAGTCGAGGATGTGACAGACGTCCTGACCCAGTCCCTCCGTTTCGCCGATCCCCGCGACCTCGCTGACCTGAGAACATTCGTCACCAGGGCAAAGAGCATTGACGACGGCGCTATTCGCCTGCAGGCGTCCGGCCACGTCCTTGCCGCTTACGTGTGCGTCCTGAAGCCGAGGATTTTGGGCGAGTCCACCCCGACGGTCCTCGGACTAAGGACCATGGCCCTCAGTGAGCCTGCAGCGGTCGATGTAACAGTGACTCTGGGTTCCGTCATGGACCGGCTGGCCCGTGCCGGCGCCGGGGACGTTGAGTTGCCCATACCGCCGTCGACCGTTTCCGAGTCATGGGCCGGCGTCGGAGCCCCCCGTAGCGGCTGGGAATCATACGAGGCGTTGACCGACGCCGAGTTGACGGCGGCAGCGGAGGCCGGCATCGCCGAGGTAGCCCGCTTGGTCCCGCAAACCGCAGGTGCCGCCGTCGTGAACACTGCACGAGCTGCTATCTGGGGCCGTGAGATGCCCGGGGTGGATGGGCTGCCCGCCGGCGCTGCTTTCGCTGCTTTCGCGTTGGGTTTCCTTGCCGACGGCGAGCAGCACCTCTACCGTCATGGCCGTTGGTTCCGCCTCAGCGGTCCGCGCGGCCATGTGTTGATACGCACGGGTGCCGGTTTAGGGCTCGGCTTACACCCGTAGTGGTGTGGTCTTACAGGCTCGGCGGTGCCTCGGCGGATGGGCTGTTGATCATGGTGAGCGCCGCGCGCTCCATGTAGTCCCACAGCGTTCCCTCATGCAAGGGCGGCAGGTTCAAAGAGTCGACGGCGGTCCGCATGTGGTGCAGCCACCGGTCCTTCGCTTCGGGGGTCACCTGGAACGGCATGTGGCGCATGCGCAGGCGGGGGTGGCCACGTTCCTCCCCGTAGGTGGTGGGACCACCCCAGTACTGCTCGAGGAACATCAGGAATCGCCGCTTGGCCGGGCCCAGGTCCTCCTCCGGATACATGGGCCGGAGGATCGGATCGGTTGCTACTCCGTCATAGAAGACATCGATGAGTTTGACGAAGGTTTCGTGCCCGCCAACCGCAGCATAGAAACTGTCCGTGTACGTCGGCTGGCTGAAGGGATCGTTCTGCATCAGTTGGCGTCGTGGACCTGCTTCCGGCGCCGGTGACGGATCTGGGCTGGTGTTACTCATTCGATTTCTCCTCAACTTTTGCCGGACGCGGCGTAGCGGGTGACGCGGCGTCAGCAGGTGCCATGGAGGCGGCGTGCGCGTCCGGATCGTCGCTGGCATCCGGCGCATCGATAGGCACGTAGTTACCTTGGGAGCGGTTGCCCACGCGCAGGATTTCGCCGTTTCGGAGGTACCAGATGGCTCCGTCCTCGGCGCGGACGCGGGTGATCCGCAGTCCCACGGATTCAACGGTGCCAACCACTTCGCTGGTAACGATCACGTCGCCGATGCCGTATTGATCCTCGATGGTGATGAAGATGCCTGCGAGGAAGTCCCGGATCAACTGCTGCGCGCCGAAACCGATGGCAACGCCCAGGATTCCCACGCTGGTCAGGAGGGGCGCGACATCCACGTTCATGAATTTGAGCACGTAGATGATGACGATCACCACAACGATGACGCTGACAAGGCTTGTCAGCAACGAACCGATGGTTTCCGCGCGTTGTGAGCGCCGTTCATGGTCCAAGGCGCGAATGGCCGGCTGAACCCATTTGAAGTGCGGCTTCTTGAAAAAGGTGGTACCGGCAGATACGCGCCTGGTGATCCTAATGATGATGAAGCGTGCCACGATCCACACGACCAGGCCAATGCCCACCGTGATGAGGATTGACACCACATCTATGCTTTCCGGTGCAAGGTTCCCTGCAAGGGGGAGTGAGGTCAAGGTGGAATGTCTCCTTGTCGTCGGCCCGTGTTCGCCGGGTGCGGAACACTGTTTCCACGTTCAACACTATCGCCGTGGAGCCACCTCGCGTTCCCTCAGCGGGTTGGACAGGACTCGAAAAGCAGCCAGGCCGGGTGCTAAGCCGCCGTCGTCGTTGTTGGCTCGTGGTGCACCGGGAAGTTGACGCTGCGCGCGATGAAGCACACTTGGTTGGCTTCGTGGTGGAGTTGGGCCAGGAGTTCTGTGTGTTCGGGATTGTCGATGGTGACGGAGGGTTTCAACGTCACGCTCTGGAACTGCCCGCTGCCATCGCGGTTGAGGATCATCAGGCCCTCCGCGTTGTCCTCGTAGCCGGTCACCACCACTCCATGCTTGACGGCGACGTGAAGGAAAGACAGCATGTGGCACTGCGAGAGGGCGGCAAGAAGCAATTGTTCAGGGTTGTAGCGGGAGCGATCGCCGTGGAATGTGGGGTCGGCGGAGCCTTGTAGGACCGGCAGCCCGGGAATGTGGACGTCGTGGTCGCGGGAATAGCCGCGATAGCTGGCAGTGCCTTCGCCCAAGTTGCCCGTCCAGCGCACGGTCACGGCGTAGTGGTGTTCGTTCAGGCCCATGCGGACAGTTTAGCCGTGGCCAGTGACTGCCCGCACGGACATGGAAGGGGCCTGCTCAGTGGTCGGCCGCCCGGGCGCGGAGGGCGCGGGCAACGGCGTCGCGGTTTTCCAGCATCATGCGCCGAAGTGCAGCACTGTCTTCCGGCAACCCTGCCAGGAATTCATCTGTCCGGTCCACGGTTGCCTGGGTGGTGAGTTGGGCCGGATAGAGCCCGACGACGATCTGCTGGGCCAAGGCATGTGTACGTTCCTTGACGATTCCGGGCACGGCCTCGAAGTACTTTTCCGCGTACGGCTCCAGGAGGGTTGTGTCTGGCACGCGCATGAATCCTGCCACGGCCGAGGCCTGCAGGGCATTGGAGAGCTCTCCCTTGACCACAATCGACTCCCACGCGGCGGCCTTGGCTTCCCGCGTCGGGATGGCGGCTGTGGCTTGCGCCGCTGCGTTCTGACCGTTGGAGGTGTTGTCCCGGGCAAGTTCCTGATCGATGCGATCCTGGCCTTGGCGCCCGCCCGCCACGAGGGCGGTCAACAGCTCCCACCGCATGTCCTGGTCCACGGTGAGTCCTTCAAGGGCGTCCGTCCCGTCGAGAAGGGCCTGGATGCGGTCCAACTGCCCTTCACTGCGCGCGAGCTGCGCATAGGACTTGGCGAATTGCAACTGGGCGTCGGAGCCGGCTTCCACCGCCTGTGCCAGGTTCCATAGTTTGTCCGCAGCCTTGATGGTGGTGTCCAGCTTGTGCTCGGCGGCGACGTAGTAGGTCAACGTGGTGGCGAGTTGGCGGAGTTGGACCAGGATCACGGACGAGTCTGTTTCGTGGGCAATGTTGGCCAGAATCAGATCCACATAGCCCCGCGCGGGGGTTTCACCGTCGCGGGCAGCATCCCAGGCCGAACCCCAGACCAGGGTGCGCGGGAGGCTCTCGGCGAAGTCCTTGAGATGGGACTTCGCCGTGGCCAGTGAGTGTTCGTCCAGCCGGACTTTGGCATAGGCGAGGTCGTCGTCGTTGATCAAGACGAGGTCCGGACGGTTCAAGCCCACCAGCGCCGGCACTTCGGTGCGGGGCCCATCGACGTCGAGCTCCTCACGGTGGGTACGCTCCAGCTTTCCATGGGCCGAGAGTGTGTAGAAGCCGACAGCCAAGCGATGGGGGCGGAGCGTGGGCTGTGCATCAATCGCGGTCTGGAGGATCGCGAAGTCGGTGATGGCGCCGGAGTCATCGACAGCAACCGCGGGGGCCAAAGTGTTCACCCCGGCAGTTTCCAGCCACAACCTGCCCCAGCCATCCAAGTCCCGGCCGCTTGCTGCCTCAAGCTCCACCATCAGATCGGCCAGTTCCGTATTGGTCCAGGCATGTTTGGCGAAGTACGACCGGACGCCGGTCATGAATTGTTCCTGGCCGACCCACGCCACCAGCTGACGCAGCACGGAGGCGCCCTTGGCATAGGTGATGCCGTCGAAGTTGACCTCTACGTCCGCAAGGTCATTGATCTCGGCAAAAATCGGGTGCGTAGTGGGCAACTGATCCTGCCGGTAGGCCCAGGACTTCTCCACGGAGGCAAAGGTGGTCCAAGCGCTCTTGAACCCGGTGTTCTCCACTGCGGCCAAGTGGGACATGTATTCGGCAAAGGACTCGTTGAGCCACAGGTCGTTCCACCAACGCATGGTGACGAGGTCCCCGAACCACATGTGCGCCAGCTCGTGAAGAACGGTGATGGCTCGCCGTTCCACCTGGGCTCCGGTGACTTTGCCGCGGAAGACGTAGCCTTCCAGGATGGTCACCGCGCCGGCATTCTCCATGGCACCGGCGTTGAATTCGGGGACAAAGAGCTGATCGTATTTTTCGAACGGATAAGGGTGGCCGAACTGTCCCTCGAAAAACTCAAATCCCTGCCGGGTCAACTCAAAGATGTTCTCCGCGTCCAAATACTGCATGAGTGACTTGCGGGCGAACAGTCCGAGGGGAATAACTCGCCCGTCCGAACTCGTGACCTCGGAGCGCACGGACTGGTACGGGCCTGCGATCAGTGCCGTCACATAGGAGGACAGCCTTGGAGTCGGAGCGAATTTCCACACTGAACGTGCGCTGCCATCTTCGGTCGGCTCTATTTCCGTAGGTACCGGCGTGGGGGAGTTGGAAACGACATCCCAATACGAGGGAGCCGTGACGGTGAACGTGAAGCTCGCCTTAAGGTCAGGCTGCTCGAACACAGCGAACATGCGTCGTGAATCCGGGACTTCGAACTGGGTGTAAAGGTAGGCCTCGCCATCGACGGGATCCACGAAGCGGTGGAGGCCCTCGCCGGTGTTCATATACGGAGCGTCGGCTACGACCACGAGTTCATTCGCGGCTGCAAGGTCGGGGAGCTGGATCCGAACGCCGTCGGACACCTCCGCCGGGTCCAAGGAGCTCCCGTTCAGGGTGACGCTGTGCACGGCATGGGTGATGGCATCTATGAATGTCGTGGATCCCGGAACCGCGGAGAACTTCACGACGGTGGTGGAACCGAAAACTTCAGGGCCCTTGGTCAGGTCCAATGTGACGTTGTACGACTCGACGTTGAGCAATGCGGCACGGGTCGCAGCTTCTGTGCGCGTTAGGTTCAGGCCTGGCAAGTGATTCCTCCGGATATGCTGACCGGCCGGTGGATGGCCGTGTGGTGTGAAGACAGTCTTTCACTTCTGGGCTGGATGGCAAGGAAGCCCGCCAAAGTGTCGGGTCCACGGAGTAGCGTTGGAGCATGGGAACGTTCCGGGAAACTCTCGATCTCCGCGCTCTTCGGTTCGCGTTGATCTTTCCGATGCTGCTCGCCATCGGCTTTGCATTCTGCTCGCAGATGCTGCGCAACAACCTCCCTGATCCCGTAGCTGTCATGTGGAATGCCGACGGCGGCAGTTCCTTTGCGCCTTTCGGCGCGTACGTCGCCGGAGGCTCGGGGCTTATTGCGCTCTTCGGTTGGGTGACGTTTATCCAGGCTGTTCCTCTCGCCAGGCCTGTGGTGATGCGGCGAATCATGATGGGCATCGGCCTCATGGTCAGCCTCTTCATGACGACGGTCCTTGCCGCCGGGCTCGTTGGTCAATCGGGCGTTGGAAACGCACGCCTTTCGCATGTTGACCCCATCGTGCTGGCCATGGGCAGTGGCGCTGCTTTGTCGCTTGGTGTGGTGATGATGTTCGCGTTCAAGCCAGACCCCCGCTGGACGGCCGAGGACGACGCCGCACTGCAGGGCGAGCTGCGCCTGCTGGCTGACCCCGACCTCGCCAGGGACAGCCTCAGGATGTGGGTCCACGCAAGGAGTTCGGTTTTCGTCATGATCATCGTGTCCGCCGGGTTCCCGGCTGCGTTGATTGCCGTAGTGATTCCATGGCTCGGGGCCTTGGTGGCAGCTGCCGCGTTGGTGGCTGCCAGTTTCCTTTTCGCACGGGTTCGGGCCGACCGGGACGGTTTGCAGGTGTTTGCCGCTGGCGTTCTTCGCGTCCTGCGGGTACCGGCTGGCGAAATATCGGCAGCAGCGGCCGCCGATGTGAAGGCCGCCGATTTTGGAGGCTGGGGTTTGCGGCACCACGAAGACAGCACCGCCATGCTCGTCAGCAGCGGGCCCGCCGTCGTCGTCAACGAGAGGAACGGGCGCCGCGTGGCTCTGAGCGCCGGCACCCAGGACGCAGCGGATAAGGTCGCGGGGATCCTCAATCGCGCCGCGAGTAGGGCCCAGCACGGAGGGCAGGCCTAACCACCGTGGGGAGCGGTAACCTAGGTAGCGAATCCCTGATCGCCGCACCCGGCCGGGTGCCGTACCTGCGCCACTGAGACGGGCCACAAAGAACGGAACAGCTGTGACTACACCTCGCGTCCACATCGCTACGGACCACGCCGGCATGGAACTGAGCGCCCACCTTGTCAGCCACCTCACGGGCAAGGGATATGACGTCGTTGACCATGGGCCCAAGGTGTACGACGCCTTGGACGATTACCCGTCGTTCTGTATCAATGCCGCTACGGCCGTCGTCGCGGACCAGCAGGCGGGAATGCACGCCCTCGGCATCGTCCTGGGTGGCTCCGGCAATGGCGAACAGATTGCGGCCAACAAGGTCAAGGGAGTTCGCGCTGCCTTGGTCTGGAACATGTCCACGGCCAAGCTGGCCCGCGAACACAACGACGCCAACGTGGTGGCCGTGGGCGGCCGCCAGCATTCGGTCGAGGAAGCAACCGGGTTGATTGAAGCGTTCCTGGAGGAACCCTTCAGCAACGACGAGCGCCACGTGCGCAGGATCGGAAAGATCGCCACCTACGAGGCCACGGGCGAGATCGTCCAGTAGTGCCCGAAGGTCACTCAATCCATCGCTTGGCACGTCAATTCCAAGATGTTTTTGGCGGCCAGCAGTTGGACGTATCCAGTCCGCAAGGACGGTTTGCCGCCGGTGCGCATCTACTCACCGGACACACCCTGGTGGAAGCGCTGGCGCACGGAAAGCAGCTCTTCCTACGGTTTGACCATGGCCTCTACCTCCACGTCCACCTGGGCCTTTACGGGGCATGGAGCTTCGGCGGCGACGATTCGTTCACTGGAGCCTCCAGTATTGGCGCACCGCGACGGGTAGGCGAACGGGAAACCGGCAAGGCTACCAGCGAGGACGGGAAGGGATACAGCGGCCCACCCGCCCCCGTGGGAGCCGTTCGCGTCCGGCTGGTCTCGGCGCACGGGTGGGCCGATCTCCGTGGAGCCACTACGTGCGCTGTCATTACCGCAGCTGAGGCTGCAACGGTTCTGGGACGCCTCGGGCCCGACCCACTGCACAACAAGCCCGGGGACCGTGAGGAATTCATTCGGCGGCTGCGTCGGCGCAAGACTGCAGTGGCGATGCTGTTGATGGACCAGTCGGTGCTGGCCGGCGTCGGAAATATTTACCGGGCCGAAGTCCTCTTCCGGCAGGGTGTTGATCCGCACCTTCCCGGCAACAAAGTTGCCGCCGCCGTGGCCGGGCGCCTCTGGGACGACGCCGTGGCGGTCATGTCCGACGGCGTGCGCTCCGGCCGGATTGTGACGACGCCGAGAGCTTTGTGGCCCGCTGGCACCGAGGTGGCCCCCGACGCCGATGCCCACTACGTGTACAAGCGAAACGGACTGCCCTGCCGGACGTGCGGGACAGCGGTGGGCCTGGCTGAGATGGCTGGTCGCAAGTTGTACTGGTGCCCGGGCTGCCAAAGTAGCTGAGCCCCGCAGCGGGAGCGTGCCGGGAAAGGGAGTGTGCCAGTAACGCAGAAACGCCCCGATCCGTGGATCGGGGCGTTGGTGGAGGGGACGACGGGAATCGAACCCGCGTAATCAGTTTGGAAGACTGAGGCTTTACCATTAAGCTACGTCCCCAGGATGACTTGACTTGGTCAGCTAACTTCCTGACTCCAAGGCAACTTCCCGGCGGCTGTTGAAGCCGGGTACAACTAAACCTAATTCCGGCGGCAGTGTCAAATGTGCATTCCTGGCTTGCTTGCCCGTAGACTGTCCTGTGCATTCGGGGTGTAGCTCAGCTTGGCTAGAGCGCCTGCTTTGGGAGCAGGAAGTCGCAGGTTCAAATCCTGTCACCCCGACTCTGTGTTTGTGTCCGCTTCAGGGATGCGACAGAACCCCATACCCACAAAATCAGGAGTACTTAGACTGTGAAGAGCGCTGTCGAGAACCTCACCGCAACGCGGGTCAAGCTCAACGTTGAGGTTCCCTTTGAGGAACTGAAGCCGAGCATCGATGCCGCGTACAAGACCGTTGCTTCGCAGATCCAGGTTCCCGGGTTCCGCAAGGGCAAAGTTCCCTCCAAGCTCATCGACCAGCGTGTCGGCCGTGGCTACGTGCTGGAGACCGCAATCAATGACGGCCTTAACGGTTGGTACCAGACGGCTGTTCAGGAAACCGGCGTTCGCCCGCTGAGCCGTCCCGAGGTCGAGATCACCGAAGTTCCGGACCCTTCCTCCACTGATGGAGAGCTCAAGTTCCAGGTCGAGGTTGACGTCCGCCCTGAGATCGAGTTGCCGGACTACGCCGGGATCAAGGTTGAGGTTGCCTCCACCGAATCCTCCGAGGCCGACGTCGACAAGGCGCTCGATGAACTGCGTGGCCGCTTTGGCACGTTGAAGTCCGTGGAGCGTCCGGCGCAAAACGACGACTTCCTCACCATCGACATCACCGCCACGATCGACGGCGAAGAAATCGACTCCGCGGCAGGGCTGTCCTACCAGGTTGGTGCCGGCACCATGCTTGAAGGCCTCGACGAAGCCGTCACCGGCCTCTCTGCCGATGAAGAAGCAATCTTCGACACCACGCTCGTTGGTGGCGACCACGCCGGCGAAGCCGCCCAGGTAAAGGTTGTTGTTAAGGCCGTCAAGGAGCGCGAACTCCCCGAGGCCAACGATGACTTCGCCCAGCTGGCCTCCGAGTTCGACACCATTGGCGAACTCCGCGAGGACCTAGCCAAGCAGGCTGCCGAGTCCAAGGTAGTGGGACAGGGTGTTGAGGCTCGGGACAAGGTCCTGGACAAGCTCGTTGAGCTCGTTGAGGTGCCGGTTCCGGAGTCTGTTGTCGAAGAGCAGATCGAGGCGCACTTCAACCAGGAGAACGCCCACGGTGAAGGCGACCACGACACCGAAGAGCACCGCGCCGAAGTCAAGGCCAACGCCCAGCGCGCGTTCCAGAACGAAATCATCCTGGACGCCATTGCTGACAAGGAAGAAGTGGACGTCAGCCAGAACGAGCTGATCGACTACATCGTCACCACCGCAAGCCAGTACGGCATGGATCCGAACCAGTTCGCCCAGATCATTGATCAGAGCGGCCAGGTTCCCATGATGGTTTCCGAGGTTCGCCGTCGTAAGGCTCTGGCCGTAGTCCTGGGCCAGGCCGAGGTTGTTGACGCCGAAGGCAACAAGGTTGACCTCACGAGCTTCGTCCGCCCCGCAGGCGACGTCGCCACAGAGGACATCGACACCGAGGAGCAGGCCGAAGACTCTGTCGTCGCCGCCAACGACGACCCGGCTGCTGTGAAGTTCTAGCACTCAGCAACAAAACCGACCCCGGATCACATGATCCGGGGTCGGTTTGCTTTTAAGGCTGAACACCGGTGCTGAACGCAGACGTGCGCCGTCAGCGAACAGTGCGATTCCGGCGAACAAATCGCCGTTCAAAACGGTTAGTGTCCAAGTAGTGAAGTTCAGTGAAGTTCAGTGAAATCACTGACACCAGCGAGAGGTAAGTACTTATGTCACAGCAATCAGAGGCTCCCCGGATGGCAACTGTCGATCCCGCAGCCCAGGACAACTACATTTATAACCGCCTGCTGAAAGAGCGCATCATCTGGCTCGGCTCTGAAGTCCGTGACGAGAACGCCAACGCCATCTGCTCGCAGCTCCTCCTCCTTTCGGCCGAGGATCCCGAGAAGGACATCTACCTTTACATCAACTCGCCCGGTGGTTCGGTCACTGCCGGTATGGCCATCTATGACACCATGCAGTTCATCCCGAACGATGTCGTGACGGTAGCCACCGGGTTGGCTGCCTCCATGGGCCAGTTCCTTCTGTCATCCGGTACCAAGGGAAAGCGCTACGCGACGCCAAATGCGCGCATCCTGATGCACCAGCCGTCCGGCGGCATCGGCGGAACGGCCTCCGACATCAAGATCCAGGCGGAACTTATCCTCCACATGAAGAAAGTCATGGCCGAGCTCACTGCAGATCAAACCGGGCAGACTGTGGAGACCATCCTCAAGGACAACGACCGCGACAAGTGGTTCACGGCCGCAGAAGCGCTGGAATACGGCTTTTTCGACAAGATCTCGGCGCACGCCGGCTCGGTTGCAGGCGGCGGTGGAACGGCTAACCAGGCGAACGGCGAGTCGAACTCCGAGAACTAACCGGCATCACGAACCACTGAAACCCCAGGAGTAAAGAACATGAACTACAACTTCGGATGGTCTGCCGGTAATCTCCCGTCCAGCCGCTATGTCCTGCCCCAGTTTGAAGAGCGCACGCCGTATGGCTTCAAGCGACAGGATCCCTACACCAAGCTCTTTGAGGACCGCATCATCTTCCTTGGGGTGCAGGTTGACGATGCTTCCGCGGACGACATCATGGCCCAGCTTCTGGTCCTTGAGTCAACGGACCCGGATCGCGACATCACGCTGTACATCAACTCGCCTGGTGGGTCGTTCACGGCCATGACGGCCATCTACGACACCATGCAGTACATCCGTCCGGAGATCCAGACGGTATGCCTCGGCCAGGCAGCCAGTGCGGCAGCCGTATTGCTCGCTGCAGGTACCCCGGGGAAGCGCTTGGCCCTGCCGAACGCCCGCGTGCTGATCCACCAGCCCGCCCTCTCCGGTGGCCAGGGCGGCCAGGCGTCGGACCTTGAGATCCAGGCGGCGGAAGTCATGCGCATGCGGACATGGCTCGAGGACACGCTGGCGCACCACTCAGGCCGGACGTCCGAGCAGGTCAACAATGACATTGAGCGCGACAAGATCCTGACCGCTGCCGAGGCGATGTCCTATGGGTTGATCGACCAGGTTCTCGATTCCCGGAAGATCAAGCCCCAGGCAATCACCCGATAGTAGCGGGAGACGGACAGCAAGAATCAGTAGTGCGCGCCGGTGCGGTTCGGGAAATGTGAACCGCACCGGCGTTCTCTTTCCACCGATGCACCCCATCGTGACCTAGAGTGGATGGTGTCACGGTGATGTTGGCCGCGGCTTCGCCGCACACTTGATGGCGGCGCTCAGCTGCATCACCCGTTTGCAACGAAGGGATTTCCACATGGCTCGGATTGGCGAGAGCACGGATCTGCTGAAGTGTTCTTTCTGCGGGAAGAGCCAAAAGCAGGTTCGGAAGCTGATTGCCGGGCCCGGTGTGTACATCTGCGATGAGTGCATCGAGTTGTGCAACGAGATCATCGAAGAGGAGTTGGCGGAGGTTTCTGACCTCGGCAGCTTCGAGTTGCCTAAGCCTCGCGAGATCTTCGACTTCCTGCAGGAATACGTCATTGGCCAGGAACCGGCCAAACGGTCTTTGGCTGTTGCCGTCTACAACCACTACAAGCGCATCCAAGCCGGCCACGCGCCGAAGTCCGGTAGCTTGGGCGAAGGCTCACATCACGAGGATGTGGAGATCGCCAAGTCGAACATCTTGCTGATAGGGCCTACCGGTTGCGGGAAAACCTATCTTGCCCAGACGCTCGCTCGCCGGCTCAACGTGCCGTTCGCCGTGGCCGATGCCACGGCTCTCACTGAGGCCGGTTATGTAGGTGAGGATGTTGAGAATATCCTCCTGAAGCTGATTCAGGCGGCGGACTACGACGTCAAAAAGGCCGAACAAGGCATTATCTATATCGACGAGATCGATAAGATCTCGCGTAAGAGCGAGAATCCCTCCATTACCCGGGATGTCTCCGGTGAAGGTGTGCAGCAAGCACTGTTGAAGATCTTGGAAGGCACGGTCGCCTCAGTACCGCCACAGGGCGGTCGGAAGCATCCGCATCAGGAGTTTATCCAAATCGATACCACTAACGTCCTGTTCATCGTCGCTGGCGCCTTCGCCGGCCTCGAGGACATCATTGGTTCCAGGTCCGGACGTAAAGGCATCGGTTTCGGGGCGCCTTTGAATGACTCCCGGGACAAGGTGGACACCTACGGCGAGGTCATGCCCGAGGACCTGTTGAAGTTCGGTCTGATCCCCGAGTTCATCGGTCGTCTCCCCGTGATCACCACTGTCTCAAGTTTGGACAGGCCCGCACTCATTCAGATTCTGTCCACACCCAAGAATGCCCTGGTGAAGCAGTACCAGAAGATGTTCCAGCTCGATGGAGTGGAGCTGCAATTCGATCAGGACGCGCTGGATGCCATCGCCGATCAGGCCCTTGAGCGTGGCACGGGCGCCCGTGGCTTGCGCGCCATCATGGAAGAAGTCCTGCTGCCTGTCATGTTCGATCTCCCCAGCCGGGACGATATCGGTGCGGTGGTCATCACGGCCGATGTAGTGAGCAAGAAGGCACAGCCCACCATGATTGCCCACGACGTCGTGGCGAAGCGCCGGAATAAGTCTGCCTAACCTTCTGTTTGGCTAAGCGAAGGGGTCTCCTCCGGGATTGACCCACAAACCCGTGTTTCCCAAGCTCCCAAGGAGTTACTGTGTCCGAAGATATTTCTGTGCCCGAAGACATCACTGCGCCCGTCACATCCACCAACAAGGCCGACTTCTGGTTCGACCCCATCTGTCCGTTCGCTTGGGTCACGTCCCGGTGGATCGGCGAAGTGGAACAGGTGCGCGGCATTGACACCGAGTGGCACGTCATGAGCCTGTCCGTCCTTAACGAGGATCGCGACCTCCCGGACGAGTACAGGGCCATGATGGACGAGAGTTGGGGCCCGGTTCGTGTGATCATTGCGGCTCAGGAACTGCACGGCAACAGCTACGTCAAAGCCTTGTACGACGCCATGGGTCAGCAGATCCACGATGAAGGCAACAAGGATCGGGCGGCCGTTATCCAGAAGGCGCTGGCCGAGGTGGGGCTCCCTGCCGATCTGGCCAGGTTCGCCGATTCCGATGAGTACGACACACAGCTCCGGGCCAGCCATGAGGCAGGTATCTCACTGGTGGGCCAAGATGTGGGAACTCCGGTGGTGGCCGTCAATGGCACCGCGTTTTTTGGTCCGGTACTCACCCGCATCCCGCGTGGCGAAGAAGCGGGTCAGCTATGGGACGCCACCGTCACACTCGCCGGATATCCGCATTTCTTTGAACTGAAGCGCAGCCGCACCGAGAGCCCCGAGTTCCACTAACCGGAGCCTCTGTCAGCCCTATTTGAGGAACCGTGACGTTCTTCGGTCCGCGAGGATTTTCCCGTTGGTCTGACAGGTTGCGCAATACTGCAGGGAGGTGTCCGCGAAGGACACCTCCCTGACTGTATCTCCGCACACCGGGCATGGCTGCCCGGTCCGTGCATGCACGCGGAAGTTACTGCGCTTGGTGTCCTTCAGTTCGTTGGATGGTTTTCCCGCGGCAGCGTTGACGGCTCCCACCAAAACTTCCTGCATCGACTCATAGAGGCGCGCCACAGTCTTTTGATCCAGAGACTTGGAGTTGGCGAAAGGGGATATTTTCGCGGCATGGAGGATCTCGTCGCTGTAGGCATTTCCAATGCCGGCGATGACGCTTTGGCTGCGCAACAGTCCTTTGATTTGCTGGGAGCTCGAAGCGAGAATCGCTGCGAGGGCGTCGACGTCGAAGTCAGGGCTGAGCGGTTCGGGTCCCAGGGTTGCGATCCCGGGCACTTCCTGCGGATCCCGGACCACATAGATGGCCAGGCTTTTCTTGGTTCCAGCTTCGGTCAGGTCCAAGCCTATGTGGGCATCATCGGAAGGTCTGTGAAGCAGGAGCCTCGCTGAGATGTTGCTTTTGCCCATGCGCAACCCGGCTGAGGACGGATGCTCTGTGTATCGAACCCAGCCGGCCTTTGCCAGGTGAAACACGAAGAAGAGCCCCTCGGTGTCGATGCAGACAAACTTCCCGAGCCGCTTCACCCCGCGGATTGTTCGGCCTTGGAGCTCAGTGTAGGGAGGGTCCGCGGTTTTGAGGGCTGAGAACGAATTTATTCGGACTTCGCTCAGCACGCTTCCATGGAGTTGCGTGTCCAGGTACATGCACAAGCCGTGCACTTCGGGCAGTTCCGGCATGGGTCATACTCTGCCACAAGATGGTCTTCCCGCGGCAGGGGAGGCGGCCCGAGAGGCCCGATGACGGCGCCCTGAACTACAGATGTGTAGTTCAGCCGAAGGCCTTGTGCATCCCCGTCAGCGGGACAACAATTGTTCTTACCCACTTCGAAAGATGAGGGACACGGAAACCGAAGATTCAGTGACATGCAACCAACGCAGCCTTTGGCAAAGTTGGAAGCAAGCTACCAGTGACGAGGTAGGAAGACCTGAAAGTCCAAGGATTCCGCCAGACTGTCAAGACGTCACCAGACAGCCGCAAAGTCGAAGCCCCACCAACGGCAAAACGCTGATGGGGCTTCCCCTTTGCCCAAAAACCAGGGCCTGTGGACTCGACCTGTGGACTCGACCTGTGACCTGTGTCCTAGGACGCGGGCGCTTCCTCTGCCGGAGCGAGGACAACGTCGCTGACGGTCAGATCGCCGTCGCCCGCCAGCAAAGCAATTTCCTGGGCGTTGGCGGCAGCCTTGAGGTCGCCCAAGCCGGCTTTGAGTTGTGCAATCAGCAGTTCCGATGCCGAGATGGACGCTGAGAGAACGGCCGTGCGCTGCTTTACCTTGGCCTCGGACTTCGCCTTGCGGATGCCGCTGAGGGCAACGCCCACAGTGCCCAGCATGGTGGTGTCGCCGTCGTTGATTTCCAGGGCCGCCGGCCACTGGGCGCGGTGGACGGAACCGTTACGCCACCAGCCCCAGACCTCCTCAGTGGCGAAGGGCAGGAACGGGGCGAACAACCGCAGCAGGGCATCGAGGGTGGTGGCAAGGGCCGCTAGGACCGAAGCCTGCTCCGCCTCACCTGCAGCACCGTACGCGCGGTCCTTGATGAGTTCCACGTAGTCGTCGGTGAACTGCCAGAAGAACGTTTCGGTGATCTGCAGGGCACGGGCGTAATCGTAGTTGTCGAACGCCTTGGTGGACTGCGCGACGACGTCGGACAACTGGGCGAGCAGGGCACGGTCCAGTGGGTTGGTCACGACCGACAGGTCGGACGTGGCCACTGAGTTTTCCGTAGCGCCAAGGTTGAGGACGAACTTGGATGCGTTGAGCAACTTGATGGCAAGGCGGCGGCCTATCTTCATCTGGGCGATCTCGTAGGCGGTATCGGCTCCCAGCTTGGCGGACGCAGCCCAGTAGCGCACGGCGTCGGATCCGTACTCGTTGAGCACATCAGTGGGCACCACAACATTGCCCTTGGACTTGGACATCTTCTTGCGGTCGGGGTCCAGGATCCAGCCGGAGATGGCAGCGTGCTTCCAAGGAGCGGTGTTCTGCAATGCGTCTGCGCGTACGGCAGACGAGAACAGCCAAGTGCGAATGATGTCGTGGCCCTGCGGGCGGAGGTCGAAGGGGAAGACCTTGGAGAACAGTTCTTCGTCCCGGCTCCAGCCACCCACGATCTGTGGTGTCAACGAAGAGGTAGCCCACGTGTCCAAGACATCGGCGTCGCCCGTGAACCCGTCGGCCTGATCGCGCTGCGACTCCTCATATCCCGGGGCAGCATCCGCGGCGGGGTCCACCGGGAGCATCTCATCGGAGGGCAGGATCGGGTTGTCGTAGTCCGGGTTGCCTTGGGCATCGAGGGGATACCAGACGGGAATCGGCACGCCGAAGAAGCGTTGGCGGGATACCAGCCAGTCACCGTTGAGGCCGGCGATCCAGTTCTCATAGCGGGAGCGCATGAACGCGGGGTGGAAGTCGATCTCCTGGCCGCGGCCGATCAGGCGTTCGCGGCGCTCCTCATCGCGGCCGCCGTTGCGGATGTACCACTGGCGGGACGTGACAACTTCAAGTGGCTTGTCGCCCTTCTCGAAGAAGTTCACGGGGTGGGTGATCTTCTTGGGTTCGCCATCGAGCAGGTCCGCGGCCTTGAGCAGGTCCACTACCGCTTCCTTGGCAGAGAAGGCAGTCTTGCCTGCGATGGCGGCGTAGGCTTCCTTCCCGGCCTCAGTGGTGATCCACTCCGGAGTTTCGGCAAGGATCCGGCCGTCACGGCCCATGATGGCCCGGGTGGGAAGCTGCAGCTCACGCCACCACGTGACATCGGTCAGGTCACCGAACGTACAGACCATTGCAATGCCGGAGCCTTTGTCCGCCTTTGCGAGCGGGTGTGCCTTGACTTCAAGCTCGACGTCGAACAGGGGAGACTTCACGGTCTTGCCGAACAAGGGCTGGTACCGCTCGTCGTCGGGGTTGGCAACCAAAGCCGCGCAAGCCGCGAGAAGTTCCGGCCGGGTGGTCTCGATGAAGATCTTCTCGCCGTCTTCGGTGAAGAACGGGTAGCGGTAGTAGGCACCCGCCACTTCGCGGTCTTCGAGCTCGGCCTGTGCCACGGCCGTGCGGAACGTTACGTCCCACAGCGTGGGGGCTTCGGCCATGTAGGCATCGCCGGCGGACAAGTTGGCCAGGAAAGCACGCTGGGAGACCGCCCGCGAGGTGTCGTCGATGGTTCGGTACGTCAGGTCCCAGTCCACGGACAAGCCAAGGGTCTGGAACAGGTTCTCGAAGACTTTTTCGTCCTCAACGGCAAGTTCCTCGCACAGTTCGATGAAGTTCTGGCGGGAAACGACGTCGAAATCGCGCTGGTTCTTAGCCGGCTGGGCCGGGGGAGTGTAGTCAGCTTTGTAAGGAATGGCAGGATCGCAACGCACACCGTAGTAGTTCTGGACGCGGCGCTCCGTTGGCAGGCCGTTGTCGTCCCAACCCATGGGGTAGAAGACGTTCTTCCCCGTCATGCGCATGTAGCGGGCCTGGACGTCGGTCTGGGTGAAGGAGAACATGTGGCCCACGTGGAGCGAGCCGGAAGCCGTAGGCGGGGGAGTGTCGATCGAGTAGACCTGCTCCCGGGTGGTGTCCGGGTTGAACTTGTAGGTTCCTTCTTCCAGCCAGCGCTGCGTCAGAGCAGCCTCCAGGCCTTCAAGGGCCGGCTTGTCGGGAACGTTGATCGGGGCGGTGGCGGGCGTGTCTGTACCCTGCGTTGATTCAGCCATGGACCAATTGTTTCATGGGTTCCTGCCTGCTGAATCTCACGGGTTAGCCAGCCGATGGCATTGCGCGCCGGATATGGTGGTTCCATGACTTTGCCTTCACACAACAACTCCGCAGCGTTGAACAAAACCGCCGTCGTCACGGGCGCCAGCACCGGCATCGGCGAGGCGACGGTCAGGGCCTTGGCCGACGCAGGATGGAAGGTATTCGCGGTGGCACGCAGGGCCGACCGGCTCCAGGCGTTAGGTACCCAGACCGGAGCGGTTCCGTTCGCTGCGGATATCACGCACGACGACGACGTCGCGGCCCTGCTCGCGGCGGTCACCGAAGCCGGAGGTGCTGACACCCTCATCAACATCGCCGGCGGCGCTCGTGGTGCGGACACTATCGCCAATGCCGATAGCGAAGATTGGGACTGGATGTACAAGGTGAACGTCCTTGGCACCATGAAGATCACCAGGGCCTTCCTACCGATGCTGCGCGAGAACGGCGAGGGCACGGTTCTGAACCTGACTTCCACCGCTGCGCTCGCGGCGTACGAGGGCGGCGGCGGCTATAACGCCGCCAAATTCGCCCAGCACGCCATGACCAACGCGTTGCGCCTGGAAGAAGTGGGCAACAACCTGAGGGTTATCGAAGTAGCGCCAGGCTTGGTCTACACCGAGGAATTCGCACTGAACCGGCTCGGGGACAAAGAAGCGGCCGCAAAGGTCTACGCCGGGGTAGAGAAGCCCCTCACCGCCCAGGACGTGGCCGACGTCGTCAAGTACGCAGTCTCCTTGCCGCATCACATCAACTTGGACCACATCACCGTGCGCCCCGTGGCCCAGGCGGCCAACCATAAGCTGATCCGCAAAGAGGGCTAAAGCACCCACGAAGGTCGCTGCAGGCTCACGGGCGGCCGAGTAGAGCCCAACGCTCCGCTGCCGCTAGACTAAAAGGACCAGCTTCGACCCGGCTATCACCGGTGAGCTTCCGGAAGAACGGCACAGAACGCCCGGCGGGAAACCGTATGAGCATCCAAGCCAAGTAGAACCGGACGGGTAAGCCCGTCACAGCAGTAATGAGCGGCCGGATCGTCATGTTCCGGTAAGTGAGGTGGTACCGCGGTACCCGTGTCGCTGACAAGCGGAACAGGAGCCGTCCTCGCATCCTGACAGTCCACCAGCTATCACAGGATATGAGATGACCCACTACCCCAAGGCCTCAGCGTCTTCTTCCGGCACGCACGGCGTGTCCGCTTCCGTGAAGTTCCCGGAAATCGAAGAACGCATCCTCAAATACTGGGATGAAGACGGCACCTTCCAAGCCAGCATCGACCAGCGCGACACCGATCTTCCCGGTGGGACGGCCGGCAGCAACGAATTCGTCTTCTACGACGGCCCTCCCTTCGCTAATGGCCTGCCGCACTACGGCCACCTGCTGACCGGCTACGCCAAAGACCTCGTCGGCCGCTACCAGACCCAGCGCGGCAAGCGCGTGGAGCGCCGCTTCGGCTGGGACACCCACGGGCTGCCGGCCGAGCTCGAAGCCATGAAGCAACTGGGCATGACGGACAAGACCCAGATCGAGGCCATGGGCATCGACAAATTCAATGACGCCTGCCGCGCCTCCGTCATGAAGTACGCCAATGAGTGGAAGGCCTACGTCACCCGCCAAGCCCGTTGGGTCGACTTCGAGAATGACTACAAGACCCTCAACGTCGAGTACATGGAGTCGGTTCTCTGGGCATTCAAGCAGCTGCACGAGAAGGGCTTGACCTACAACGGCTACCGCGTCCTGCCGTACTGCTGGAAAGACGAGACGCCGCTCTCCAACCATGAACTCCGCATGGATGATGATGTCTACAAGAACCGCCAGGACCAGACAGTCACAGTAACCTTCCCCATCAAGGCGGGGGAATCCGAACTTTCCAAGGAACTGGGCGGTGTACAGGCGCTCGCCTGGACCACCACGCCCTGGACGCTGCCTACCAACGCTGCGCTCGCCGTCGGGCCTGACATCTCCTACGCGGTCTTGCCTGCGGGACCGAACGGCATCAAGGCCGCTTCGGCGGAGGCGCCGGTAACTGGCAGCTTCTTGCTGGCTGCCGACCTCTTGGGGTCCTACGCCAAGGATTTGGGCTACGGTGACGGGGCCGACGGCGTGGCTGCCGCAGCGGGCGCTGTTACGGCCACCTACGAGGGTTCCGAGCTGGAAGGGCTCGAGTACGAGCCGCTGTGGGATGACTTTGCCGATACTGAAAAGTACGGCACCCAGAACGCTTGGCGCATCCTGGTGGCCGAGTACGTCACCACCACCGACGGCACGGGCATCGTTCACCAGGCTCCGGCCTATGGTGAGGACGACCAGAAGGTTTGTGAAGAAGCCGGAATTCCGGTGGTCCTGTCCGTGGACGAGGGCGCCAAATTCCTTCCCTTGTTCGCCCACGGCCGCCTCGCGGACATCGTGGGCCTCCAGGTCTTTGAAGCCAACAAGCCCATCACCCAGGTGCTCCGGGCCGACGGGCGCCTGGTCCGCCAGGCCAGCTATGAGCACAGCTACCCGCACTGCTGGCGCTGCCGGAACCCGCTGATCTACCGCGCCGTTTCCTCTTGGTATGTGGAAGTCACCAAGTTCAAGGACCGCATGTCCGAGCTGAACCAGGAGATCAACTGGATCCCCGGTAACGTCAAGGACGGCCAGTTCGGCAAATGGTTGGAAAATGCCCGCGACTGGTCCATCAGCCGTAACAGGTACTGGGGTTCACCCATCCCTGTGTGGCAGTCCGATGACCCCGAGTACCCACGCACCGATGTCTATGGTTCGCTTGCCGACCTCGAAGCCGACTTTGGCCGCCTTCCGCTCAACAACGAGGGACAGGTGGACCTGCACCGCCCGTTCATCGACGAACTGACCCGGCCCAACCCGGACGATCCGCGGACACCGGAAGAGGGACAGTCCACCATGCGCCGCGTGGAGGATGTCCTGGATGTCTGGTTCGACTCCGGCTCCATGCCCTATGGCCAGGTGCACTACCCATTCCAGAACGAGGAGTGGTTCGACACCCACAACCCGGCCGACTTCATCGTGGAGTACATCGGCCAGACCCGTGGCTGGTTCTACATGCTGCACATCCTGTCCACGGCGTTGTTCGACCGTCCGGCCTTCCGGAACGTCATCAGCCACGGCATCGTGCTGGGCTCCGATGGGCAGAAGATGTCCAAGAGCCTGCGGAATTACCCGGATGTGTCCGAGGTCCTGGACCGCGACGGCTCGGATGCGATGCGGTGGTTCCTCATGTCCAGTCCCATCCTCCGCGGTGGGAACCTGGTGGTCACCGAGCAGGGCATCCGGGACGGTGTCCGCCAGGTCATCCTTCCGTTGTGGAACGTCTACAGCTTCTTTACTCTGTATACCAATGCTGCCAACGGTGGTTCCGGTTACGACGCCAAGCTGCGCTACGACGGCTACGCCGACACCTTGGACCAGTACCTCATGGCCAACACCGGCGACCTGGTGCGCAACGTCACCGCCAACCTGGACAGCTACGACATCTCCGGGGCCTGCGACGAGTTGCGCAGTTACTTGGACATGCTGACCAACTGGTACGTGCGCCGCAGCCGCCAGCGCTTTTTCGATGAGGACGTTGATGCCTTCGATGCGCTGTACACCGCATTGGAGACCATCTGCCGGGTGGCGGCGTCGTTGCTGCCATTGGTGACCGAGGAGATCTGGCGCGGCCTGACCCGTGGGCGTTCTGTGCACCTGGCCGACTGGCCTGACGATGCGCTGTTCCCGTCGGACGCGGACCTGGTCGAGGCCATGGACCGGGTGCAGCAGATCTGCTCCACGGGCTCGAGCCTGCGGAAGGGCGCCAACCTGCGCGTTCGGCTCCCGCTGCAGGAGCTGACGGTCGTGGCACCCGGCGCGGATGCGCTGGAAGGCTTCGCCGCCGTCGTCGCCGATGAACTGAACCTGCGTTCCGTGCGCCTGCTTGACGCCGCTACGGCGTCGCCGGAGGAGTTTGGCATCCAGCAGAAGCTGGTGGTCAACGCCCGTGCCGCCGGCCCTCGCTTGGGCAAGAACGTGCAGCAGGCCATCAAGGGCTCCAAATCCGGCGATTGGTCAGTCAATGACGCCGGTGTGGTTGTGGCCGGCGGGCTTGAGCTCGAGCCCGAGGAATACACGTTGGAGACCGTCGTGGCGGAAGCGTCCGACGGCGGTGCTGCCGCCAGCAAAGCGGTGGCCGTTTTGCCGGGCGGGGGTTTCGTGGTCCTCAACACCGAGGTCACTCCTGAGCTCGCCGCAGAGGGCCTGGCCCGCGACATGGTCCGTGCCATCCAGCAAGCACGCAAGGATGCCGGGCTCAACGTCAGTGACCGGATCAGGACCTCGGTGGAGGCTGCCCAGGACGTTGTCGATGCCCTCAACGCCAATGCCGAACTGGTCAAAACCGAGACCCTGAGCCTCGAACTCGAGGTTCTGCTGGCCGGCGTCGATGAACCGCAGGTCACCGTGACCAAGGCAGGAGCCTGATCCATGACTGACGAATTCTCTGTTGAAAGCGTGTACGCGGAACTTTTGGGCCGCGCACCGGAAAACAAGATGGAGCCTCGCCTTGCTCCGTTGTTCCGTGCCATGGACGTGCTGGGGGAGCCGAACAAGGCCTACCCGATCATCCACATCACAGGCACTAACGGAAAGACCTCCACTGCGCGCATGATCGAGGCCGGGCTACGTGCCCACGGCCTGAGCACGGGCCGCTACACCAGCCCGCACCTGTCCAGGGTGACGGAGCGGATCAGCATTGACGGCGAGCCCGTGCCGGACGCAACGTTCGTGCGGATCTGGGACGAGATCCGGCCGTATTTGGAAATCGTTGATAGCGAACTCGAAGCTAAAGGCGAGCCGCGCCTGACCTACTTTGAGTGCCTGACCATTCTCGGATTTGCTGTTTTTGCTGACCAGCCCGTAAATGTAGCGGTCATAGAGGTAGGCCTTGGGGGCATCACTGATGCCACCAATGTCGGTGACGGGCAGGTCTCCGTCATAACGCCGATTTCGCTCGACCATACGGACCTTTTGGGCGACACCACCGAGGACATTGCGTACGAGAAAGCCGGAATCATCAAGCCGGGCGGCTTCTTGGTGAGTGCGGCCCAGCCGGTGGACGCGGCGCAGGTCCTCCTGGAAAAGGCCCGTGAGGTGGATGTGCCGTTCCGCTTCGAGGGCGTTGAATTCGGCGTGGAGTCACGCAGCGTCGCTGTTGGTGGACAGGTGCTGACCATCCAGGGACTAGCCGGGCGCTACGAGGACCTCTTGCTTCCGCTCCATGGAGCCCACCAAGCCGAGAACGCCGCTGTTGCCGTGGCCGCTTTGGAAGCATTCTTCGGTGGGGGAGAGAAAGAGCTCGACGGCGAAGTCCTCAAGGAGGCGTTTGGTAACGTCACCTCGCCGGGCAGGTTGGAAGTAGTGCGGACCGCCCCGACCGTGGTGGTGGATGCGGCCCACAATCCGGAGGGAATCCGTGTTTCTGCGGAGGCAATCCAAGAGGCCTTCAGTTTCAGCAAGCTCGTGGTGGTTGTCGGGGTCCTGCGTGAGAAGGACGCCGAGGAAATCCTGAAGACCCTGAAGGAATCCCTTGGCGGCCTCGCCGAGGAATTCTGCTTCACCCAGTCGAACTCGGCCCGCGCCGTACCCGCAGCGGAACTGGCTGAGCTCGCCGTCGACCTCGGCTTCGGCGAGGACAACGTGCATATAGCCGAAAAGCTCGACGACGCCCTTGAATGGGCCGTTGAGCGCGCCGAATCCAATGACGACCTCGCTGGCGGCGTGCTGGTGACCGGCTCGATCACGGTTGTTGCCGAGGCTCGGATCCTTCTCGGAAAGGCCGGCGCCTGACCATGGTGAAAATGACCAAAGCACAGCGTGAGTGGCGCCCGGGTATGCCCAAGAAGCGACGCTCCACCAAAGTGATGTTCGCTTCCACCGTCCTCCTGCTCGAAGCCTTTGTGGCGTTCTTCGGAACGCTGGTGGTCTTTGGCCTGAAGCGTGGCGAAGTGAGTCCAGCGATCATCCTTGGGGTCGGCATAGCCTTGGCGGTGGTGTTGATCGCGGCGTGCGCCGTGTTGTCCCGCCCGTGGGGGATCGGCGTCGGCTGGATTTTGCAGGTAGTGCTGATCCTGACCGGTTTGGCTGAGCCCACCATGTTCGTGGTCGGAATCCTGTTCGCGATCTGCTGGTGGTACGGGATCCGGACGGGGATCAGGATCGACCGGGAAGTGGCACAGCGGGACCGGGAACAAGCGGAATGGACCGCTGCCCACAATGACGGGACTGACCCGCAAACCCCGTAAACTGGCTGGGAAACCCACTAACCAACCGTATTGGAGCAACTGTGAGCATTGAACGGACCCTTGTCCTGGTCAAGCCCGACGGCGTCGCGCGCAACTTGAGTGGCAGCATCCTGGCCCGGATCGAAGCCAAGGGCTACACCTTGGCAGAGCTGAAGAAGGTCAACGCAACCCGCGAACTGCTGGAACAGCACTATGAGGAACACGTGGGCAAGCCGTTCTACGAGCCACTGGTTGAATTCATGCTCAGCGGACCGGTCATCGCTGCCGTCTTCGAGGGGCATCGCGTGATCGAAGGCTTCCGTTCGTTGGCAGGGACCACGGACCCGACGACGGCGGCACCCGGCACCATTCGCGGTGACTTCGGCCGTGACTGGGGCCTTGCCGTCCAGCAGAACCTGGTCCACGGCTCAGATTCGGTCGAATCCGCCGAGCGCGAGATCAAGATCTGGTTCGCAAGCTAAGAACGCTTTTCGAGGTGAAAGTAAAGGCCAATGTTCATGACGAACATTGGCCTTTACTGTCGCCTCGAGTACTGTCACCTCGCGGGCATTTTCGGAGGGGTCAGTAACCGGAGGTGCCGGCAAACACGTGGAGGAAAGCGAAGAAGATCGTGGCGATGACGGCTACGTAGAGCAAGGCCACGATGATCCACCCTGTATCGCCGAGCAGTTTTACCAGACCGGCAGGAGCTGGGATGACTCCGTGGGAAATGTTCCGGACGGTCACCCAGACAAACATGGGAATCATGATTGACCAGACCACCATGCAGAGCGGGCAAAGTATGTTGATGACGTACAGGGCTTGGGACCATAGCCACACAACAAAGATGAACCCCAGGGTCACGCCTGTTTGCAGGCCCAACCAGTACCAGCGCCCGAACTTTGCACCGGCCAGAAGTCCCATGGCGGTGGTGATGATGATGGCGAAAGCAACGATTCCGATGAACATATTGGGGAAGCCGAACACCGAGCTCTGCGGCGTCTTCATCACTTCCCCGCAGGAAACCCAGGGATTCACATCGCAGACGGTGATGTGGTTGGGGTCCTTGAGCACATCGAGCTTTTCCAAGACCAAGTCCCCGGATGCGAGCCAACCGATAATGCCGGTAATGAGCAACAGCCAGCCAAAGGGCTTATCCCGAACCATCCGGGGCAGTGACTTCGGTGCCGCCTCAGCTTGGCTGGACGTGTTTTCTGCCCTGGTGGAAGCTTGATTGCCCAGGTTTTCCCTGGCGGTGCTTGGCATCGCGGATGTAGTCCTTTTCAAAAAGTGGCCCGGCCTGCCCCGGAACGGCTCTTGGGAGGATTCTAACGGTAGAGGCTGGGGGCAACCCCGAGGCATGCGCAGCCAGGCGACACAGCGGGCTTCCGGTGAACTACGTGGTGATGTGAGAGAATGAACATGGCTGGAAGCCGATCCACATGCGGGTTCCGGTCCGGTGGCTTGTTCCCAAGACCGCCAGCATGAGCAGGGCATGCCCGGATCTGGTGATCCTCGGTAGGCCCGCCAGAACGCTGGACGGCACCTGGTTGTTAAAGCAAAACAACGGGTTTCGGAGCAAAACTGCCGGCCTTCGAGGGCTGCCGCACCCCAATGATGGTGCGAACCGGAAGGCATACTACTGACTTCTGTCAACGCCTGCGGGTTTTGACAATAAATGCCCCACCGGGCGCCGGATGTGGCGGTGTCGCTGGGGCAGGAGCGTTGCCACATATGGATAATGACCAAGTTGTAGCTGTTAACGACGAAGCAACCCCCGCGGAAACCGCGGACGTGCCTAAGAAAGCCACCCGGACCCGCCGCAAGGCTGCGCCAAAGGCGACCGTCGAGGCCGCCGCGGACTCGACGGCGGAAGCAACGGTCGTCGAGGCTGGGGCTCAGGAGCCTATTGCCGAGGCCTCAGCGCCCGTTCGCAGGACAAGGTCCCGCAAGAAGGCCGAACCCACTGAGCCGTTGCCTGGCCTCGGCGAGGAAGCCGCCGTCGTGCCCGAAGCTGCTGCCGAATCCCAGCCCGAAGCGCCTGCTGAAGCTGCCCCCGAAAAGCCTGTACGCCGTCGTCGGACCGCAAAGCCCAAGGTCGAGGCCGCAGAGGCGCCCGTAGCCGAAGAAGCTGCCCCTGAAGAGGCGGCGGAAATAACGACGCCGACTGCAGCAGACACGCAGGAACCCGCACCAGAGCAGGAGCAGGAACCGGCACCGGAGCAGGAAGCAACTGCGTCCGCCTCGACGTCCCTCTTCCTTGAGCCGGTCTCCATCACGTCCATGATTTTCCAGGCCCCCGACCTGACGACCGTGCCGCGCGTTGTGGCGCCGGGGGATAAGCCGAGCGACCCGGAAGAAGCGGCTGAGGCCGTGGCGGACGATGAGCTTGAAGATGCAGGCAGCCGCCGTCGTCGCCGGAGCCGTGGCCGCAGGGGCCGTCGGGGGACCGAACGGGAAGAGAACGATGCTCCCGAGGATTCCGCTGAGCCCGAGTCCGATGATGAGGACGCCCCGGGAGCGGAAGCACTTGAGGAAGGCGTGACGTCGCGTCGTCGTCGTCGTCGTCGCCGTGGCGACCAAGACCTCGAACTGACCGGTGGGACCGATGACGACCCGCCCAACACGGTGACACGGGTCCGCGCGCCGCGCCCGGTCACGGAGGCTGCGCCGTCCAACCGTGTCACCAGCGTCAAGGGGTCCACGCGGCTTGAGGCCAAGAAGCAAAGGCGCCGTGAGTCCCGCGAGACCGGACGCCGCCGCCAGGTCATCACGGAGGCGGAGTTCCTTGCCCGCCGTGAGTCCGTGGACCGGCAAATGATCGTCCGTCAGCGCGACGACAGGATTCAGATTGCCGTCCTGGAGGATGGCGTGCTGGCAGAGCACTTCGTGTCCAAAACCCAGCAGGACTCCCTGATCGGGAACGTCTATCTGGGCAAGGTCCAGAATGTGCTGCCCTCCATGGAAGCTGCGTTTGTTGACATCGGACGCGGCCGGAATGCCGTGCTGTACGCAGGCGAGGTCAATTGGGACGCCGTCAACCTCGAAGGCCAACCCCGGCGGATCGAAAATGCGCTGAAGTCCGGTGACTCCGTGCTGGTCCAGGTGACCAAGGACCCGGTGGGACATAAGGGCGCCAGGCTGACGAGCCAGATTTCCCTGCCCGGGCGCTACCTGGTGTACGTGCCGGGCGGTTCGATGACCGGTATCTCACGCAAGCTTCCCGACGTCGAACGCAACCGCCTCAAGCGGATCCTGAAGGACCGTTTGCCCGAACACGCCGGCGTTATCGTCCGGACAGCTGCCGAGGGAGCCTCGGAAGAAGAGTTGACCCATGACATCAACCGCTTGCGCGCACAGTGGGATGGCATCGAGGGCCAAGCGTCCTCAACCAAGGTTTTGGCGCCGGAACTGCTCTATGGCGAACCGGACCTCACTATTAAGGTTGTCCGCGACGTCTTCAACGAGGACTTCTCCAAGCTGATTGTCTCGGGCGACGACGCGTGGGACACCATCGAGGCCTATGTGACCTACGTTGCGCCTGACTTGGTGGGACGTTTGGAAAAGTGGACCAAGGACCAGGATATTTTTGCTGCCTGGCGCATCGACGAGCAGATCCACAAGGCACTCGAGCGCAAGGTCTTCCTCCCCTCAGGTGGCTCTTTGGTCATCGACCGCACCGAGGCGATGACCGTGGTGGACGTCAACACCGGGAAGTTCACCGGCAGCGGCGGAAACCTTGAGGAAACAGTCACCAAGAACAACCTTGAAGCCGCTGAAGAAGTAGTGCGCCAGCTGCGCTTGCGGGATATCGGCGGCATCATCGTGATCGACTTCATCGACATGGTGCTGGAGTCCAACCGTGACTTGGTTCTCCGGCGCATGGTGGAGTGCCTCGGGCGGGACCGTACCAAGCACCAAGTGGCAGAGGTGACTTCCCTCGGGCTGGTCCAGATGACCCGCAAACGCATGGGAACCGGCCTGCTTGAGGTCTTTGGCGAGCAGTGTGAACACTGCGCTGGCCGCGGCATCGTGACCCATGACGAACCTGTGGAACACCGCCGCGCCAATGTGGTGGCAGCCGAGCATCACCGGCCCAGCGCTGAGGCCCAGCCTCCCGCTGCCCGGACCGATCGCAAGCGTCGCCGCGGCAAGGGTGGGGGACAAGGGCCTGTGGAAGCCGCTGTTCCAGCCCACATGCCTGCGCCGGCACCTTCGGCACCCACGGAAAGCCAGGACCCGGTGCGCCAGGCCAAGGCGGAGGCCACAAGGGCGGCGCTGGCGACTATCGCAGCTGCGGCACATGCCGCGCACCTGCACGACGACGAGGTTCACCGCACTGAGGAGCTGGCGCACCGCCAAGGCGAATCCGGCGAGCCCGTTTCGGGAACCACCCAGACCGGACTGCCCGATGCAGAGCCTGCCGCGGGCGAGGTCTCCGAGACCCGTTCAACCCCGGTTCTGCGATTTGGCGGCGAGGAAGTTGCCCTTCCGTTCGTCGAACACCACGAGGAACCAGCGGTCAAGCCGGCCATGAGCTTGGACCTTTTGGCTGAGGCCTTCTCTCATCTGGGAGAGGCTCCGGCGTCCGCAGAACAGGCACCCGCAGGACACGAACCGGCTGAACAGGCACCCGCCGCAGCGGAGCCCGAAACATCGGCTCCCGGCCCGCAGCAGGACCTTGGCCGTGCCCCTGCTTCCGGGTCGCGCCGCGGCCGCCGTAACCGCAGCGCCAGCAGGGCCCAAGGAGCTGCCAACGAGACAAGCGTGGAGCACACAGTGGGCGCCGCTTCCGGCGGATCGGCCCACGAGGCAAAGGCTCCGGCCGAGCCCGCCAAGAAAGCTTCATCGGATGAGCCCATCATCCTCGGAGTCGGCGTACCGGCGTCGGAACTGTAGCGCAAACACCTGAAGGACCCGGCAACTCCGCCTACGCGGAGTTGCCGGGTCCTTTGCCGTTCCGGTCGCGGTTCCGAGCCGTTCCGAATTACCCAGCGGCAGGTTTGGCCGTTAAGCTGGGGAACTGACACGGGGTGCCGGCATTAGGCCAGGCTGAGATCCAGACCCGTTGAACCTGTCCGGTTAGCACCGGCGAAGGGATGTCCCATGACAACGTCGCCATACCCTGCCGTTTACCCTTTAAACCTTTCGCGTCGCTCCATACCGCGCGTGCTGAGCATCGCGGGCTCCGATCCGTCCGGGGGCGCCGGGATACAAGCGGACCTCAAGAGCATCGCTGCGCAGGGGGGCTACGGGATGGCGGCCATCACGGCCTTGACAGCACAGAACACCATGGGCGTCCGTGCCGTGCACGTCCCCCCGGTTGAGTTCTTGCGCCAACAGTTGGATGCCATCGGAGACGATATCGCCGTCGACGCCGTCAAGGTTGGCATGCTCGGCGACGTCGCCGTGATCAACGAGGTTCGGGCTTGGCTCGAAGAGACGCGTCCCGCCGTCGTGGTGATAGATCCGGTGATGGTTGCCACAAGTGGCGACCGGCTCCTGCGCGAATCCTCAGAGTCAGCTTTGCGGGAACTCCTGCCCCTTGCGGACCTCGTTACCCCCAACCTCCCTGAGCTCGCCGTCCTGTTGGGGGAGCCCGAGGCAACGGACTGGGCTACGGCGCTGGACCAAGGCAAGCGTCTGGCGGCCGAGTACGGAAACACGGTGTTGGTCAAGGGAGGCCACCTGGCCGGTAGTGAATGCCCCGACGCCCTCGTTAACACCACGGGTCTCCTCGGCCAAGATGTCATCGAGGTGGCCGGTGCCAGGGTGGAGACAGTAAACAGCCACGGGACCGGATGCTCCCTGTCATCGGCATTAGCCACAGTCCAGGTCCGCACCGGTAATTGGGAGGCCTCCCTGCGCGAAGTAAAACCATGGTTACTTCAGGCGCTGGCTACGTCCGACGTCCTCGGTGTAGGCCACGGGAAAGGCCCTGTGCACCACTTCCACCACCTCCACACAGGACTCCAGCAGGGGGAGTTTGCCAAGGTTCTCTGGCGGGAGGCGTGGCCTGAATTGGAGGCAATTTACGGACTCAGCTTCATCCAGGGCCTCCAGTCCGGGGCGCTCGACGAGACGGAATTCACGTACTACCTCGCCCAGGACGCCCTCTACCTTAACGGCTACTCAAGGGTGCTGGCCCGGGCAGGTGCGCTTGCCCCCACCGAGGAGGAGCAATTGTTCTGGGCCCGGGGATCGCAGATGTGCTTAGAGGTCGAGTCAGAGCTGCACAGGAACTGGTTGAGCACCAGGACGGCGACAACCATAACCGGGCCTGTCACCAAGTCCTACGTGGACCACCTGCTGGCCGCAACATCATCCGGCAGCTACGCAGTGGTGCTGGCCGCAGTGCTGCCCTGCTACTGGCTCTACGCCGAGGTGGGACAGCAGCTGCACTCGGCCTACATCGATGACGGTGCGAACCCCGCCCATCCATACGCAGCGTGGCTGGCTACCTATGCAGATGAAGGTTTTGCCGCGGCCACCCGGAAAGCCATTGACTTCACCGACGCGGCGGCGTCGGCAGCTTCCCCGCGGGAACGCGAGGCCATGGTGGAGGCCTTTAGGCAGTCCTGCCGGTACGAGACAGCTTTCTTCGACGCGCCTAGGCTCTACTCCTGAAGAAAGGGCGGGAAGGCTTTCCGACGGCGCACGGGCTTTCCGACGGCGCGCCGGCATAGAATCGTCCGATTGGTCAATCACCCTGTAGGCTAGACGGGCACGGTGCCGGGAGAGTCCGATACCACTGGTGATGCGGGTCACGGGGTAGCCTCCGGACCCGGCCTCATTTGCAGCTGAAGGTCAAACTAGCGTAATCTTGATCTTCGGTGCTTACGCCAACACTTGGGTTATGCCCCTTGGAATTGTTCATGGGATGACTCGCGGGCTTCGATCAGAAGTCCACGGCGTTGAGGCACAGCGCGAACCAAGCCTGATTCCGGTTAAAGGTTCCGCACGCAAATTTAGTAAGAAACGTCGAGAGAAGTGAGTGCCCAAGTGGTGTACGCGATTGTCCGCGCAGGCGGCCGCCAAGAAAAAGTTTCCGTTGGAGACTACGTAACGCTGAACCGCGTCCCCGGTGGAGCTGGCAGCACGCTTGAGCTGCCCGCCTTGCTGCTGGTTGACGGCGACAAGGTCACGTCCGCTGCTGCGGACCTGGCCAAGGTCACGGTTACGGCTGAGATCCTTGAGGACCTCCGTGGCCCCAAGATCGTCATCCAGAAGTTCAAGAACAAGACCGGCTACAAGAAGCGCCAGGGTCACCGTCAGGAACTGACCAAGATCAAGATCACGAGCATCGCGTAACTTTCGTTACTCTGTTCAGATTTTCAGTTTCCCCAGAAATTTAGAGGCAGGCATTCCAAATGGCACACAAAAAAGGCGCGAGTTCCACTCGCAACGGTCGTGACTCCAACGCACAGTACCTGGGCGTCAAGCGCTTCGGTGGTCAGGTAGTTTCGGCCGGCGAAATCATCGTTCGTCAGCGTGGGACCCACTTCCACCCCGGTGCGGGCGTCGGTCGCGGTGGCGACGACACCCTGTTCGCATTGCAGGCAGGTGCTGTCGAGTTTGGTACTCGCCGTGGCCGTCGCGTAGTGAACATTGTTGCTGCTGCAGCTGCAGAGTAACAACAAGATCTGAACCGGTGGGGCGGGCCAATGGGCCCGCTCCACCGTTCTTTTAACCGCATTACAATCGACTAGGACGCTCCGGCGTGCTGGTATGCAACAGCGCTGGGAACAGCAATTGAGGAGATCCACGTGGCGAGCTTTGTAGACCGGGTAGTCCTGCACGTATCCGGCGGTACCGGCGGCCACGGCTGTGTCTCTGTTAAGCGGGAGAAATTCAAGCCGCTCGGCGGTCCCGACGGCGGTAACGGCGGCAACGGCGGCGACGTGATCCTTCGCGTTTCCGCCCAGACAACCACGCTGCTTGACTACCACCATGCACCTCACCGCCACGCCACCAACGGTGGTCCGGGCATGGGCGACTGGCGCGGTGGAAAGAACGGTGAAACCCTGATCCTCCCCGTCCCGGATGGAACTGTGGTCAAGAACAAGGACGGCGAAGTCCTGGCTGACCTGGTCGGTGAGGGCACTGAATACGTTGCTGCGGCCGGTGGCCAGGGTGGCCTCGGTAACGCATCCCTGTCCTCGCAGAAGCGCCGCGCTCCGGGCTTTGCGTTGCTCGGGATTGAAGGCGAATCCAGCGACATCGTCCTGGAACTGAAGTCCATTGCAGATATTGCATTGGTCGGGTTCCCCTCTGCGGGCAAGTCGAGCCTGATTGCGGCCATGTCTGCTGCGCGGCCCAAGATCGCCGATTACCCTTTCACCACACTGATCCCGAACCTGGGTGTTGTCCAGGCCGGAGAAGTCCGCTTCACCATTGCCGATGTGCCCGGATTGATCGAGGGCGCCAGCGAGGGCAAGGGCCTCGGGCACAATTTCCTGCGCCACGTGGAGCGATGCGCCGCACTGGTGCATGTCCTTGACTGCGGCACCTTGGAAGCTGATCGCGACCCGCTGTCGGATCTCGCCGTCATCGAGGCTGAGCTCGACAAGTACGCAGTGGACATGAGCTACGCCGGTGTTGACGGCGAGGTGGTTCCGCTTAACGAGCGACCCAAGCTGGTGGTCCTCAACAAGGTGGACCTTCCCGACGGCAAGGACATGGCCGAGTTCGTCCGTCCGGACCTCGAAGCCCGTGGGTATCGCGTGTTCGAAGTATCCGCGACCAGCCACGAAGGCCTGCGCCAGTTGGGCTTTGCCATGGCGGAGATCGTCCAGGCCGCACGCGACGCCGTCGCCGTGGCTCCTCCCAAAGTGGCACCTCCCGTCCTCCGGCCGAGGGCTGTCAACGAGTCCGGTTTCACGATCCGCCGCGAAGAAAAGAACCTTGAGCCCCTGTTCCGCGTCTTGGGCGAGAAACCCGTGCGATGGGTCAAGCAGACCGACTTCACCAACGAAGAAGCCATCGGCTACCTCGCGGACAGGCTCGCCAAGCTCGGCGTCGAGTCTGAGCTGTTCAAGGTGGGGGCCAAGCCAGGAGACACGGTTGTCATCGGAGAAGATGACGGCGTGGTCTTTGACTGGGAGCCCACCATGATGGCTGGAGCTGAGCTTCTAGCAACTCCTCGTGGAACCGACATCCGGGTGGCGGACATCGGGGATCGGCCCACGCGGTCGCAGAAACGCGACGAGCAAGTCGAACGTCGAGAGGCCAAAGCTGCCGCCCGTGCCGAGCTCGAAGCAGAGCGCAAGGCAGGCATCTGGACCGAATCGGTCAATGGCAGGCGAGGCCGTGCCCTCAAGGAGAGCGCCTTGGATTCCGGTGATGACGACTAGGACCCTCGGTACTCCCGGGACACCGCTGGCCCATGAGCGTGATGCGTTAGCTACGGCCAAGCGGATTGTGGTCAAGGTGGGGTCGTCCTCGCTGACCAGCATCAAGGGCGGTATCTCCGAGAAGTCGTTGACCGGACTCGTTGATGCCCTCGCGGCCAAACGCAATGCCGGGACTGAGATCATCTTGGTCTCTTCCGGTGCTATTGCCGCTGGGCTGGCGCCCTTGGGCCTTGCAAAGCGCCCGAAGGACCTGGCCACCCAGCAGGCGGCGGCCAGCGTTGGGCAGGGGCTGTTGATGGCCCGATACACGCAGGCGTTCAGCGCCCATGGCGTCACCGTAAGCCAGGTCCTGCTGACCGCGGACGATCTCATGCGGCGCACGCAGCACACCAATGCGTTCCGGGCGCTGGATCGGCTTCTGAATCTCGGCGTCGTTCCGGTCGTCAATGAAAACGACACCGTGGCAACCCACGAAATCCGTTTCGGAGACAACGATCGCCTCGCCGCTTTGGTGGCCCACTTGGTCCGCGCCGATGCCCTGGTACTGCTATCCGACGTCGACGCCCTCTACGATGGTCCGCCCGCCCACGGTGCGCAGCGTATCCCGCTGGTTCGCGGCCCGCAGGACCTCGAGGACGTGACCATCGGTAAGGCAGGGAAAGCCGGCGTTGGAACCGGTGGCATGATGACCAAAGTGCAGGCAGCATCGATCGCTGCCGGCTCGGGGATTCACGCATTAGTAACGTCCACGGCGAACGCTGCCGCTGCCCTCGCCGGCGAGGACGTCGGAACTTGGTTCGCCGTCAACGGTAACCGCAAGCCCGTCCGGCTCTTGTGGTTGGCCCACCTTGCCACGGTCCACGGCAGGTTAACGCTCGACGACGGCGCTGTGAAAGCCGTGCGCGATCGGCACAGATCTCTCCTTCCCGCTGGAATTTCGGAGGTCGCCGGCGAATTCGAGGCCGGTGATCCTGTGGAGATGGTTGGACTCGATGGGGTGGTGCTCGGCCGTGGCCTGGTGAACTATTCCTCCGAAGAGCTGCCGAGAATGCTGGGCCGCACCACCCAGGAGCTTGGCCAGGAGCTGGGACGTGGCTACGACCGCGAAGTTGTTCATGTTGACGACCTTGTACTCCTGCGGGCCGCACGCTCATCTAAACTGGGAGCATGACTGAAGCGCTGACCCCTGACTCCTTAGTGATCTCCGACGTTTCCGGTACCGCCGGCTTGACGCCGGAGGCTCCTGTGCTAAGCGGGGGTCCAGCGGCAGGTGCCGTTCCGTTGTCGGAGGCCGACGTTCAGGCCGCAGTTCATGCTATCGCCGATCGATCCCGTGTGGCAGCGCGACGCATGGCGCAGGCAAACCGTGCTTGGAAAGACCGCGCGTTGCATGCCATCGCCAAGGCGTTGCTCGAGGGCAGGCGCAACATTTTGGACTCCAACGCCAAGGATGTGGCCGCGGGACGAGCCAACGGAACGTCAGCGGCCCTCCTCGACCGGCTGACGCTGACCCCCGAGCGCATTGACCGCCTTGTTTCCGCTTTGGAAAACCTGGCGGGTTTGCCCGATCCGGTCGGCAATGTTGTGCGCGGACAGACGCTTCCCAATGGGCTGCGCTTGCGCCAAGTTAACGTACCCATGGGCGTGGTGGCAGCAATTTATGAGGCCCGTCCCAACGTCACCGTGGACATCGCCGGCTTGGCTCTCAAGAGCGGCAATGCAGTCATTCTCCGTGGTGGTTCCGCTGCTGCACACACCAATGAGGCCTTGGTGCAGGTTCTCCGGGACGCTTTGGAATCTGTGGGTCTGCCTGCGGACGCGGTCCAATCCATCGATCAATACGGTCGTGCCGGGGCCAATGTTTTGATGCGGGCGCGCGGCCGGGTGGATGTCCTTATTCCCCGGGGCGGACGGGATCTTATCCAAACCGTGGTAACCAACTCCGCAGTACCCGTGATCGAGACCGGCGAAGGGAACGTCCATATCTTCATTGACGAGTCTGCCAATGAGGAAATGGCTGTCAACATCCTCCTGAACGCCAAAACCCAGCGGCCCAGCGTTTGCAACACCGTCGAGACGCTTCTGGTCCACTCAGGCTCTACCGTTCTGCCCGCCGTGGCCGCGGCCCTGCGGTCTGCGGGTGTGACTTTGCATGTGGATGCGAGAACAGCTGCCGCCTTGGGCCCGAACGTGGAAACGGTTCCGGCCGACGACGACGATTGGGCCACCGAATACATGGACCTGGACCTCGCGGTGGCCATGGTGGATAGCCTGGATGAAGCGGTTGGGCACATCCGGAAATGGACCACCGGCCACACTGAGGCGATCCTGACCAACAACTTGGCCAATGCCGAGAAGTTCATCGCGGACATCGACTCGGCCGCCGTGATCGTGAACGCTTCCACGCGCTTCACAGATGGCGGCGAGCTGGGGCTGGGCGCGGAAGTAGGCATTTCAACGCAGAAGCTTCACGCTCGTGGACCGATGGGCCTTACCGAGTTGACCACCACCAAGTGGATCGTCCAGGGCGAAGGCCAAGTCCGCGGCTAGTGACGCGGTAACATAGAAGTTAAGCCAGACGACGGCGGGAGGTTCCGGCGTCGTACACCATTGATAACCAACTAGGGGAGAAGATGCTGTTTCAGCAGATCGCCACGTCCATTGCGCAGGCGGAGACCGCCCATGAGCAACCCGCCCCCCTCTGGGCCGAGCCGTGGGTCTTTGGCGTTTCGATGTTCGCAATCTTTTTGGTTTTGATGTTCGTTGCCCTCTCCTACACCAACTTGGGCAACCGCCACGATGCTGTGGAAGAGCACTCCGATCCGCATCGCCAGCACCCTAATAAGCACACCCACAAGGGCCACTGAAATTATCGCCGCAACACCGCGCGCGGAGTCGGGGCCCAGGCTTCGGCTGGGCGTGATGGGTGGAACGTTTGATCCCATCCATCACGGCCACCTCGTGGCTGCAAGTGAAGTTGCAGCCAAGTTTGACCTCGATGAAGTGGTTTTCGTGCCCACCGGCCAGCCGTGGCAAAAGTCCCACAAGCTTGTCAGCGAGCCAGAGCACCGTTACTTGATGACAGTCATCGCCACTGCCTCGAATCCCCGCTTCACGGTGAGCCGGGTGGACGTCGATCGTCCGGGCCCGACCTTTACCATTGACACACTCCGGGACCTGCGGCAGTTGCGGCCGGACGCCGATCTTTTCTTCATCACCGGCGCCGATGCTTTGGCCCAGATCCTGTCATGGAAAGACGTTGACGAGTTGTGGTCCCTGGCCCACTTTGTGGGGGTAACCCGGCCCGGGCATGAATTGAACGACCTCGGGAGGACTGATGACGTCAGCTTGCTCGAGGTCCCGGCCATGGCTATCTCTTCCACCGATTGCCGTATTCGTGTAGGGGCGGGCAATCCAGTCTGGTACCTTGTGCCGGACGGGGTGGTCCAGTACATCGCGAAGTACGGCCTGTACGCGGATGGCCCCCATTCGGGAGAACTGTCAGCGGTATTGTCCGGACCAGAAGACCAAGCACGCACTGAATGAGTTTCTAAATGAACAGCCAGGAAGAGCGACCCATCCGCAGTCGGCGCGAACTTCGCCGTGCCCGGGAAGAGCAGCCTGAGCCCCAGGCTAACCAGAGTACAGGTCTGGACGCAGGCCCGGGCTCCGCCGTCGACGACCGCGCCCAGGCACGCAATCGTCGTGCGGCTGATGCGCCCGTTGATGCTGTCGGCGCTGCTGCTCAGGAGCGCTCCTCACAGGTCCGGGCGCGTGATCGTGCAACCCTTCGCACCATCAAGGAATTGGCGGGCAAAGAGGAGCAGCTCTCAGGCGGCGGTCCGCCTACGCGCCGCCAACTGAGGCTGCAGCAGCTCCAAGCGGAGGTGGCAACCTCCGCCCATCCGATCGTTCCGATGCCGGGCGCACCGGGCGGGTCGGCACAACCGTCGTCGGAAAAGCAACCGGCCAACGCCTCGGTGGCCGCTAGTCAGAAAGCCAAGGGCGCTCCGTCTGAATCGGAGATGTCCGTGGAGCAGGCCTTGGCCGTCCGGGAGTTGATTGCTGCCCAGGTCCAGAACCAGACGGCCAAGTTGGAGCACATCGCCGAGCAGGATCCGCTCACGGTGGATCCAGCGGTCTTGGCCGAACAGATTGCCTTGGCGGAGCGGGCTGCGGTGCTGAACAAGCGCGCGGCCGCCAGGCAAAAGCTTGCCGAGCAAACTCAGGCGGGCAAAGCAGCCGCCGAGCCCGCCACCCAAGCAGTCGACACACAAGCCGCCAAGTCCCCGCCCGGCAAGGCGCATCCCGGGAAGTCACAGCCCACAACGACCGCGACTCCCACGGGCAGCCAAGTGACATCGGGCCCATCGACAGCCAACAACCTGGCCATGGTGACCCCGTTGGAGTTCGTCAAGGTCCCGGGTGTCGAGCGGCCGGTGATGAAGCGCCCCAGCACCACCTTTGTCCCCTTGGTCACCTCGGCTGCTCCCAAGGTGGATCAAGCCAAGGCATCCAAGCAACGCGGTACCCGTGGACGTTCCGGTGTTCTGGCACGTGCCGAAGCGGTAGCCAGAAGTGCCCGAAATCGCCCTCAGGTTTCGGAGACGGCCGAGGAAAAGGAACGGCCGCCCGTCCCCGCGAACACGGCTTATGGCCTTGATCCCTTGGATGCAAACACTGCCGGCTTGGCCCGCGCCCAGCGAGCGAGGCTGCTGCAGTTTGGTGTTCTGGCGCTCGGCGTTGTGGCCCTGATCGTGGGCATCATCATGATCGCCGGCGGCTAACACCGTTACCGCTTTAGAACACCGTTACCGCTTTAGAACACCATCAAGCCCTATACATTCACTACCGCTGCAAAGCGGCTCACGCCATTCAAAGGCCACCGGCCACAACAAGGAGTTTCAGTGTCTGCACATGAACAATCGATAACCCTCGCTCGCCACGCGGCGCGTGCTGCGGCTGACAAGCTGGCCGAAGACGTTATCGCCCTTGATGTCAGTGAGCGCCTTGCCCTCACAGATATCTTCCTGATTGCATCCGCTCCAACGGAACGCCAGGTCAACGCGATCGTCGACGGCATCGAAGAAGAACTGCTGAAGCAGAACCTGCGTCCGGTGCGGCGTGAGGGACGTTCCGAGGGCCGCTGGGTTCTCTTGGATTATGCCGACATCGTGATTCACGTCCAGCACGCCGAGGACCGGGTCTTCTACGCGCTTGAGCGTCTCTGGAAGGACTGCCCCGTGGTGGATCTCGAATTGGGGGATGACGCCTCAGCCAAGGCAGTTACTGCGGAAGACGCGGAGCACTAGGAGGACCTCGGCCGAATATTCCCGATTTGGAATTTTCGAAAGTGCTGTTCTAAGATATTTGAGTTGCTTCGGCGCCGAGGGTTGGAAAACCGGGCGCGGAGCGGCGAGAATATGGGGCTGTGGCGCAGCTGGTAGCGCACCTGCATGGCATGCAGGGGGTCAGGGGTTCGAGTCCCCTCAGCTCCACCATAGGAGGCCTTGGTTTTCATCCGCTTGGGCGGTGAAGGCCGGGGCCTCTCGCCGTATCCGACTAAATCTGTGGAAGTCCCAGGGCCGGTGCCTAAGGTCCCGGCACCAATGCCGGCAGCATGAACTCCCACATCTGCTCGATCCTCAAGAGAACGTCGGCCCGCCCGGTTAGTACATCCGACACCATCTGCACGCCCGTAAAGGACGCGATCAGGTAGCGGGAGAACGCTGCAGCGTCCAACTCGGGCTTTATGGAGCCCTCCGCCTGCGCCTCAGCGAGGAGCCCGGAAACTGTTTCTATCCAATCCTCGTAGGGCCCCGAGATGTCGGCTTGGAACGAAGCCGCTTCGAAGGTGAGACGGATCCCGCCACGGACGATCGGCTCATCGAGCAGTTGAAGGCCAAACATCCTGCAGAGTCGGATGATTTTGTCCAAGGCAGGAGTTTCCGAGCCAACAATTGCCGCTCCGGCTGCCAAGACAATCGCGTGCTGTTCCTCTATGACTGCCAGAGCCAATTCCCGCTTTGACGTGAAGTGGAAATACAGCGCGCCCTTCGTCACTTGGGCACGCTGGGTAATGTCGGCCATGCTGGCGGTGCCGTACCCCACGTCCGCGAAGACATTCGCGGCGCCTTCTATGACGGCAAGACGGGTATCTTTCGCACGCTGCTGCATGGGGGGCAGGGAACCTCTCAGGTAATGCACGGCTTGGCGCACGCTGGGCCGCCGTCGAGACTCCACAACGCTACCACCGCCCACCTACCCGGTCCGGGGAAACCAACTGAACGGTTTTGTTTTATGGCTGTCAGCTCATAGAATTTGGGCAGACCCGCAGCTGAAGTTTGCTGCCGGTCCGAGGCGGCCGCTTGGGGGAGGTGCGGTGGAGAAATCCAGCGCACCTCGGCCGTTGGGGACTCGCGTCCCGCGATTTCGCTAATCGCGCCATTGTGGTTAGTATTGACGAGTTGCTTCGGCGGGAAGGGATGTTTACCTACCGAATTCAACACATCCGGGGCTGTGGCGCAGCTGGTAGCGCACCTGCATGGCATGCAGGGGGTCAGGGGTTCGAGTCCCCTCAGCTCCACTTCGGAAAAAAGACCCCGCTCTTAGAGCGGGGTCTTTTTACGTCAGGCTTAGGCGGACGGGAAGATCTACGCCGACGGTTTGCCGAATTCACCACCGCTGACGAACTCGATGCCTTGGAACGTTTGGTCACCGACCACTTTGGCCAGGTGGCCTGGCGGGATTGTGTAGGAATCGCCGGACGAAATGCTGATCTTCCCGCCGTCGTTCGTTTCCACTTCAAGGTTTCCGGACACGCAGAAACCGACGTGGCTCAACTGGCAGGAGTCCGTTCCAACCACCGGACCGAGACAGCTTGCCCAGGTCCACCCCGGCTCGAAGGTCAAACGTCCCAGTGTGTAGTCGTTGACGGTGACGACGTCCACGGTGGTCTTCTCCTGGTGCCTGGATTCGTCGGGAGAGTTGAGGGACTTTACTTGAAGGTTCGTGACAACATTGACACTCATGACTTGCTCGCAAATGGGGGAGGGAGCCGAATCTCTTCCGGTCCCGGCGCCTGGCTCCGTGGGTCCGCCGCGGCCTGTGCCTGCTGCTGCCGCGGACTGTTGGGTGGTCCGTTTGCCTGCAGGTGTTTTATCCACGCACCCCAAGGTTCCTCCTTCGCCGCGACGAAGTCGAGACCAGCATGAATGTGAGTAGTGACGCAGCTGATGAGTCGCACAGAAAGCGAGTACAGATCGTGACGGCATTGGATCCAGACGCCGGGCTTGGGCAGTTGTTCAATGCGCTCAGCAGGCGCCCCGATGTCGAGGCCGAGAACTTGATGGCCTACGATGCCACCGATCGGCTTCTGCTTAATACCGCTTCAGAACACGTCAGTCCAGGAACGAGGATGACGGTCATTGGCGACCGCTACGGGGCCCTGACGCTGGGAGCCCTGTCCGGGCTCGGCGTCGAGCATGTCCGCGTACATCAAGACCTCTATACCGGGCGCCTCGCCCTCCAGCGCAACGCGAAGGCCACGGACATGGAGGGACGTTTCACCTCGCACGAGTTAGGACGGGAACTGCTCGACGGCTCCCAGTTGGTCCTTCTGCAACTGCCGAAGTCACTGGCGGAGTTGGAGGAAATCGCCGACGCCGTTGCCCGCTACGCTGCCCCGGACGCGGTCCTGCTGGCAGGCGGCCGGGTCAAGCACATGTCTGTGGGCATGAACGCGGTATTGGAACGCTTCTTCGGTACGGTCCAACCGCAACTCGCGCGCCACAAGTCGCGGATCGTCTTGGCACGGAACCCGCAGCAGCCAGCAGACCCACCGCCATTTCCGTTGGTTGCCTCTTTGCCGGAACTCGGGCTCACGGTAAAAGCCCACGGCGCCGTCTTCTCAGGTGTTCGACTCGACATCGGGACCCGTTATCTGCTCACCTTCTTGGACCGGATGCCGCCGGTTTCACGGGTGGTTGATTTGGGATGCGGGACCGGCATCCTTGCTGCCATGTACTCGCGGCGTAACCCAGCGGCCCGACTCATAGCGACCGACCAATCTGCCGCTGCGGTTGCCTCGGCCAAGGAGACCATCGCTGCCAATGGGTTACAGGAGCGGATCGAGGTGGTCCATGACGACGCTATGTCAAAGTTGGCCGCCGGTAGTGCCGACCTCATCTTGTTGAACCCGCCATTCCACATCGGCGCCGGTGTTCATGCCGGTGCTGCGGTGAAAATGTTCGAGGCAGCTGCCCGGGTCCTCGCCCCCGGAGGGGAACTGTGGACTGTGTACAACAGTCACCTGCAGTACAGGGCTGCTCTTGAGCGTCTGATCGGACCCACAACGGAGATCGGCCGGAACCCAAAGTTCACGGTAACGCGGAGCCAGCGTGTGGCCGTGCCCGCGTCGGCAGGGGTGCCGTACGATTCAGACAGAACTTAATTCCGACCACTTTCTCCGAATGACGAGAGGTATCAGTGACTGAGATCCGGCAGCCAACCCCGAGGCGCGGAACCAATCTTCCCCGGATGGGGGACTTCAACCTCACCGTCATTTTGGAAGCCATCCGCCGCTCGCCCGGTGGGCTAAGCCGCGTCGAACTGGCCCAAGTGGTGGGGCTTTCTCCGCAGACCATATCCAACATCTCGCGGCGCCTTCTCGATCAGCACCTCATCCTTGAGGCGGGCAAGGAAGGTTCTGGCCCGGGCAAGCCGCGGACCATCCTTCAACTCAACCCGGGCGGAATGTACGCCGTCGGTGTGCACTTGGACCCTGCCGTCATTACCTTCGTTGTCCTGGACCTTGTGGGGGCCGTGGTCCGGCATAGCCGCATGGCCACCCCGGGTGGAGATCCGGCCGAGGTCATCACCACGATCGCTGAACAGATCACCGCGCTCATTGACGACTCGGGCGTGGACGCCGCAAAGATCGCGGGGCTGGGAGTGGCTGTGCCGGGCCCCATCGATCTCAAGGAAGGCTCTGTGGTGGAGCCTCCACTTCTGACCCGGTGGAACCGGGTCCGCATTCGCGAGGCCCTTCAGCAAGCAACCGGCTTGGAGACCGTGGTGGACAAGGATGTCACCAGTGCGGCCGTGGCGGAGACGTGGGCCGGTGGTGCCAGCGGTGCCGGCAGCTTTGTCTTCATGTATATGGGTACGGGCATCGGTTGCGGCATTGTGCTCAACGATGAGGTGGTTCGCGGCACCTCAGGCAACGCTGGCGAGATCGGCCACATCATGGTGGATCCTGACGGGCCACCTTGTGACTGCGGGCTCCGCGGTTGCGTGAAATCCTCCTGTATTCCCCAAGTGCTGGTGGCCGAGGCTGAGGCCGCCGGCGTGTTGGCCGGGCACCGCGCGGACGCCGATGGCCCTGAGGTCCAGGAACGCTACGCAGAGTTGTGCGATAAGGCCGACGACGGCGACGAGCAAGCGATTGCGATTCTGGACAAGTCGGCCACCCTCGTTGCCCGCGCAGTATCGGCGGTGACCAACACCCTAGACGTTGAACGCGTCGTGTTTGGAGGACCTTTCTGGGCGCGGATGGCCCCCTACTTCCTGGAACGTGTCCCGGCCCTGTTGGAGAAGGACAGCGCTGCCCGGATGATCCACGGCTTGGAAGTGGTGGGAACAGGCGTGGGGGAGGACGTGGGGGCTGTCGGTGCTGCGTGCCTCGTGCTCGAAGACGCGCTTGCTCCCCGGGCACAACGGCTCCTACTGGAAGGCTGATCCGCCTGACGACGTAGCTCGGCCAGCCGGATTAGTCAGTCGATATCGCTGTTAGTCAGTCGATATCCTCGATAATTTCCCCGTAAGGAATCGAATCGTCCAAGTGCGCCTGGTGCCCGGTGGAACCGGTGTTGAAGATGATGCGGACGCCGTGCCTTTGGTCGGCGGCTGATTGCAGCAGGACAGGGCGAATGGCATCTACCACGTGCTGCGTCTGTGCATCCAAGTAGTTCTGGTAGGAGGCTGGTAGTTGGTGCATGGCAAAAGAATAGACCTCGGCGGTCCCCATGGGGAGGGAATCAGGGGCAGTTCGGCGAATAAAGTTCACGGATCCGTCCGCAACGTTCGTAAAACTGCGTCTTAATTCGGCGCCTGAATTGATCGCCTCGACTCCGGCCTTTAGAGTCATAGACAAGTTACCGCGGTAACGTGTCAGCGATCCTCCGATGGATCTGCCCCGCAAGGGCGGTGAGGAGGGTGTGGGTGCCCCCATGTGGGCCTGACATTTGCACACGGAAAAAGCTTCATCCCAGGCGTAACAGTCGCGGCTGCGTCCTGCTGGAGCCCATTCGTGTATCCCAAACTCAATTCATCATCCAAGATATCCGCCACACCCATACGGTCCGGCGGTCAGCGGGTGATGTCATACAGCCAAGGACGCAAATGTCGCCACCAAGCCTTATTGACGTACATCCGAATCTTGCCGGAACTGCCCCGGTAGCACTCTCCTACGAACTGTTTCCGCCGCGTTCTGCTGCCGCCGCCGAAACGTTGTGGACTACTATCCGCGAACTCGAAGCCACCGAACCGGATTATGTCTCGGTGACATACGGTGCCAGCGGATCCAACCGTGACACCGCCGTCGACCTCATCAATCGACTCCTCACCGAGACCACCTTGCGTCCCTTGGCGCACCTGACCTGCGTTGGCAATACGCCCACTGAACTGGCAGAGATCATCGGTGAACTGCTCGACCACGGAGTACGCGGCATTTTGGCGCTGCGTGGTGACCTTCCCCAAGACGGCCAGCCCGCCACGGGTTCCCTCCGGTATGCCCAGGACCTCATCGAGCTGATCCGCCGTGTAGAACTTCGCAGGTCAGCCCTGCTGTGCGCAGGCAAGATCGCGGTGGGAGTTGCTGCGTACCCCACCCGCCATCCGGAATCACCCAGTGAGGGGCACGACGTCGAGGTGTTGCTTGCCAAGCAGCGCTCCGGCGCGGACTTCGCCATCACCCAGGTGTTCTTCCACGCCAGCGAATACGCCGGACTGGTCTCGCGTGCCCGCCGGGCCGGAGTGACCATCCCTATCATTCCCGGCGTCATGCCGCTGACCAGCCTGAGGCGACTCAAGCGGCTTGGCGAACTGGCCGGCGTCGAACCTTCCAGGGAACTCATCGAGCGCTTGGGCGCAGCAGAGACGGAAGGGGAACGCCGGAGCATCGGCGTTGCTGCCACGGTGGACCTCGCTAATGCTGCCTTGGATGCCGGTGCGCCCGGAATCCACCTTTACACCTTCAACGAGCACGCACACGCCTTGGATGTGCTGGACAAACTGAATTTGCCGCGGCCTTCCAAAGCTTTGCACCGCATAAAGAGCGCAGTACGCCAGGAATTCGCACACTGACCCCGATAGCTGATCACTGATCAGCTGACCTCACATGCCGGAGCTACCGGTTGCCCACGACATCACCGATTCAGCATCTACTTCATCGATTCAGCACCTACTTCATCAAGGAAAAATCCATGACTGACCAGATCACTCCCGCTACTCCTTTCCCCGCAGCATCCCTTCTGGGATATCCGCGCATCGGCCGTCGTCGTGAGCTCAAGAAAGCCGTCGAAGCATACTGGGCCGGCAAGATTGACGCTGCAGCGCTGGACGCCGCAGCCAAGGACATCCAGCTCACCATCGCTAAGCGCCTGCAGGAGCTGGGCCTCACCGAGGCTGCGGCCGTTCCCGGCACCTTCTCCTACTACGACCAGGTCCTGGACACCACCGCGCACCTCGGCGCAGTCCCTGCCCGTTTCGGTGGGCTCCTCAACGCGGAGGGGCAGCTGGATATCGATGGCTACTTCACCCTGGCCCGCGGCAACAAGGAGCAGCAGCCCCTTGAAATGACCAAGTGGTTCGACACGAACTACCACTACCTGGTTCCGGAAATCGGCCCCGAAACGACGTTCAGCCTCGCTTCCACGGCAAAGGTGGATGAATTCGCCTTCGCGCTGGCCAACGGCATCGAGACACGGCCGTACATCGTGGGCCCGGTGACTTACCTTCTGCTGTCCAAGGCCTCCGACGACGCTCCGGCCGGCTTTGCTCCGCTGTCCCGCCTCGAAGACATCCTGCCCGTCTACGTCCAGCTCCTGCAGAAGTTGGCTGAAGCCGGCGCTAGCTGGGTTCAGCTGGACGAGCCTGCGTTGGTAGTCGACCAAGAAACCCCCGCAGCCGAGGTTGAAGCCGCAGTGGCGCGCGCCTACGAGGTCCTCACCTCGGCGGCCAACCGTCCGCAGATTCTCGTCTCCACCCCGTACGGTGCCCTCGACGGGCAGTTCGGCACCCTCGCTGCCACCAACATCGACGCCCTTCACATCGACGTCTTCAAGGGTTCCCTTCCGTCCGACGCAGCACTTGCCGCCTTGGGCAGCAAGACCCTGGTTGCAGGCGTCGTGGATGGCCACAACATCTGGCGCAACGACCTTGCTGCGTCGGCTGGGAAGCTGGATGCACTGAAGGCTGCCGCCGCCAAGCTCACCGTCAGCACTTCCACCTCTACACAGCACGTGCCTCACGACGTTGCCGAGGAAACACAGTTGTCCGAGCAGTTGCGCAGCTGGCTTGCTTTCTCGGATCAGAAGGCCGTTGAGGTCAAGACCTTGGCGTCCTACCTGGCAGACCCCGCTTCGGCCAAGGCCGCCATTGACGAAGCATCTGCAGTCATCGCTTCCCGTGCCACCGCTGAAGGCGTCCGCCGCGACGATGTCCGGGCCCGCACCGCTGCCTTGACCGCAGCAGACTTCAGCCGCTCCGAGTACTCGGTCCGCGAAGCAGCCCAAGAAGAGGCCCTGCACCTTCCGCCGCTGCCCACCACAACCATCGGTTCTTTCCCGCAGACCTCCGAGATCCGCTCTGCCCGTGCCCGCAACAACAAGGGCGATCTCACCAATGAGCAGTACGAACAGCTCATGAAGGATGAAATCAAGCGCGTTGTTGACCTGCAGGAGGAGCTCGGCTACGACGTCCTGGTGCACGGCGAGCCCGAGCGCAACGACATGGTCCAGTACTTTGCCGAGAACCTCGAGGGCTTTGACGTTACTGTCCACGGTTGGGTCCAGTCCTATGGTTCGCGCTGCACCCGCCCGTCGATCCTTTGGGGCGATGTCACCCGCAGTGCGCCGATCACCGTGGCGTGGGCAGAGTATGCACAGTCGCTGACCAGCAAGCCGATGAAGGGCATGCTCACCGGTCCGGTCACCATCCTTGCTTGGTCCTTCGTCCGCGATGACCAGCCGCTGGGCGAAACCGCCAACCAGGTGGGGCTGGCACTGCGTGATGAGATCGCGGATCTCGAAGCTGCCGGTATCAAGGTCATCCAGGTGGATGAGCCTGCGCTTCGCGAACTCCTTCCATTGCGCAAGGCAGATCACGCCGACTACCTGAAATGGTCAGTGGATTCCTTCCGCCTGGCCACGGCCGGAGCAGCTGATGCCACCCAGATCCACACGCACCTCTGCTACTCCGAGTTTGGTGTGATCATCGACGCGATCGACGGCCTCGACGCTGACGTGACCTCCATCGAAGCTGCCCGTTCCCGCATGGAGGTCGTCCACGACCTCGAGTCCCACGGGTTCGGCCGCGGCGTGGGCCCGGGCGTCTACGACATCCACTCGCCGCGCGTTCCCGGCGAGGCCGAGGTCACTGAGCTTTTGGCAACCGCGGTCAAGCATGTTCCCTCACGCCAGCTCTGGGTCAACCCGGACTGTGGGCTGAAGACCCGCGGCTACGTCGAAACCGAAGAATCACTCCGCAACCTGGTCAAGGCAACGCGGACGGTCCGGGCCACGCTGCTGGAGACCGCAAAGTAGTAGATAGGCGTCAGGAACGACGGCGGCCGGTCACCTCACAGGTGACCGGCCGCCGTCGGCTGCTTTAAGCCTTCTTAGGAGTTCGCTACTCCCACAGGATTTCGTCATCCACCACGCCGTCTTCATCCGCAGCGGCTACCAACAATTCGTCGGTGAAGCGCGAGCCGAGCGTGAAGTCGAGGACGAAGTAGCGTTCCGGCTGGCCCGGATAGATGGCCACATGACCGAGTTTCAGGGCTTTTAGGAACACGTTGTTGGTGAGCTGCTCCTTGTCCCTGACGCCAAAGACGGATTCGAGTTGCTCCTCTTTGAGCTGCGAGCAGTGGAAGTGCAGGAACTGTTGGGGGTTGGTTCCGTCCTGGTCCAGTTCCTCGGAGATCATTTCCCGGACTTGGTCCACGAGCTCGGGGAGGAAACGCAACCGATAGTCCACCTTGCGCATCGCGGCTTCATCGAAATGGTCATGCGCGGCGACGTTGAGGTCCAGTTCAAGCTGGCTGCCACCAATCTCATGTTTGGCAACAAAGCAATGTTCGCGCCCATTGCTGAGCTCAATTTCCCCAAAGTGCTTGCTCGCTAGCTTGCCCATGTGATCAATCTAACCCCAACACCGAGCGTGTTCCAGCAAATGGGAATATTTCAGCGGTTGCGCTGCGGACCCTTGACACGCTCGGTTTTGAGGGGATGCAGCCCGCTCCGGCCGGCGGAGCCGCGCAGCGAATCTGCCAGCATTTGCGTGAACAATTGAACTTGAGCGGTTCGCTTTTCATTGATGAGCAAAGCGAAAACATTTCGGGCCAAGCGGATGTCGGGGACGTCGAGGACCACGACGCCGGATGGCCGGTTCCATAGGGCCAGTTCCGGCACCAGCGAAGCACCGAGCCCGGCGGCCGTCATTTCGAGGCTGGCGTGGAAGTCGTCGCTGTAGGCCACGACGCGGGGATGGAGGTTGCAACTGGCGAACAGCCGCTCGATGACCAAGGCATCGCTTGTGCCGGGATGATGGACGATCCACGGCATGTCCGAGAGGTGGGAGGCCTCCATCTCGGCGTCCTCACGGATTTTCCACGACGCCGGCAGGACAACGCGGAAGTCGTCGTCGCCAATCCATTGCCGTTCCAGGGAGTGCGGCCACGCCAAACCGGACTGCCCCACCTGGTAGACCAGGGCTACATCCAGCTCCCCGCCGCTGCGGAGTCCCTGGATGGTTTGGGCTGGTTCTGCCACTGAAACCTTGAGTTCTATGCCTAAGTCCTTCCAGCGGTCACTGAGCAGGATCTCCGGCAAAACGTAGGTGGCAAGGCTGGGGAAGATCCCCAGCCGCAGTTCCTGGGCGGGGGAGTCGTTCGTCCGCGAGGCTGCCGCCATGAGGGCCTCGACGTCGGTAAGTACCTTGGATGCGTGGCGCGTCATGGTCACCGCGGCTTCCGTGGGGACGATGCTGCGAGCCGAGCGCTGGAACAGTTCGACGCCGGTGTCCCGTTCCAGTGCAGCCATCTGTTGGGATACGGCTGAGGCGGTGTAGCCGAGCTGCGCGGCGGCGGCAGCGAACGACCCAAGCCGGGAAACCTCCATGAGTGTCCGGAGGTGGAGGAGGTTGACCATCACCAAATTTTAGCTGTTGAACGCACCACATTTTCAAAGTGTCACGACACGCCGCTACCCCGCGACACGCGGGAGATTTAATGTGGCTAAGTAGTCCACAGGGTGTGGATTTCATCTCTCACTTCGGCGGAATCACGGACATTTTGAAGGGCCCTGCCTGTGGACGAGCAGTGGATTGAATGACATACTTGTAATACATCATCTTGGGGTTCCAGTTAGGCGCTTGCACTACATGTAGTATCGGTTTACGGATTGGGCGGGAAACAGGGCCGGTATCGGATTCATTGGTTAGCTCCGGTTGAACCCGCCAGATACGAAGAGAATCAGACTTCAACTTAGGGGACAGGGATCATGACCGTAACGGTTTACACCAAGCCGGCCTGTGTTCAGTGCAACGCAACGTACCGGGCGCTCGACAAGAAGGGCATTGCCTACCAGAGTGTCGATATCTCCCAGGACGCCGAGGCCCTCGAGCGGCTCAAGGCCCTGGGGTACATGCAGGCTCCCGTCGTCGTGACCGAACAAGATCACTGGTCCGGATTCCGCCCGGACAAGATCGAGGAACTGGCCCAGGCCGTCTCCTCCGTGGCCTAAGTTTCCTGTCAGGCTTCGCCACCATACACACCAAGAATTCCTATGTAGTTGAGGTGACTCCCATGGCACCGGTGGCAGCGGTAACTGTTCGCGATGCGGCGCACGCTGTCACCACCAGGAGTCACCTCATCTACTTTTCCTCCACCTCCGAAAACACCAAACGATTCGTCCAGAAACTGGGTCGGGACGCTGCGCGGATCCCACTTTATGCCCAGGACGCACCCCTTCAGGCGCTTGAACCTTTCGTCCTTGTGCTGCCCACATACGGTGGCACCAACGGCGAAGGTTCCGTGCCCAAGCAGGTGATCAGGTTTCTGAACGACCCCGGGAACAGGGAACTGATCCGCGGTGTTATCGGAGCGGGGAATACAAACTTCGCGGACAACTACTGCGCAGCGGGAGACATTGTCTCCGTCAAGTGCAAGGTGCCGCATCTTTACAAATTTGAACTCATGGGGACGCCAGAAGACGTCCAACGGGTCAACGAAGGGCTGGAAAAGTTTTGGACACAACTGTCGCAGAAACAGAAGTAACCGGGGGCGCTGTGGACACGGTCAAAAAGCCATTGCCTGAGGCTTACAAGGGACTGGGCTATCACGAGCTCAACGCCATGCTGAACCTGTATGGCCCCAACGGTGAGATCCAGTTCGAGGCCGACCGAGAAGCTGCGCACCAGTACTTCCTGCAGCACGTGAACAACAACACCGTGTTCTTCCACGACCTGGAAGAGAAGCTCGATTACCTGGTGAAGAACCAGTACTACGAGCGCGAAACGCTCGACCAGTACACGATGAACTTCATTCGCGAACTCTATAACCGCGCGTACAAGAAGAAGTTCCGCTTTGAGACCTTCCTCGGTGCTTTCAAGTTCTACACCTCGTACACGCTGAAGACGTTCGACGGCAAGCGCTTCCTGGAGCGCTACGAAGACCGTGTCTGCATGGTCGCACTGCACTTGGCCCGTGGTAACGAAGAGCTCGCTAGCAGGCTCGTCGACGAGATCATCGACGGCCGTTTCCAGCCGGCCACCCCGACGTTCCTGAATGCAGGGAAGGCACAGCGCGGCGAGCTCGTCTCCTGCTTCCTGCTCCGGATCGAAGACAACATGGAGTCGATCGCACGCGCCATCAACTCCGCGCTGCAGCTCTCCAAGCGTGGTGGCGGTGTGGCGCTCTCGCTCACCAACATCCGCGAGCACGGTGCGCCGATCAAGCAGATCGAAAACCAGTCCTCCGGCGTCATTCCCGTGATGAAGCTCCTCGAAGACAGCTTCTCCTACGCCAACCAGCTCGGTGCGCGCCAGGGTGCAGGTGCCGTCTACCTGCACGCCCACCACCCGGACATCTACCGCTTCCTGGACACCAAGCGGGAAAACGCCGACGAGAAGATCCGTATCAAGACGCTCTCCTTGGGCGTTGTGGTTCCGGATATCACGTTCGAACTCGCCAAGAAGAACGAGGACATGTACCTCTTCTCGCCGTACGACGTCGAGCGCGTTTACGGAGTGCCTTTCTCCGACATTTCGGTCACTGAGAAGTACTACGAAATGGTGGACGATTCGCGGATCAAGAAGACCAAGATCAGCGCCCGCGAGTTCTTCCAGACGCTCGCTGAGATCCAGTTCGAGTCCGGTTACCCGTACATCATGTTCGAGGACACCGTGAACCGGGCCAACCCGATCGACGGCAAGATCACCATGAGCAACCTCTGCTCGGAGATCCTGCAGGTTTCATCGCCGTCGATCTACGCCGAAGACCTGAGCTACGAGACCGTGGGCAAAGACATCTCCTGCAACCTCGGTTCCATGAACATCGCCAAGACCATGGATTCACCGGACTTCGGCCTCTCCATTGAGACGTCCATCCGCGCCTTGAGCGCTGTCTCGGACATGTCCTACATCAACTCGGTTCCGTCGATCGCCCAGGGCAACGCCCAGAGCCACGCGATTGGCCTTGGACAGATGAACCTCCACGGCTACCTGGCCCGTGAGCACGTCCACTACGGCTCTGAAGAGGGCCTGGACTTCACCAATATCTACTTCTACACGGTGCTCTTCCACGCTCTCCGCGCTTCCAACAGGCTCTCCATCGAGACCGGCCAGAAGTTCGGCGGCTTCGAGAAGTCCACCTACGCATCCGGTGAGTTCTTCGACAAGTACACCGAGCAGGAATGGGCACCGGCAACGGAGCGCGTCCGCGAGCTCTTTGCCGGCCACCACATCCCCACTCAGGATGACTGGCGCGAGCTGAAGGCTTCCGTCATGGAGCACGGTATCTACAACCAGAACCTCCAGGCCGTGCCGCCCACCGGTTCCATCAGCTACATCAACAACTCCACGTCGTCGATCCACCCGGTGGCCGCCAAGATTGAAATCCGCAAGGAAGGCAAGATCGGCCGCGTCTACTACCCGGCGCCGTACCTGACCAACGACAACCTGGAGTACTACCAGGATGCCTATGAAATCGGCTACGAGAAGATCATCGACACCTACGCCGCTGCCACACAGCACGTGGACCAAGGGCTTTCCCTGACGCTGTTCTTCAAGGACACCGCCACCACGCGTGACATCAACAAGGCGCAGATCTACGCATGGCGCAAGGGCATCAAGACCCTCTACTACATCCGTCTCCGCCAGATGGCCCTTGAAGGGACCGAAGTTGAGGGTTGTGTTTCATGTGCCCTGTGATGGTGGTGCGTTGAGATGAAGGAAATTACGACGGCGACGGGCGGCTTGATCTACGGCATTCGGCTTCGACGCGAGGTTGAATACCGCTACGTTGGTTTGACGACCAAAACTGCCAGCCGTCGGTTTCATCAACATCTCAGAGTTGCCGCAGAAGGGCGCAGGACTCCTTTCTACGATTGGGTCAGGAAGCACGACGCCGAAGACCTCATTGCCGACGAGCTGGACTGGATTGAAGGTTTGGACGAGCTTGGGCAGGCAGAGATTGACTGGATTGCCTACTTGAGGAGTCAGGGGGATCGCCTTCTAAATCTTTCAGAAGGTGGTTTCGGCCCGACCGGCTTGGTGTGGACCGAAGACATGCGGGAAGCTGCTCGTCTTCGATCCACAGGGCGAAAAGGCCTGAGCCGTTTCGGGGAAGAGAATCCATTCTTTGGCAATTCACACTCTGTGGAACAGCGGCGGAAATGGGCTGAGGAACGAAAAGGGACTTTCGTGGGAGCGGACAACCCGAACTTCGGGAAGTTCGGTCCGGATCACCCCGGATTCGCGCACACGATGCCTTTGGAGTCCCGCAAGGCACTTTCTGCAGCCTTCACGGGCGAAGGCAACCCAAACTTCGGAAAGTCGGCAAGCGCTGAAACACGAGCCAAAATGTCAGCGGTCCGTAAAGGCGTACCCAAGCCATCGAGCCGTCGTAGCGCCCACACCCGTCATCACACCAATAAGGGCATCGTGAAACCCACATGCCAGCATTGCATCGACGATGCAGCACAAGCCAAGCTCATGCGAGAAAGCGAAACCGACAAATGACTGAGAAAGTGAAGCTCCTGACGCACGTCGAGGCCATCAACTGGAACAAAATCCAGGATGACAAGGACGTGGAAGTCTGGAACCGACTGGTCAACAACTTCTGGCTTCCGGAGAAGGTGCCGCTGTCCAACGACGTCCAGTCGTGGCACACGCTGACCCCGGATGAGCAGCAGCTCACCATGCGCGTCTTCACCGGTCTCACCTTGCTGGACACCATCCAGGGCACGGTGGGCGCTGTCTCGCTGATTCCGGATGCCGTCACCCCGCATGAAGAAGCTGTGTACACCAACATCGCCTTCATGGAGTCGGTGCACGCGAAGTCGTACTCGTCGATCTTCTCCACCCTGTGCTCCACCAAGGAGATTGACGACGCATTCCGCTGGTCTCTCGAAAACGAGAACCTGCAGAAGAAGGCGCAGATCGTCATGGACTACTACCAAGGCGACGATCCCCTGAAGCGCAAGATTGCTTCCACGCTGCTGGAAAGCTTCCTGTTCTATTCGGGCTTCTACCTCCCCATGTACTGGTCTTCGCGTGCCAAGCTCACGAACACAGCCGACCTCATCCGCCTCATTATTCGCGACGAGGCCGTGCACGGTTACTACATCGGCTACAAGTTCCAGAAGGGCCTTGAGAAGGTTTCCGAGGCCCGCAAGCAGGAAATCAAGGACTACACGTTCGAGCTCCTTTTCGAGCTGTACGAAAACGAAGTCCAGTACACGCACGACCTTTACGACGGAGTCGGCCTTGCCGAGGATGTCAAAAAGTTCCTGCACTACAACGCCAATAAGGCCCTCATGAACCTCGGCTACGAGGCCATGTTCCCGGCTTCCGTCACCGACGTGAACCCGGCCATCCTCTCGGCACTTTCCCCGAACGCCGACGAGAACCACGACTTCTTCTCTGGCTCGGGCTCCTCCTACGTCATTGGCAAGGCCGTTAACACGGAGGATGAGGACTGGGAGTTCTAGGCTCCTGTGTGAGATCGGAAGCTAGTTGGCGGTTTGAACACCAGTTGGCGAAACGGGACTGGAAAGTTGGCGAAAACTCGCCCAGTTGGCGGTAGAGGTCAAGTGCCGGCAGGGGGCAGCTACTTGGAAGTCTTTCCAGTAGCTGCCGAAGCGGCCCTGAACGGTGAATCGGGGCCCGCTCTGTAAGCGTCCCGGCATGTAACTGCCGCTGGCGCTCGGTGTGGCATGCTTGCGGTCGAGTGCCCGGGACGCGCCTGCCCGGACGGCCGATTTGAATGGTCAGGTGCTCAGGTGCTCAGTCCCGACTTCGCCAATGACGTGAGCACCCTGAAACCAGTTATCAGGGCGTGGCTGGACTCGAGGTGACCGTCCGCGGGCTCCCTAGCCGGTGCCAGGTTCGGGCGGGGCAAAAGTCAGAACTCAGCAGTGCAAGGACATCGCGAGCGGGTAGAGCAGGCGATCTCCTGCGCGGCCGCGTTGACAAATTTAGTTTTCGGGAGTGGAAGGCCGCGAAAGAAGGAGCTGACCTCTGGAAAAGCCGCATCGGGTGGATTCAGGACCTAATGGGAAATCCAGCGCTCCCCGCGATTAGAAACGTTGCAACGCGAAATTCTCTGGAGCACTTCGACGATCGCATAGACGAATGGGCTCATCAGTGGGCGCAACGATCAGCGGACGGGCCAGGATGGGTTGGGGCGTTCAACTGCATTGTGATGGAACGGGGTATTTGGGGTCGGCCGGGTGGCGAGGCGAAACTCGTTCGATGCTCATTGCGGATGAAGCGGTGTTCGTGCTTCGCAAGGACGAGGTGCATATCCCAAACCTTATGAAAGAAGCGAATGCCGTGATCAGGCGAACGCGTCAGTACACTGCGGCTCACACCGCTATGTGGAAAACGTGCGGATCGGCGCCCCAGATCATCGTCCCTTTCTAGGTCGCCGGTCGACATGGATGGCAACTGGCTCCAGTGGGGTGTCCGCTTCAACGAAGTCCTTCTCCGCCTGGATCCGTCCTTGCGGATCGTGGCCGATGACATGCGCACCGGATAAAGGGGCTTAAATCCGCGAAGTTCTTCCCAGAAGATCAACTCACATACATCTTGGCGCAGTGCCAACTAAATTGTCCCCGTTGAGCCAACGTGATTCAGGCGTTCGTCTTCAGTCCTCTTACTTACTATCTTCTTGACTTCGTCAGTGTTCTGGTTCCCCTAAATGGCCCCCTTGCAAAAGCCTGCTGGTCGGCGCGCTAAACGTCCGGATCATCCCATGATCGCCGCGCTGCTGACCATATTCATACGAGGTCGCTAAGCAGCAGCTTGAGGAGCGACTCCTCGTGTAGGGCCACCCCTTGCCGGGTCATGGCTACGGCGAGGGCTGGATCCCAGGGGGTCGGGACCGGCTTACCCTCGAGTGCGAGCGTTTCGTCGGCGGGCAGAGAGTTCGCGGCCGCTTCGTAATCATTTGCCGCTAGACGCCATGGCGTGGCGCCGGAGGCTAGAACGCGGCCCGCAATCGCAACTCCAGGCCAGTCAAAATCGCCGTGATACCGTACGTCATTGCCGGCGGCGATGAGTCGGTTCAGGGCCAGTACGCCCGCACTGGCAGGGTTCCCTGACAGGCATATCAGCACGCCGGGAACCGCCGCTCTGGCCGCGGCCTGCAGTACCTGAGGGTTCTCGCATACGGACACGACAGTGCCAGAGCTGGCCAGGAGTGTGCCGGCCCCGGCAGCACGCATCTCATGCACGGTCAGGTGGGTCACCAAGCTAAGGTCGGCGCGGGCCTGCATCATTCGGGACCACGGATCTGTTCCGGGCGGGCGCAGGTTCCATGTGAGCACGGTTCCGGAAACGACGTCTGTGACGACGCCGAGCCGTTCCCACAGCGCGCGCCTGGCAGTAGCGCGGACAGGGACCGGCTCCCCGAACGCTGCTGATGCGGCCCGAAGGACAAGGGCGCTGGTCAATGTGCCGTCGTCGAGCCCGTGGGCTGTTCCTGTGCACCGGGAAGCGAGCTCGGCCAGCTCCCACACCGGCCCCGGTCCCGGGGACCAGGGATCCGGCGAGCTCAGGTTGGTACGGGTGCCCAGCGCGGTTAGAACAGCGCCGGCACGGTCAGCGCACCGGGCGGCGTATTCCTCCCCGGCCCGGGTGAGCAGTCCGGCCTGCTGGACCCCGGCTACGAACGCGGGAACCCAGGCAGCATACGCCAGTCCGGCACCGGCCAGGGCAGCATCAAGCCGTGCGAGGGCAAGCGCCCGGACGGCCGCTGCTTGCTCCCTTGCCGCTGTGCGGTCTTGCAGGGGCACCTTGGTGATGGCCTCTATGACAGTGGCGAGGCCCGCCTGCGCCGCCGATTCCCGCAGCCGGGCATCGAGCTTGTCCAGCCGCACGCTCACTTCTCCTACCGTGACAGTGGTAGTAAGCAGACCCGCGAGCACATCGGCGCCTTCATCGTCGACGAAGACCTTGACAGTCCCTTTGGCGAGGAGCCGGTTCCTTTCCAGGCGGCCGCGGGCCGCTGCCCACAGTGGCGTCAGCGCCGCGTTGGAAAGATAGGCCAGGGCAGCTTCCGGCAGGGTTGTTCCTGTCATTGAGCAGCCCTCAGGTGCCGGTTCCGGCCATCCCAGTGCAGGTGCGTCGTTACGGCCGGTCCGTCCTGCCGGCGCCTGACTTCATAGCAGTCCAGGGCAGGAACTTGCGCGTACGTGCCCCACAGGTCGTGCCCGGTCAAGGCGAAGTCGATGTCCAGGCGGACCAGAAGGCCCATCAGTTCGGCAATGGTCTGGTCATCGACCTTGGCGAACGCGTCATCGAGAAGCAGCAGCCGCAGCGCTCCTCCGTTACCGGGAAGGCTGGACAGGTACGCGTCCACAGCTGCGAACAAGGTCACATACGAAACAAAGCGGGTCTCACCCTGGGACAGTTTCGCACCGCGCGTCAGTCGCCGCTGCTGCCCTTCAGCGGGTCCGGTGATAATTACCTCGACCGTGTGCCAGGCCCGGTAATCCAGGGCGTTGCGCAGGTGCTCGGCGTACCCGGAGTCAGCGTTTGCGGCCAAGGATTCCTCCACGCGCGCCTTGAGAAGGTCGGCGAGTTCGGCATTGGCCGCAGTGGTGCGCAAAGCGGGCGCTGTGGTGACCAGTTCGCGGATCCGCGTCACGGACACGTCGGCCCCGTCTGCCAGGTTCCACCGTACTTTGACTCCGATGCCGTGGCTGGTCCTGATCGTAGACAGTGAATCATTCATGGCCGCCATGAGCGCCGAGGCCTGGTCCAGTCTGCGGCGGAGCTCATCGGCGACACCGCCCAGAACAAAATCGGTGAATACGTGATGCTCACGGTCCGACATAGCCGCCTTGCCCTCGTCGCGTTGGCGGGCGAGCTCTGCTGCCGCCGCGGCGATCGTGCGCCGGCCGGAGGCATCGGACACTTCGATAAGGCGGACGGCGTGTTTGATCTCTGCAAGGACGTCGAAGGTGCCGACGATCTCTCTTTCGAGTGCCTGCTGTGCCCTGATGAGGGCGTTCTCGTCTGCGGTTGCCTGGCCCTGAAGGGCAGCGCTTACGGCGCCGGCAGCACTTCGCACTGACTTTACGCTGATCTCCGTGAGGGCGATCGGCCTCAGCTCCGGGGCCAGCGCGGCGTCGGCGACACCGGGCAGCGCCAGCAGTCGCTGTAGTCCCTTCGCCGCGGCGGCCAGGTGCGTATGCGCTTCGGCAGCCTTCTCCTGCGCGGATGATGCTTCAGCTCTGATCTGGCCGACGTGCTCGGAGAGGCTGGAGAGGTGTTTCCGCTCCGTGATGAGGTCGTGACGGGTTCGGGCCAGATCGCTTTCGGCTTTGTCCAGCTTTTCGCGGACGCTGGCCGCTTCCGCGCCAATGGCGGCGCGCACTGCGGCGAACTCCGCCTCCTCCGTGTGCCAGGTCCGCCATTCGAGGTCGGCCTGGGTTTCGACTTTCACACGATCATCCAGGAGGGTCTGGACCTCGCTGATGACTCCGGTGTGCCCGTCAAGATCGTCTTTGAGCCGCTGCAAAGCTTTGGCTGCCGAGACGCACAGCTTGACTGCTTCACCGGCGCCGCGCTGGATCTGGCTGAGCGCGTCCACCTCGACGGGCAGACTGAATTCTACGCAGGCATTGTGATGCTCAGTCTGTGACTTCTCCCATTTGCGGCGCAGGTCCTGCGCCAGATTCCTGGCGGTGGTGGCGGTTTCGCAGGCCTTCCTGAACCGTTTTTCAGCTGCGTCATCAAGCGCGGCCGCCGTTGCGACTGGCTGGCTGCGTGGTGCCGCTTCGAGGACGCCTAAGAGTTGCGCCTGGGCACGCACGACTCCATCTCGTTCCACGGACCTTTTCGCCAGGGCAGCATCAAGGGTTTGGAGTTCGGTGGCGATCAGAGCGAGCCGTGCTTCCCGTGCTGAAGCGCGGGCTGCGGCGCCGATGTGACGGGCGGGTCCTGGCACGTGCCTGCCGGTCAGCGGCCCGTTGCCCCAGCTGCCGTCCGGGGCAACCCAGGTGCTGTGCGACCCGGACCCGGGCCCGTACCCGATCCGCTCGAGCACGGAGATGACAGCGCCCGCATTTGGTGTGGCCGGATCAACGGTGAGGACGCGTCCGAGGGGGCTATCCGCGGAGGGGCCTGTTGCCTGCAGGAGGAGCTGGCCGTCCGCGGCGAGCAGTGAGCCGCTGCCGGTGACGGAGCCCAACAGCAGCCCGGAAGCTAGGAGGGCGCCTTCAATCCCGGATCGGTCCGATTCCGGGACGCCGTCGGCGAAGTCAACCGCCCGCCACAGCGGGACTGATCCTTCCGGGCCGCTACTCAGCCAGGAAGGGCCGGCCGGGGGCTGGTCGATGGCTGCGAGCAGCTGGGATTTTTCGTTCTCAAGCTCGGCCCGCCCCCGCTTGTCTGTGCTGTCGGCGGCGTCAAGGGAGGCGAGTGCTGTGGCATGCCGCTGCCGGGCGCCGGTTCCCCAGCTGGTGGCCGCCTTGTCCAGACTGGCCAGTAATTCAGGGTCGGCGAGGACAGTGTCGGGGTTTTCAAGGAACGCCCCGAGCGGGCCGTGCACGAAATCCACCACGCCCAGGGCGTCGGTTGTCCCGGGGGCGCTGACCCAGGCTCTCCACTGGTCCGACAGCGCAGTCAGCTCCGACCTGAGGTGGTCGGCAGCCTCGGTTGCCTCGGCCGCGGCTTGATCGGCACGGTCCTGGTCCTCTTCCGCCCGCTGGTCAGCTGTGGCTAATGTTGATTTCTCTTTCTCCAGGCGTTGGGCCTGTTCGAGCCGGGCACCGGCCTGCCGCTGGCGCATCTCGACTGCTTTAATTGCAAGGCCGATCCCTGCCTGCTCACTTGGAATGTCGGCGGGGGCGACCTCCAGTTCGGCGGCGGCCGGCCGGTCAACTGGTTCAGGACCAGCATTCCGGCTGGTACGGACGATCTCCATGACGGGGTCGGCACGGACTGCCCGTACCGACGCCGTGCCGGCGAAATTCGCCGGCACCCCGGCGGCTCCCAACTGGGCGTGCGCTTCTGCCAGCTCGCGCCCAGCTTCCTGGGCTGTCTGCGCTGCGGCCCCGGCGCGTTTGGACGCATCCTCGACACGTGAAATCTCGGTTTCCCGTGCCGTTGCTGCCGCGGAAAAGGCGAGGTCCGAGGACCTGGCCAGGGCGGCGATCTTCCGCTCCCTTTCATCGAGGTCGCGGGCATTGGCGTAGGACGCCGACGTCTTGATGCCGGTGATGGTCGCTTCCAGCCGGCCTTCGGTGTCTGCGAGTCCAGCCACGGTGCCTTCCGCTTCCTGCTTCACTCCGGCCAGCTTCAGATGTTCCGTCTGGCGCTGATCGGAGTGAAGCGTGGCCCGCTGGGCTGCTGTCGCCGAATCCTCGGCGGCGGTGGCGGCGCCGGCGAGGACCCCGGCGGCGTACCTCCGGTACGTGCCGAAAAAGGTGTTGACGTGCCGGTAAGCCAGTTCGAGGCGCTCTTGCCCTGCGCGGGTCTCGGACAGACCGTCGAGCTGTTCGCCGGCTGCGGTCAGGGCTCCCTCGCCCAGGGGCGGCAACGCATCGGAAAGGATCTGCGGAAGGCGCCCTTCCTCAATGCGGTTCCCGACATCGGGAGAACGAAGGGTGTGCGTCAGCTGCATCAGTCCGGCGAACCGGTCCCGGCCTGACTCCCCGGTAAGGCCGTACACGGTGTTGCGGACCCGCTCGCGATGCATTTCCGGTGAATCGGTGATCCGGTCGGCCCCGATCAGCGAGGTCAGCTGGTCACGGGAGAGGACCTCACGGGTGGAGGACATCAGCTGCAGGTCATGCGCCACACGCAGGGGCGTAGTGAAGTACCAGACCTTCGCGTCCCCGGTGGACTGTGAGAACCGGATGAATGCACCGAGCGTCAGGTGCTCAACCTGGACACCGTTCTCAACTCCGTCCCCGATGGTTTCCCGCTTCAATTCAAGCCACAGGTACCCTTCGCGGCTGCCGCCAGAGGTGCTGCCGGCTTTCATCAGGTCCTGGAGCCGGACCTTGCCCGAACCGGTGGCATCCATTTTGCGCCGGTCTGCATCCAGGAGGTACGGCAGCAGCATCTCAAGTGCCCGGGACTTGCCGGATCCGTTCGTGCCCCGCAGCACCAGTCGGCCTCCGGAGCAGTTGAAGGTGGCGTCATGGTAGTGCCAGACGTTGAGCAGGCCTGCCCGGTTCATCCGCCACCGTTCCGGGTTGTGGCGGCCGAGGGTTTCGGCAGTGTCGTGTCCGGTGGCAGCAGTTGTCATGGCTGGTCCTGGGGCGCGGTAGCGGGAAGGTCGGGGAAGAGCGTTTCGGTTTGTTCCAGGTGACCTCCGGGAGTCGCCTCAAGACGGCGCAATGAGCGTGGCTTGGCATTGGAGCGGACTGGTTCCGGCCGGTACCTGCCGCAGGCTGCATGCAGCACGAGCCCGTCGTCGGTGACTGTCGCCAGGTCGACGGAGGTGAGGATTTGAACGACTTCGGCACGCAAGCGGTCGAGGTTGTCGATGACGTCGTTGCGCCAGTTCCGGGAATTCTGCTCGGCGAGGTGCTCCAGGTTGGCATCGACCAGGTCCCATGTCGCCAGAACGCCCGGGACGATCCGGCCGCGGACCAGGGCCTCCGCCCCTGAGGACGGGCGCAGGGTGTCCACGAGCGCGTCCAGAAGCAACAGTGCTGCCTGCCGGGCTGTGCCGTTTCCGGGGAAGGCGACGTCGGTCAGCTCTTCTTCGGTGTCATAGGCCAGGACACCTTCGGCGCGTACTTCCAGTTCCAGCCCGAACGCGTCCGACAGGGCCTGGGCGACGTCATTTCTTTCGCGGGACAGAGCATCACGTTCGGGCTCGGTGAGGTCTTCACGGCGTACGAGGGGGTTTTCGATGATGCGGCGCCTCAAATCACGTCGTGGCTGGGCGGGAAGGTCCGGGTCGGGTTCCCACAGCTGGTCAGGCTGCTCAAGGGTGTAGAGCGGGCGCGCGAGCAGCTGGGGCAGCAGCGACCGGTTGATTGTCAGGAGGGCCTCATCGTTCCGTTCGCCCCAGCCGCGCAACAGGCACCGGAGTGTCCCGCCGCGCAGACCTTCTGCGCCTTGCACAGTGGTTCGACGCATCCGATACGGAGACCTCGCACCGGATCTTCAATGCGGCCTTCGGCGCTTACCCCTCCAGACACCTGCTCCGGGGCCCGGACGAAGACAACGGACAGGACGGCCCCACCACTTCCTGGTGGGACGCCGAACCGGTAGATGTGCCCTTGTCGCTGCGGGAGCGGGGTGACCGTGCCGCGCGCGGCCGCGCCAGCCGGGTAATGGACCCCGGCCTGGAACGCGAAGCCCTCCTTAACGAGGCCCAGCAAGAGGCCGAGCGGCTGGAAGCCGCCACAGCTGAACTCATAGCGTCCGGAAACCTCAACGGAGCGCGCCTCTCACCCGCAGCTGACCCATTCGGCCACCGTGGCGGCACGTGCGACGCGAACCGACCGCACAAGGTTGCCCCACTGCTCCAGCTGGCGACAGCGGACTTCGAGGTCGTCGATACTGATCTGGGTACCGGAGCGCTTAAGCGCCCCCTGCGCCTCACCTGCCGATAGGTCGGCCAGGAGGGTGGAAGAAAATAGGCTCATGATGGCGATGTACTCTTCGGCACTGTCAGCTGTCACGTACCGGTAGAGATCCCGTCGCTCCTGCGTTGCATCTGCCTCGGCCTGCGTTGCGCCAGCGTCCATCACGGAATCCCCTCTGCTGATTGCTGCCGCGCTCGGGTCTGTTGCCCTTGGTCGGTAGGTATTCGTTGTCTGGCCCACAGTAGGGCAGTGGTGCGACATTTTCGATCGATCGCGCCCGCCGTCCATGGACGAAAGTATCACGATCTGGCAGAGATGTCACCAGGCAGGCTTGACGAATGTCCAATAGTATATATATAATGCAACCTTCATTGAGGGGCTGTCCGATGACTGGACGGTAAATAGCGCTGCTGCGCAGAAACAAGGGCACGGAATGGCATCCGACGAAGACAAGGGTGTCCCTAGCTCTCACAGATCGCGCCGAGGCGACGCCCGCGATGGTGATGATCGACAGCCACCTTACTCGGGGGCGTCCAACGGTGGGTTCACCTTCCACGACCGCCACGGCGGCCCCTACGGCCGCACTGAGGGCGCCAAGCGCGTGGAGGCGGGCGATGCGACGGGACTCCGTGGGAGCATTGGTCGTACCTGCCGCGCCACCCACGGGAACCGGGCCAGCGAGCTGATGCTGGATCACCTGTCGGGCCAAGTTGTCACCGGGCGGCTGGACGACGGGCTCATGCGCGATGAGCGGACACGCCTACGGCCAGTCCACCGAGAGGATCGTTGAGCCGGGGCAACGGCTTGGGTTCGCCCTTGTCGGCCGTCTGGACGCCGATCAGACCGGAACAGTGGCCGCGAACTAGACACGGGTTGACTCAGGCAACAGGACACATCGCGCGGTAATCCTTCGTCCTCAGGTTGGAGCGGAACGCCGTCGGTGGTCTACCCGGGGAACCCGGTAGCGCGTCGGCTGATGCTCACCCGAAGCGCGCGCTGCTGCGGGTCATCCGCAGGGCTCCAGCGTGCCGTTTCACCGATGCTTGCTGGACCCGTCTCGGAGGCCGCGTCCTTGCTCCCAAGCGGAGGTTAGCGCCCGCAGGGGATCGGCCAAGCCCTCGATGGCCCAGACCGGGGCTTCGGCGAGTAGGGCATCTTCGAGGGCGAGCTGCGCGGGAATCACCTCGTCCACGAGCGCGGCGCCAGTGTCGGTGAGGACGAGCAGGGACGAGCGACCGTCGGCCGGGTTGGCCGTCCGGCTCAGCAGTCCCCGAGCCTGGAGGGCGTTCAGTCGCATGGTGATCGCGGAGCGCGGGACAAGCAGCGTCTCGGCCAACGTCGTTGGGCTCAGAGGTTCGCTCGTACGGCGCAGCGCGGAAAGCACGTCCAGCTCGCCGCGGGTGAGCCCGTAGTCGGCGAGGAAGGCGTCGCTGGCTTCGAGGATAAGGCGGGAAGCGCGCAGGACTCGGTGGATCACCCCGAGGCTGGTGAAGCTCAGGTCCGGACGCAGCCGGGCCCACTCAAGCTGCATCCGGTCCACGACGTCGCCATGAGCGGCCACGCCGTCTGCGTCCTGATTCATCCAGCTCCTCCGCGCCCCCGTGGCCGTCGCCTCGGTCAACCACAATAGTAGTTCATAACTGTAGTAACGTTTAGGTACTTTATTCCTGTACCACTTTGGAAGGTTGAAATGACGCAGGCCAGCCCCACGCGGTCCTGGTGGGCGGCAGTCTTCGACTTGGGCCCGCATGCCGGCGCCCATTGGACCGCCCTGCGCGCAAGCCTGGCGGTCTTCGTCCCGCTGGTGGCATGCTTGGCGTCCGGTCGCGGCGACCTGCTGCTGTATGCCGCGATCGGTGCCTTCACCGCCCTGTACGGCCGACATGAGCCGGCTCGGGTACGCCTAGCCATGCAGGCGCAGGCGAGGGTGGTGCTGGTGGTCGGCGTCGTCGTCGGCGCCCTAGTGGCGACCGTCCCGCTCCGGCTCTGGCTGCTCGTCCCGATTGCGGCCGTTTGGGCGGGCGTCGCCGTAGTGCTAGCCGAGCTTGGCCGATGGCATCCGGCCGGAGCTCTCAACCCTGTCTTCGCCCTCACAGCCTCGGCCACGGTCCCGATCGCGCTGAGCACGGTGCCCGCAGCCGCCCTCGCTGCGGCTGGCGCTGCCGTCTTCGCGCTGCTGCTCGCCCTCCCGGGCCGCACCGCCCGCGACGGCGGCGACCCGGTGCGGTATCGGCTGTCGTGGCGCGACCTACGCCCCGTCCGACCCGGTGGGCCGCCACGTCGCCCGCTATCTGCTCGGTATCGCTGCGGCCGGCCTCGCCGTCGCGACCAGCGGCATCGGCCACCCCTACTGGACCTTCGTCACGGCATCCGTTCCCATGTCGGCACCCGACCTGCACGCCCGCCTCACGCGCGCTGCCCAGCGGGTGATCGGCACCGCCGCCGGCCTCGGCGCCGCGGCCCTCGTCCTGGCCGCCCACCTCAGCAGCTACGCCGCGATTATCGTGATCGCCGTGCTCCAGGCGTGCACCGAGCTGACGACCGGGCGCAACTACAGCCTCGGCCTGGTCTTCTTCACCCCGATGGCCCTTCTGCTCGGCGATCTTATGCTGCCAGCCTCGATCGGCACGCTCCTGGCTCAGCGCGCCCTTGAGACCCTGATTGGCCTCACCATCGCCCTAGCCGCCACTGTCATCACCCACGAAAGGCGCACTCCTACGAGCCGGACCCCACCGCGCGATCATATGCTCGATAATGTGTAAAGGCGGCCACGTGGAGGCGAAGCTGCCCTCAGCCGCGGGCTCCCTGTCGATGGTGAGTTCAGAAGAGGCTCGTTCATCGGCAGATGAGTGCCCTCACAACCCGAATAGGGACACACCCAGCAAGAGGCGTTCCCCGGGGAGGCCATGCAGCTCACGGCGGACGAGCTCAACGTCGCGGCGAGAGCCGGGCATGCAGTTATCAGAAGCCAAGGCTGCCGGTGTGTATGTCTTCGGCGGCGGTATCAACGAAGCAGTGGAACCGGTGCGGGTATCCGCTGATGGCACAGTCACGCCGGGCACCTACCCGGGATACAAGATACCCAATGGCGGCTACACGATCCTCGAGTTGCCAACGCGTGAAGCGGCAGTTGAGTGGGCCGCGAAAATCGCAGTCGCATGCCGCTGCCCACAAGAACTCAGAGAGTTCCAGTGCGACCCAGCCAGCTAAGGCCGTTAAGGGCCGCCTTCATCTGCCGATGCCAGCGGATGCGTATGCGTATGCTCGCGGCCTGGTAGAGGCGGGGCAGTGGACCGGTAATTGTGTCCGGTAGGGGTGCTGACGTTGACGGTATGCCGGGGGCCGGAATCGCTTTTAACAGACCAGCCAGAGTTTTCTTTGGTGTGGTTGCAGGCTTCGCAGAGCCCCGCGCCGTTCTGGATGGATGTAGGACCGCCCCTTTGCCACGAAACTATATGGTCGATGTGGCGGATGGGCGCATCGCAGTAGGGGGTTCTGCATGTGATGTCCCGTGTCTCGATGAAGCGCCGGAGCCGTTGGGGAAAGAGCCGGGCTTTGGAGTCCGAAGCAAGCAACTCGCTCGTAGTGGGTGCGGTGTACAACCGGCGAAGCCACACACGGAAGTCGATGTCGTCGGCAGCGGCCTCTGCTCCTGCGCCGGAAGGCCGCGTAAGGTCCCCTGGTTCGGCTGGCTGAAGTAGTTTCCGGGCCCATCCTGCTGGGACTGTTCCGTAGCCTTTGAGCCGTGCTGGTTCGCTGTCGCCTCGGAACAGGGTGCGGTCCGTCATGACGAGTTGGACTTCGACGCCGGAGATTCCGCCAGGGGTGCCGGTGACGCGTTTCACGATGGTGTCTGCCATGAGTTGTCCCCGTGATCGCTGATCGCCTGTAAACCGGAGTGAATCGGCGGTGCGGGTCAGCGCGGCGTATGCCGCCACGCCTTGGGCTGCCGGCAAGAGGGCGGTCAGATAGGTCATGGTATCCGGCGCCGGGCGGAGGCTGACGGTTCGCTCGCTGGCGGCGTGGGCGGCACGTTGGGTGACCGAGCGGGGATCACGGCGGTAGGCGGCGGCTTTTGCCGCGGCGATGATGGCCTTGTCCCCGAAACCATTGAAGGTCCCGGTATCGGCGGCTAGTTCTTCATCCACCGCACAGCGATCCTCCACCGAAAGGCACGCTGTTTCCTTCACCAGCAGCGTGGCGCGCCATTCGTTGAGCTGGCCCGATTCCAGTGCGGCCATAGTACGAGGCATCTCCGTGACCAGGGCCTTCGCCAAACCCAGCAATCGGCCGCCCCGGTTCGGCGACTCACGACGGGCTAACGCTACCTGCGCGGCGACACCGGAACCCCGTTCGGCAACAGGAACACCGGCTGCCGCTTGTTCTGCGCGCTGGGCCAGGTCAAATGCGACCGCGATTTTGGCCTGCAAACTCGATATGGCCGACTTCATATCCTCCAAAGCGCGCAACTGGTCGATCAGATCACGACTGATGGAACCATGACCCACCGAGTCGGGCTGCTCCGAGTCCGTAGCGTTGGCCGCCGGATGAGGAGTCACTGATGCCGTAACTGGGCCGGACCGTCTCGAAACAGGCCGGGCCGGGGGAAGCAGAAGCGCAGCACCTATGGTTGTAGCCGCTTGCCTCTCCCGAATCTGTTCCATGCCCCTACTCTGCCAAGGGGCCCTGACATTATTAGCTCCCCACAGCGACCGCACCAGATTTCGACAAATGCACTAGTTCCGGGCGCCCACCGCACAGCGGTCAGATACTCTGACTTACCCCTCCACCCGCTCCGCCTGGCTCGCCAACTCGGCTTCCAACGTCTCGATGCTCGGCAAGTTCCCAATCAGCTCTTCGGGCAGCGAGTCCGCCAACGACGTTCGCCATTCAGCAATCCCCACCGGGGCGTTGAAGCCACGCAGGGCGTACTCGGCCACCACGCTGTTCTTCTCCTTGCACAGCAGCAGCCCGATGGTGGGCTTGTCATCCGGGTGTGCCATGAGATCATCCACCGCAGCCATGTACATCCCCAGCTGCCCGAGGAAGCCGGGCTCGAACTTCACAGCCTTGAGCTCGATCACCATGTAGCAACGCAGCTTCAAGTGATAGAACAGCAGGTCCGCGAAAAACTCGTCGCCGGCAATTTCCAGACGAACCTGCTCGCCAACAAAGGCGAAACCTTGGCCCAGCTCCAGCAGGAACTTCTCCACGTGCTTCACCAACTGCACCTCCAAATCGCGTTCGGTGTGCCGTTCGGCCATGGCGAGGAAGTCGAACACGTAGGGGTCCTTGGTGGCCTGCTGAGCCAGGTCTGAATCCGCCCTGACCATGGTGGAAGCGAAGTTGGTGATGGCCTGCCCGGAGCGGTCGTGCAAGCGGGTGGAGATCTGATGCGTCAGGACGTTCCGGGACCAACCATGCTGGACCGCTGCCGCTGCGTACCAGAGCCGCGTGGCGGCGTCGTCGAGCTTTTCCAGCAAGGCGATTTGGTGGTACCACGGCAATGTTGCAAGTGGTGCTTGCAACATTGGGAAGTCCGGCCACGCTTGGGCGAAGCTCTTCATGTACCGAAGGTTCCTGGGGGAGAATCCCTTGGCATCAGGGAAGCGCGAGCGGATGTCAGCGGACAGCCTCGTGACCACTTTGGCGCCCCAGCCTTCCTGGGATTCGCGCTCTGCAAGCTGCCGGCCGATGCTCCAGTAGGAATTCAGCAGCTCAGCATTGGCGGCAGCGACGGCACGCGTCCGGCCAACACGGACTTCCTGAGCCACAGTGTGGAGCAAGTCCGGATACCACTCGGGCATGGAGGAGGCTCCCGGGACGCCCGGAAAGGAAGCCTCGGTTGCTAGCTCTTGGGACGTCATGTGTCTCCTGTCGGTTGCTGTTGGCCACACGCTATGGGCAGGCCCTGACAAAATAGGCGGGTGAGTGAAGCCGGTGAGTTCGTGGACTACACACTGCAGCGCGAATCGTCGTGGGAGAAGGCCGCAGAAGCCAGCGAGCGCCTGGGCGACAGCGTGAAAGTGTATGGGGCGTCCGTTGGGGCCGTCCGCGGAACCATCCGTGATGCCTTGAAGAAGTACAAGGCCCTGAGCCACGATGACATCACGGCGTTGAGCTCCGAACTGTGGTCGGAGCCAGTTTTCGAACGCCGGCTGGCAGCGGTGGTGTTGCTGCAAGCCCGGGTGAGCTTGCTGGTCAACACCGACCTCACACGGATCGAGGGCTTCGTAAGGCAGGCCGGGACGCGGGAACTGGTGGACCCGTTGGCCAAAGATGTGGTCCGGCCGCTGTTGGCCCAGTTGGAGGGGCTGGCACGCGAGCGCGCGGATCGGGTCATGGACCGTTGGGCAGAGGACCCGGACCCGGAATTGCGGAGGGCCGCCGCCCTCGCGACAGGCCAGCAAACCCCTTGATAAGGACCAGCGACCCGCCTACCGTTGCCATCAACACATGCCAGGTGCCAATTCCGTGAATTGAGAGGCAGGGTTTTTTGATGAAATCGCTGTGGCTGGACAGGGAATCCCACTTCGCGTCCGACGCCCTACCGGATCAAAAGCATTGGGACACCATCGTTGTGGGTGCAGGAATCACCGGGATGGTGGCGGCCTTGCTGTTGTCCAGGTCCGGCCAACGCGTTGTGGTTTTCGAGGCCCGGAGCCTGGGCGCGGTGACCACCGGGAACACCACGGGCAAGTTGAGTTTGCTCCAGGGAGGTGCCCTCTCTGCCCTGCGCAGCCAGTACTCCTTGAAAGTGGTGCAGGCCTATGTTGAGGCCAACAAGACAGGGCAGGCGTGGCTGACGCAGTACATGGAGCAGCAGGGCGTCCCGTTTCAGCGCCGAACGGCGGTCACGTTCGCAACTACGGACGACGGCGGCCAGCGGCTTCGGAAGGAGGCGGCGGTTGCGCGGGACGCGGGTTTGGATGTCCATTTCAGCCGTGACACCGGACTGCCGTTTCCCGTGGTGGAGGCTTTGGAGTTGGAAGACCAGGCGCAGCTTCATCCCATGGAAGTCCTGGATGCCCTTGCCAAGGACATTCGGGGACACGGTGGCGTGATTGTCGAGCGCGTGCAGGTGCAGAATGTTGGCTCCGGCCAACCGATGGAGGTTTCCACCCGCAAGGGTACGTTCACAGCAGACGCGGTGGTGGTGGCCACGGGAACGCCCATCCTGGATCGTGGCCTTTATTTTGCCAAGCTGGAACCGAACCGCTCGTACGCCGCCGCCCTCCGTCCGCCGGCGGGCACTACGGTCCCGCAAGGTATGTACCTCTCCATCGACTCGCCCACACGCTCCCAGCGCACCCACCCCACACCGGAAGGAGAACTCCTGCTCGTCGGTGGATATGGGCACACCGGTGGCCGTGCGGCATCTCCGCAACAACATCTGGACAGCCTCCTCGGGTGGGCACAGGAGCATTACCCGGGATCCGAAGTTACCCACACATGGTCCGCTCAGGACTACCAAGCGACCAACCTCATGCCCTTCTTCGGGAAGCTGCCGCGGGGGCATGGCCGGATCTTTTTCGCCACTGGCTACAACAAGTGGGGCTTGAGTAACGGGGTGGCGGCTGCCCTGTCCCTTACCTCAGACCTTTTGGGCGGGCAATCGGACTGGGCGAGCGTCATCCACCATCGCGTCACGTCCCCGCAGGGTGCACTCCAGGCGGTGCGCCTTAACGCGAGTGTCGCCAAGCGAATGGTCGAGGATAGAGCGAAGGTGCGGAACAACCCTGAGATCACGGACGAAACCCGGCCACCCGAGGGGATGGGCGTCGTCGGGCTTTATCAAGGTGAACCGGCAGCTGTTTCAACCGTCGACGGCAAAGTATGCAGGGTGTCGGCAAGTTGCGCCCACCTGGGCGGCCTGCTCAGTTGGAACGACGCCGAGAAGTCGTGGGACTGCCCGCTCCACGGGTCACGCTTCACCCCCGAAGGCAAGTACCTTGAAGGTCCGGCAACCCACCATTTGCAGAAGACGGTGGGTAAAAAGAAGAAGGATTAGCTCAGCCGGTCGACGCGCCGCTGTGCTTGGTCTGCGGTGCGTCGATGCTCCGTTGCGGCTCTGACGGCAACTTTCTTGTCAGCCTCGGCTGATTCTGCATCGCGGGTAATTCCGATGAGGTGCGCTTCAAGGGCTGCCAGGCGTTTCTTCAGGTCCCTGATCTCCGCTTCGACGCCTGACCTTCGGCTCGCCAGCTCCTTCACGACGTCCCACGCCTTCGACGCTGCCTCCTCGGTGTCACGGGCCACCCGATCCGCTGATGCGAAGTGGTCCTGCGCCTCCTTGCGTGCTGCCGCGCGCTTCGCGGCACGGCGTTCGGCCAAGGAGGTCGCCTGCTCCCGCGGTTCGTGAGCAGGACGTGGGGCGGTGCCGGCGGAGGGCTCCTTAGCTGCCTGTTTCTTAGCGACCTGCCCCTTAGACGGCACGGTTTCGCCGGCGTCGAAACCGGCGTCGATCGCATCTTCCGGTCCACCCGCCGCGATGGCACCGGTGAGGTCTACCGGGTCAAAACCGTTCCCGCTGAGGGCTCGGACTAATCGGCCGGTCGATACTGCCCGGGCGGCTCCGGCGTCGGCCATGGCTGCCCGGAAGGTTTGTTCGACGTCGGCAGCTGCGGCGGCGCTCAGCGGCGCACCGAGCTCATGTGCCAGGTCTTTGGCGGCGTGAACTGCCGAGGTGAGCTGCCCCTGCCGATGTTGGCTGAGTTCGCGGAACGCTTCGGTGTCCGATTCCGCTTGGGCGTCTCGAAGGGACGCGCCAAAACGGGCGACGCCGTCGATCACCTCGGGCTTGTGGACGGCCAGTATGTTGACCGCCCACGCGCTGGCGGCAGGCTTGGCAAGCCCGGCAATTTTCTTGGCCACATCCTTGTCGCCTGCGTCCTTGGCTTTGCGGGATAACGCGGCTCGCTCAGCCGTGAAGTCCCGGGGCAACACGGTGTACAGCTGCTGGGCAGCGTCACGGAGGTCCATGAACCCATCCTAGGGTTCTCCTTGGCGGCCACTGTGGGTCGGGATCCACGGGTCGTGATGAGGCCGGGTCGGATGGGGCAGACATCAGCGGATAAAGTTGTCTGAGTTGACTGCTGGATCGGCGAAAGGCTTGGGATTGACTACTGCAATACCGGAACTGGCGGACGGCAATTTCTACTACGAATCCCTGGGCGGGGGCCGATACCGCTCCACGATCCACGCCCAAGGTGCTTGGAATCCCGAAGAACAACACATGGCACCCGCGTCAGGCATCCTCGCTGACGCCCTAGTCCGCCACGAGCCCCGCGAGGACGTACGGATCGCCCGGATCAGCTACGAAATCCTCGGCCTCATCCCGGGCGGCGAGTTCCAGGTGTCCACCTCAACCCTGCGACCCGGCCGGACCATCGAGCTCATCCAAGCCGAGCTCTCCGCCCGTGGCCGGGTGGCCATTCGGGCGGCGGCATGGCGGATGATCACCAGCGACACCAGCGCAGTGGCTGCAGTGGAAGACCGGCCCTTGCCCGCGCCCGACGAGTGCAAGCCGTGGGATGGAGCCAGCGTGTGGCCCGGCGGCTACATCCGTTCGTTGGAAATGCGCGTCGCCGAAGGGCACCGTCCGGGATCCGGAAGGGTCTGGATAAGGTCTGAGCATCCCCTGACGGACAAAGAGGACAGCAGCGACCTCGCCCGGCTGATGGGACTCGTCGACACGGCCAACGGCATCGCCGCGCGCGTACCTCCTGGGCAAGGCAGCTACATCTTCCCGAACGTGGACTTGCAAATCCACATGTACAGGGCTCCCTCGGGGGAGTGGCTGGGGTTGGACAACGAGGTTTCCTTCGGCTCTGATGGCATCGGCCTGACATCCACCGTGCTGCACGATATCAACGGACCATTCGGCAGGGCCGAGCAGATCCTGACACTAAGGAAAAGCTGATGACCGTGCCGTTGCCGCTTCCCCTCACGGTCTACCGGCAGCCGGAATCGTTGGGAGCAGGGCATGACCTGGATTTTGCCTTGGAGCTGCTAAGGCGTGCCCGAAGCGGCCAGTTGGGGCCGACGTTGCGCCTGTACCGGCCCGAACCCACCGTCGCGTTCGGCCAGCGGGACGCTAACTTGCCCGGATTCGCAGCCGCGGAAGAAGCCTGCAGAAACCTGGGCTTTGAGCCATTGGTCAGGAAGGCCGGGGGACGGGCAGCTGCCTACCACCCGGGCTCACTCGTGATTGACCACATAGAACCCCATGCGGATGCGATAGTAGGGGCCAAAGCACGTTTCTCGGTTTTTGGCGAGTTGCTCGCTGGCGCCCTTCGCAGCGTCGGCGTCCATGCCGCCGTCGGCGAAATTCCCGGTGAATACTGCCCCGGCGAGTTCAGTGTCCACGGAGAGGACCCGGATTTCCCGGCCCACCGTATAAAACTGATCGGTACAGCCCAGCGTGTGGTGTCCGGCGGCTGGTTGTTCAGTTCCGTGATCGTGGTGGAGGACTCTGCGCCCATCCGTGAGGTCTTGACGGCGAGTTACGCTGCGCTGGGCCTTGACTGGGACCCGACGACGGCGGGTGCCGCCAACGATCTGCTGCCCCACGTGGACGTCAGCGCAGTGGAAGACGCCGTGGTCGCCGCATATGGCACCTACGCCGACGTGCTCGACGGCGACTTCCGGACGCTTCTGGCGTAGGTGCCCTGCGTGGGTGGATGGTTAGTGGCCCCGAGCTATCCATTCGTCCAAGTGCGGCTTTTCCGCGCCGATAGTGGTCGAATCACCGTGGCCAGTGCGCACCACAGTTTCCTCCGGCAAGGTGAGTAGCTTGGTCCTGATGGATTCGATAATGGTGGGAAAGTCGCTGTAGGAACGGCCGGTCGCCCCAGGACCGCCCTGGAAAAGCGTGTCACCGCTGAACAGGGTCTCCGCGGCGGGTAGGTGGAAGGACACTGATCCAGGCGAATGGCCCGGAGTGTGGATGGCTTTGAGCGCAGCACCAGCCACGGTGAACTCGTCACCGTCCACGATCTCAACGTCCGGGGCCGTGTCAGGGAACACCGCCCGCCACAGCATCATGTCGTCAGCATGGAGGTGAACGGGCGCCTTGACGAGCTCCGCGAATGCCCCTGCGGACGCGATGTGGTCGTCATGTCCGTGCGTGAGCAGTACGGCCTTTACCGCGCGCCCGTCGACGGCGGAGCGAATGGCTTCGGGGTCATGGGCAGGATCAATCACGATGCACTCGGAATCGTCCCCGACGATCCAGACATTGTTATCCACGTCCCAGGTGCCACCGTCAAGGGAAAACGTGCCGGATGTGACCACGTGATCGATGCGGGGGCTGCTTGCGGAGCTCATAGTTCAACAACCGAGCGCAGCACAGTGCCCTGGTGCATCTTGTCGAACGCTTCTTCGACGTCGTTGATGGTGATGCGCTCGCTGACGAAGGCGTCGAGATCCAGTCTGCCCTGTTTGTACAGGTCCACCAGCATGGGGAAGTCGCGGGATGGCAGGCAATCTCCGTACCAGGACGATTTCAAGGAACCACCCCGCCCGAACACGTCCAGCAGGGGCAGTTCCAGGGTCATCTCCGGTGTGGGAACGCCCACCAGTACCACCGTTCCGGCGAGGTCCCGCGCATAGAAAGCCTGCTTGTACGTTTCCGGCCGTCCGACCGCGTCAATGACGACGTCGGCGCCGAAGCCGCCGGTGAGTGCGCGGATTGCTTCCACGGGGTCCCCGGCGGAGGAATCCACCGAATGGGTGGCTCCAAGCTCTTTGGCACGTTCGAGCTTCTTCGCATCGATGTCGACGGCGATGATGGTGGTGGCGCCCGCGAGCGCTGCACCAGCGATGGCAGCTGTGCCCACACCGCCGCATCCGATCACGGCAACGGAATCGCCGCGCTTAACGCCACCGGTGTTCAGGGCCGCACCCAACCCGGCCATGACGCCGCAGCCGAGCAGGCCGACGGCGGCAGCATCGGCGTCGGGGTCCACTTTGGTGCATTGCCCGGCGGCAACAAGTGTCTTTTCGATGAAGGCGCCGATGCCCAAGGCCGGGGAGAGCTCCGTGCCGTCCTCGAGGGTCATTTTTTGGGTTGCGTTGTGGGTGTTGAAGCAATATTGTGCTTGGCCGCGGTTGCAGGCACGGCAGTTGCCGCAGACAGCGCGCCAATTCAGGACCACACGGTCCCCGGGGACGACGTTGGTGACGTCCGGGCCCACTGCGCTGACAACACCGGTGGCTTCGTGGCCGAGCAAGAACGGGAAATCGTCACTGATGCCGCCGAGCTTGTAGTGAAGATCGGTGTGGCAGACGCCGCTGGTGAGGATGTCCACCAAAGCCTCACCGGGCCCCGGTTCGGGAACCAAGACGGTTTCGAGGGTTGCGGGTGCGCCCTTGGAGCGGACGACGACACCTTTGACTGCGTGGACCATGAAATGTTCCCTTCGGCCGTGCGGAGAGCAGGCCTGCTTAAAACAGCAGGGCCCGCTACGGATTTCCCGTTCTGTCTATCACACGTGGCAGACAGTATGTGGAATGTTTCCGTGCGGGCCCGGGGCGCGGGCGCCTCTACAGCTATACGACGGCCAGCCGGCTCTCGACGTCGGAAGCGGACGGGTTGGTGGCGGCCGTTCCGTCGGGGAAGAGCACGGTGGGGACAGTGCGGTTGCCCCCGTTGAGCTGCTCGACGAGCTCGGCAGTGCCTTCGACTTCTTCGATATTGACTTCGGTGTAACCGATGCCCTTGGCGTCCAGCTGCTTCTTCAGGCGGTTGCAGTATCCGCACCATGTGGTCGAGAACATTGTGATGGTGCCGGATTCGGGAGTGAAGTCCATGGGCTCTCCTCTGTAGGTATTCTTGCGGCTGCAGGTAGCTGTAGCCCTTGATGGGTCCGTTCGTACCAACGGTATCCCGGCACTGAAAAATTCCCCGCCTCGGTGACCTGCTGGTGCCCCGCCCGGGTAAAGGGCAGACTGTTGGCATGTGTGGACGTTATGTGATGGCTCGTGCGGTGGGGGATTTGCTCGCCGACTTTGATGCTGAACTGGACAGCGAGAATGCCCGCAAGGAGATCGCCCTCGAAAAGTCCTGGAACGTGGCGCCGACCGATGCCGTTCCTATAGTGCTGGAACGGCTACTCGACGACGGGCCGAAGCGGCAGTTGCATGTTGCCAAATGGGGATTGGTGCCGTCCTGGGCCAAGGATGCCAAAGGCGGTGCCCGGCTCATTAATGCACGCAGTGAAACTGTCCTTGAAAAGCCCTCGTTCCGGAAAGCCGCTGCTGCCCGGCGTTGCGCCGTCCCGGCGGACGGGTATTACGAGTGGAAGAAGGGTGAAGGCAAGAGCAAGCAACCGTACTATGTGCACCCTGGGAACGGTGCGGCGTTGGCGTTCGCCGGGTTGTATGAGTGGTGGAAAGACCCATCGGCCGCTGAGGACGATCCCGGCCGGTGGCTGCTGTCCATGTCCATCCTCACAGCCGATACTCCAACCGCTGAATCCGCCCAGACCAGGCGGAGCGCTTCGGTGTTCGATGAACTGACAACCCTCCATGACCGCGTGCCGCTGCCCATGAGCAGGGAAACCATGCAAGCGTGGCTCGATCCGCGGGAGAAGGATGCCGCGGGTCTTGTGGAGATGGTCCGTTCGAGGGCGCACGACGCCGCCGCCGACTGGACGCTGGACCCGGTGGGCACCGCCGTCGGAAATGTCAGGAACAATTCCCCGGAACTGATCGAACCCGTCCAGGGCCTGTTCTAGCCCGTTCTTCGCCGGCTTCCCTGCGACGCCTCAGAGTGCCTCAGCGACTGGCACGCCTGACTGGAAATCCCTGCCGTCGGCTTCGCTGAAGGCTGTCATGATGTGGCCTTTGCTGAGCCCGTGGATGGCGGAGGCAGGGAAATTGCCGGTGATGACGTTGCCGGAGTGCTCCACGCCCTTGATGTCGTAGTTCTCCTCCGCGCTGAGGGAGTGATTGAACGAGAAGAACGACACTGCTTCGCCGTTCATGAATTCAATGCCGAGCCTGCGCTGGGAGGAATAGTCGGGGCTGGCCGCGACAAGGCCTACAACGTAAGCGCCGGAGCCCGGTATGGTGCCGTCGATTTCAAACCGGGCCACGAGGTTGCCGGCAGTGGCGGTGATGCTGACCTGCTTCAAGAGTGCGTCGTGGGTGCTCATGCCCCAATCCTGCTCTGTGGGCTCCCCGCCGTCCACCCCTGAACTTCGAAGTAGGTTTTGTCGCCTGGGCGTCGTAAACTTGAAGTATTCGAACATACTTTCGAATAGACAATTCGAATGGGCAGGCAAGGAGCGTGGAGATGGGGCTGTTCAGCGAGTCCGTGGACGTCACCTGCACCGACACCGGCCAGCCGCAGGCGGTCCAATGGAAAGGGACCCGGTACACAGTCTGCAGCGAACCCATCCGATGGTTCGAACGGCGCCAATGGTGGGCCGAAGAAAACCGGGCACCCCTCGGCAGCGGAGCCGGCCTGGTAGACCACGAGATCTGGCGGGTGCAACTCCAACCCGCACATGAGGCCACCGACTCCACCCGCACCATCACCCTCGACCTTGTCCGCTACGTTGGCAGCCACACAAGCAACCGGTGGAGACTCCTGCGCATCCACGACGCCGCACCAGCCAAGGCCGTCGAACCCGATGAAGCAGCGTGACCCTTGAGCTTCACCCACTTGCACGTCTCCACGGCATTCAGCGCACACTACGGCGTCTCCTGGCCCGATGAACTGGCCCAAACCGCAGCCGCAGACGGCGCAACAGCGCTCGCCTGCACAGACCGCGACGGCCTCTACGGCACCGTCAAACACCTCAAAGCCTGCATGAGCGCCGGCATCGACCCCATCGTCGGGGTCGACCTCGCGGTCTTCGACGACGACGGCGACCACCGCACCCAAGTCGCGGGCCGCGTCGTCGTACTCGCCCACGGGAACAACAACGGCGCAGGCTACCGCGCCCTCTGCCGCCTCGTCTCCGACGCCCACGCCCGCACCTCCGGAAAAGCCGGAGGCGCCATCCCCGCAGCAGTGACCCGTGCCGAACTCGCTTCAAGGACCTTGGACCCGAAAACCCTCAAACCGGTCCTCACCGTCCTGATCGGGCCCGACTCGGACGCCGGACGGGCCATGGGCGGACGCAAATACCTCAGGCCCCGCACCCTGTTCAAACAATGGATCGACGCCATGCCGCCAGGTACCGTCGTCGCCGAAGTTGTTTCCCACCTCAGCGCCCCAGGAATACCGCTCAGCACAGCCCACGCCGTCCGCATGCTCAAGCTCGCCCTGGAATACAACGTCCCCGCCGTCCTCACCAACGCGGTCCGCTACTGCGCCCAAGACGGCGCCCCCACGGCAGATGTCCTCGACTCCGCACGGACACTGAAATCACTCCCCGAACTCACCTCCGAGCCACTGCTCCAACCCACCGGACAGGGATGGCTCAAAAACGGGCAACAAATGCTCCAGCTGGGCAAAGAAATCATGCATGCAGCCGGACAAGGACAAACCGGGCTCCACAAATTACTCGCTAACACAGAAGCGCTCGCCGACAAATGCCGCATGGACCCCGTGGGAGACATGGGATGGAAGAAGCCCGTGGTTCCCGAGTCATCCATCATCGGAATCGACTGCGACCCCATGATGGAACTCTCCCAGCGATGCGAAGCGGGAATCACCCGCAGATTCCCAGGCATCAAAGGCCCGGCAAGAGAACAGCTGCGCTCGCGGTTGGACCATGAGCTGGGGATCATTGGAAAGCTCGGATTCGCCCCGTACTTCCTGACCGTGGCTGAAGTCTCGCGGATGATCATCGCCATGGATGTCAGGGTTGCAGCACGCGGTTCAGGGGCATCGAGCCTGGTGAACTACCTGATCGATATCAGCCAAGTAGACCCAATCCGGCATGACCTCATTTTTGAACGATTCCTGTCAAGCCGACGGTCAACACTTCCGGACATCGACCTCGATGTTGAAAGTGCCGAACGGCACAACGTGTATCAGAAGATCTTTGAACGTTTCGGGCAGGAACGCGTCACCCTGATGAGCATGCAAAACGGCTACAGGGCCCGGGGAGCCGTGCGGGATGCGGGAATGGCATTGGGGATGGGTGAAGGCGAAATCGGGGAAATTGCCAAACAGCTGTGGAGGTTTTCGGCCCGTCATTTCCGTGAAGCACTGGTGGAGAAGCCGGAACTGAGGGATTTTGCCGGCAGGGTGGAACGCAGTGGCCATGAAGAAAACCAGCAGCTGGACCTTCTGGTGGACCTCACCGAGAGGCTGGACCGGTTGCCCAGACACATTTCCATGCACCCGTGCGGGGTGATTTTGGGAGACGCCACGCTGTTGGATCGGACGCCTGTGCAACCAAGCGGGTTGGGGCTGCCTATGAGCCAGTTCGACAAACATGACATGGATCCCATGGGCATGCTCAAGCTCGATGTCCTGGGCGTACGGATGCAAAGCGCCATGGCCTATGCCGTCCGGGAGGTCATTCGCTTGCACCCTTCCAAAGCCGACGTTGTGGAAGCCGGAAACCATCCGGTGGGCCCTGACGGTTCAGGTCCGGACTATATCGCCCCGGATGGCAGGATCGAGCTCAATGCGGTGCCGTTCGACGACGAACCTACTTATGAGCTGATCCGCAGTACCCACACGCTGGGCTGTTTCCAGATTGAATCTCCAGGGCAGCGGGAGCTCATCGGGAAAATGGCCCCCCGCGAGTTCAATGACCTCATTATCGATATCTCCTTGTTCCGGCCCGGGCCCATGAAATCGGACATGGTGCGGCCCTTCTTGGAGCACAGGCACGGATTTGCTCCTGAAATCTATCCACACCCGGACCTCAAGCCTGCACTGCAGGAAACCCACGGAGTAACTGTCTTCCACGAACAGATCCTCAGGACCTTCCACATCATGACAGGGTGCGGACTGGACACGGCAGATGAGTTCCGGCGAGCCCTGGGCGATGAAATCCTTGAGCCTGAGGTCGAGAAGCAGTTCCGACGCGACGCGATCAAGAAATATCCTCCAGAGGTCGTGGACAAAGTGTGGGCAACGTTGAAGGCCTTCGGCAGCTTTGGTTTTTGCAAAGCCCACGGTGCCGCCTTCGCGGTGCCCACCTATCAATCAGCATGGCTCAAGGCCCATCATCCCGAGGCATTTCTGGCCGGCTTGTGGGAACACGATCCCGGCATGTACCCCAAGCGCCTCCTGGTCGCCGAAGCGCGGCGATTGGGGATCCCCATCCTGCCCTTGGACATTAACCGCAGCCAGGCTGAATACCGGGTGGAAAAAATCCAGGAAGGCAAGGACGCCGGCAAGCTGGGAATCCGGTTGAGCCTGAACGGTATCTATGGGCTCTCAGGAGCTGAACTGCGAAGGATCGCGGCGGGGCAGCCCTACGATTCCCTGGCAGATCTCCGGGCTAGGGCGCGGGTCAGCAAGCCAAACATTAAGAGGCTGGCCCAGCTTGGGGCCTTTGATGCGTTGCATAAAGACTCCGGGGGAGTGGCGAACCGGGCCGACCTGGTCCAGCACCTGCAGTCCCTTCAGAGTGCTCCCTCCAAAAAACCCAGGGATGTTATCGACGGACAACTGGCCTTTCCGCTCGGCGATGTGGAGTTGAAAAACCTGGTCCCGGAACTACCTGCGCCCACCTTGGTGGAAAACGTCCGGGCGGAGCTCGATCTAATGGCTGTCGATGTCAGCGAGCACCTTATGGGCAGCTACAAGCCATTGCTGGACAAGCTCGGGGTCACTACTGCTGACAAGCTCCTTGGCTTGCGAAACGGGAGTGAGGTTTTGGTTGCCGGAGTCCGGGTCGCTACCCAAACCCCGCCGATGAGAGGGGGCAGGCGCGTAGTCTTCATCAGCATTGACGATGGCACCGGTTGCGTCGATTCTGTCTTCTTCCACGAGGCGCAGGAAGAATCCGGCCCCCTGCTGTTCGGTACCAGGTTGCTTTTGATCCGCGGAACCACCCGCCGGACCGGCCCCAGGGGAATCAGCATAAGTGCCAGCAAAGCGTGGGATCTCAGTTCCCCGGAAACATTGCCCTTTGGAGAGCTCCTGCCCAGCGGGGCCGGCTTGGATGATGAATTCACCCACGATGGACCGCTGCAAGGCATCTCCAGGAACCTGGCCATCACCGGATTGGGAAGCTGAAACGCCGGGATCGCGCTGCTTTTGCCGCCTCGACGGAAGCGGATACGATTGACGGTGGCTGGCTGTGGTCCCCGTACGCCACAAGCTATGAAGCCTCAACCATGAATAGGAGACACCCGTGTCAGATGCCCAACAGATCACCCTCATCGTCGATGGCGAAGAGACAAAGGTGACGGAAGGGACTACCGGCGCGGAACTCTTCTTCGAACGCCGCGACGTCGTTGTAGCCCGCGTCAACGGCGTCTTGAAAGACCTTGACCAGGTCCTTCCCGCCGAGGCCGACGTCGAAGGCGTCACCATCGATTCTCCGGACGGACTCAACGTCCTCCGCCACTCCACGGCCCACGTCATGGCACAAGCCGTCCAGCAGTTGCGGCCCGAGGCCAAGCTGGGGATCGGCCCTTACATCACGGATGGCTTCTACTTCGACTTCGACGTCGCTGAGCCCTTCACACCGGAGGAGCTCCGGCAACTGGAAAAGATGATGCAGAAGATCATCAACCAGAACCAGAAGTTCGTCCGCCGCGTCGTGACCGAAGAAGAAGCGCGCGAGGCCATGGCCAACGAGCCCTACAAGCTCGAACTGCTCGGCAAGAAAAACGACGCCGTAGACGCTGCAGAAGGGGTCAATGTTGAGGTTGGCGCCGGAGACATCACCATCTACGACAACGTGGACCGAAAGAGTGGCGAGAGCGTTTGGTGCGATTTGTGCCGCGGGCCGCACCTGCCGAACACCAAAATTATTTCCAATGCGTTCGCACTGACGCGTTCCTCCGCCGCGTATTGGCTCGGCAACCAGAACAACCAGCAGTTGCAGCGCATTTACGGCACCGCCTGGCCTACCAAGGAAGCGCTGAAGGCCTACCAGGAACGCATCGCCGAGGCTGAGCGCCGTGACCACCGCAAGCTCGGCGTGGAATTGGATCTGTTCTCGTTCCCCGATGAGCTGGGTTCGGGCCTTCCGGTATTCCACCCCAAGGGCGGCATTATCCGCAAGGCCATGGAGGATTACTCCCGCCAACGCCACGTGGACGCCGGATACGAGTTCGTCTACACCCCGCACATCACTAAAGGCCACCTCTACGAAGTTTCGGGCCACCTGGACTGGTACAAGGACGGGATGTTCCCGCCGATGCAGGTGGACGCCGAACTCAATGAGGACGGCACCGTTCGCAAGCCGGCCCAGGATTACTACCTGAAGCCGATGAACTGCCCCATGCACAACTTGATCTTCCGCTCGCGTGGCAGGTCATACCGCGAACTTCCCCTGCGCCTCTTCGAGTTCGGTTCTGTCTACCGCTACGAGAAGTCCGGCGTGGTGCACGGCTTGACCCGTGTTCGGGGCATGACCCAGGACGACGCCCACATCTACTGCACCCGCGAACAGATGAAGGACGAACTCACCACCACGCTCAACTTCGTCCTCGGGCTGCTCAAGGACTATGGCTTGGACGACTTCTACTTGGAGCTCTCCACCAAGAATGAAGAGAAGTTCGTGGGCGACGACGCCGCATGGGAGGAAGCCACCCGCACGTTGTCGGAGGTTGCCACAGCGTCCGGCCTGGAGCTGGTGCCGGATCCGGGTGGAGCTGCGTTCTACGGCCCGAAGATCTCGGTTCAGGCAAAGGACGCCTTGGGCCGGACATGGCAGATGTCCACGATCCAGCTCGACTTCAACCTTCCGGAGCGCTTTGAACTGGAATACCAGGCCGCGGACGGTACGCGTCAGCGCCCTGTGATGATCCACCGTGCCCTGTTTGGTTCCGTGGAGCGCTTCATGGGGGTCCTCACCGAGCACTACGCCGGCGCCTTCCCGGCGTGGCTTGCCCCGGTCCAGGTGGTGGGGATTCCGGTTGCGGAGGCCTTCAATGATTACATGTTCGACGTCGTCGGGCAGCTGAAAGCGGCCGGCATCCGGGCCGAGGTGGATATTTCCTCGGACAGGTTCCCCAAGAAGATCCGCACTGCCAGCAAGGACAAGATCCCTTTCGTGCTCATCGCCGGTGGCGAGGACGCCGAGGCCGGTGCTGTGTCCTTCCGCTTCCGTGATGGCAGCCAGGATAACGGTGTTCCCGTGTCCGAGGCCGTCCGCAGGATCGTGGACGCTGTCAAGAACCGCGAGAACTGACGGAACGGACAACGAGACGGTGCAGGAGTACACAGGCGACGCAATTGAGTATCCGCACGACGCCGAGGTAACTGATGACTTCAGCTTGGCTGGCGTTCCGGACGCTTTTGCGCGCTTGTGGACTCCGCACCGCATGGCCTACATCAAGGGCGGGCAGGACCAGTTCAAAAACAAGGACGACTGCCCGTTCTGTGTAGGGCCAACCCGCTCGGACGAAGAATCACTCATCGTCTACCGGGGCAAGACGTGCTACGTAGTGCTCAACCTGTTCCCATACAACCCAGGGCACCTGTTGGTATGCCCGTACCGGCACGTGCCGGATTACACCGATATCACAGAAGAAGAGACGGCGGAGTTCGCCGACTTGACCCAGACGGCCATGCGGGTGCTGCGCAAGGTCTCCAATCCGAGCGGCTTCAACCTGGGAATGAACCAAGGCGTCACTGGAGGCGCTGGCATCGCCGCCCACCTTCATCAACATGTGGTTCCGCGGTGGGGTGGGGACGGCAACTTTTTCCCCATCATTGCCCAGACCAAGGCCATCACGCAGACGCTGGACGAGGTTCGCCAGCTGGTCGCTGAGGCGTGGCCAGGGGAGTCGCATGCTGAATAAGCACGCGCGCGGCTTTTTCACGTCACTTTTTACCCCACTGGCACGATGGCTTCTTAGAAGCGGAGTGTCACCGGACGCGGTCACCATGGTCGGCACGGCCGGGGTGGTTGTGGGTGGGCTGGTGCTCTATCCACTTGGACACCTGTGGTGGGGTTCGGTGATGATCGCCTTCTTTGCGTTCTCCGATGTGGTGGACGGCATCATGGCCCGTTTGGAGGGGCGTTCAGGGGGCTGGGGAAACTTCCTCGACTCCACTCTCGACCGCCTGGCTGACGGGGCGATCTTCGCAGGACTGACGATCTGGTCCTTCACGAAGGGTGCGGACCCGGCGATCGGTGCGGCCGCCGTCGTCTGCCTCGTTGTGGGCATGGTGGTTTCCTACGCACGTGCCAAGGCAGAATCCTTGGGCTACCACGCCAGCGTTGGGATCGCTGAACGCGCTGAGCGGCTGGTCTCCGTGCTGGTGGTTGCCGGTTTCACGGGCCTCGGGCTTTCGCCCGTTGTCTTGTTGGCCACACTCGTGTTGTTGGCACTGGCCAGTGCCGTCACCATCGTCCAGCGGATGTCCGCAGTGCGGCGTCAAGCCATGGCTCAAGCGGACGGACCCGCACCGGCGTAAGGCGCTGCCGCTGCTGTCATGAATGTACGGGCACCCAGCTAGCTGGGACTACTATTACTAGTACTTGGTCACCTTGACCTGAAAACCCGGTGTGCACAGAAAGCGGTTATGTGGCTGCGCGTGCCGCCGGTGAGAAGGTCGTTTATCTACCCATAGGGGTTTTTGTGTCTACACCAGATGTAAGCAACGAAGCCGGTTCTGCCGCGAACAGCGTCACGGGCAGCAGCCGTGTGAAGCGTGGTATGGCGGAGATGCTCAAGGGCGGCGTCATCATGGACGTCGTTAACGTCGAGC